>CAMFJT010000115.1 GCA_945957125.1 uncultured Rhodospirillales bacterium | reverse complement strand
CCTGTCATGCTCTGGCCGGCGCGCGGCTCCCCCGCGCCGCTCTTTCTCCCGCTTGCCCCACCCCTCGAGTGGTTCGGGAGAGCCGCGCTCCCGGCCCCCGCCGCCGCTCACGGCTTGACCTTCGGCCAGACGTCCTTGCCGAGGGCGACCAGCGTCTGTTCCGCCGTCGTGCCCTCGCAGGGCAGCGGCATGACGATGAAGCCGTCGGCGCCGGCGGCCTGCAGCGTCTTCATGTGCTCGGCGACCTCGTCCGGCGATCCGGCAAGCGTGAAGGAATCGACATGCCGGTCGGTGACCAGCGGAAGCAGCGGCGTGTAGGGCGCCGCGCCGTCGGCGTAGCGCACGTTGGCGAAGGGCGCGATCTGCTCGTCGGTCAGCAGCAGCCCCTGCTTCTCCGCGGTCATGAACTTCAGGCGGCCTGCCGCCAGCATGCGCGCCACGCCGAGCCGCACGCCGTCGCGCGCCTTCTTCCCGTCCGGCGAGACGCAGGCATTGAGGCGCAGCATCACCCTGACCGCGGACGGATCGCGTCCCTTGCGCCTGGCACCCTCCGCCAGGATGGCGCGAAAGGCCTTGACCTCCTCGACATTGCCGCAGCCTTCCATGATCGCGCCGTCGGCGATGCCGCCGGTCACGCGCTGGCCGAGCGGGCCGTTGCTCGCGACATAGATCGGGATGTCGGCGCGCACCGGTTTGAAGGAGAGCTTGCCGTCGTGGAACGACACGACGTCGCCCTTGTAGTCGAGTGCCTCGCCCTTGAGCAGACCGCGCACGATCTCGATCATCTCGCGGATCGCCGCAGCGGGCTTGCGCCGCACGATGCCGAGTTCGGGGAAGCCGGAAATGCCGGCACCGACGCCCAGGATGGCACGCTGGTTGGAGATCTCGTCGAGCGTGGCGATGGCCATCGCCGTCAGCGCCGGATGGCGCGCGAACGGATCGGTGACGCAGGTGCCCAGCTTCACCCTCGTGGTGTGCTGGGCGAGGATCGCAAGGGTCGAATAGACCTCGCGGTAGAAACGCTCGTCGGCGACCCACAGCGCGTCGAAGCCGCTGGCCTCGGCCAGCCGGGCGCGCTCGACCATCTGCGGGATCGGCACGTTGCCGAGCATCAAGAGTTCGAGAGACATGGAAAGCGGCTCCTTACGCGGCTTCGTTCAAGGACGGCGCGGCGAAGGCGGCGAAGCGGGCGGCCGACCAATGCTCGTCGTCGAATTTCATGCCGACCTCGCAGCCCGCGCGCATCAGCAGCGTGACGATGCGCGACTTCTCGTTGGCCGAGATCATGGCCGCCGAATAGGAGAGGCAGATCGCGACCCTCTCGCCGCTCTCGCGATCGTCGACGCACACGGCGATCGATTCGACGCCCGGCAGGATCTCGTCGGTCGCCAGCGACCAGCCCTTCTCCCGCACCGTCGCCAGCGCGGCGAGCAGATCGTCGATCGTCTGCGGCGCGTTCGGCGACGGCGGCTGCAGCGGCGCCGGATAGAGCGCCCGCACGGCCGGGTCGTCGAGCCGCGCCAGCATCGCCCGCCCGGTCGACGAGCAGAACGCCGGCAGCCGATCGCCGGGCGAGGTGACCACGCGCAGAGGCTTGCTGCCCGGCCGCATCCGCAGGCCGAGCACCTCGGTGCCGTCGAGCATGGCGATGTACCCGGTGTGGCCCGTCGCCTTGACGATCCGCGCCAGCGCCTCGTCGGCGATCACGCTCAGCGTCGAATGGGCGCGATGACGACGCGAGGTCTCGAAGATCAGATTGCCCACCGAGTAGCCGGCGCCCTGCCCCGCCACGGCAAGAAGGCCCGCCTGCGCCATCGCCTTCAGCAGGCGCGAGGTCGAGCTTTTCGCGAGGCCGAGAAGCTGGGAGACTTCGGTCACGGACAGCACGCCACGATCCGGCGTGAACAGCCTGAGCACCTTCGCAACATTATCGACGGAGTTCATTCAGGGTTACCGCGTTCCATTTTGACGACGCTATCGCGGTTTTATTGGAACGGCAACAATCTCGAATGGCCCGAAAGATGCAGGAGCCGTATTCTCGCGCTCAGATCGTTCCATAAATCCATGTTAGATTGACAAGAGTGGAACGCTATGGGTTGAATGCGTCGGGGCTTGGAGGGACAGCGTCATGGGAAGCAAGGCGGATCGGCGGACTTTCCTGAAACTCTCGTCGGGAGCCGGCGCCGCCGCGCTCGGCGGCCTGGGTGCCCTGCCCGCGCTCGCCCAGACCAGCTCGACGCTGACCGTCGCCTGGGACACCGACATCGACAGCCTCGACCCGCACGTCTTCAAGTCGGTCGGCGGCTATGCCGTGCAGTGCAACCTGTACGATCCGGTGGTCGGCTGGAAGGTGCGGCCGGTCGAGGGGATGAAGGGCGTGTCGCGCTCCTTCCCCAACGAGTTCGAAGGCAGCCTCGCCGAATCCTGGAGCTTCGAGCGCGACGGCGCGACGATCGTGCTGAAGGTCCGGCCGGGCATGAAGTTCCCCAGCGGCCGGCCGGTCGACGCCGCCGCGCTGAAATATTCGCTCGACCGCGCGCTGCAGTCGCCGGGCTACATGCGCTTCATCATGCCGCGCATGATCCAGGTCACCGCGCCCGAGCAGATCGTGGTGCGCGATCCGATGACCGTCGCGCTCGACATGAAGGGCCCGACGCCGCAGCCGATGGTGCTGAACTTCCTGTCGCTGATGACTATCACCGCACTCGACCCCGAGCTGGTCAAGCCGAACGCGACCGAGAAGGACCCGTGGGCGGCCGACTGGGCCAAGCGCAACGCGGCGGGCTCGGGCCCGTACACGCTGACCACCAACACGCCGGGCGTCGAGGTCGTGCTGGAGGCGCGCAAGGACCACTGGCGCGGCGTGCCGCAGTTCCAGAAGATCGTGCTGAAGTTTGTGCCGAACGAGGCCGACCGCGTGCTGCTGCTCAAGCGCAAGGCGATCGACCTGGTGATCGGCCGGCCGGGCCTCTCGCCGCGCAACATCAAGCCGTTCGAGAACGAGAAGGACTTCCGCATCGTCAGCGTGCCCGACACGACCTGCCACTGGCTGGCGATGAACCAGACCAAGGCGCCGCTCGACAACGTCAAGGTGCGCCAGGCGATCAACTACGCCATCCCGGTCGCCGCGATCGTGCCCAACGTGCTGATGGGCTACGGCTCGGCAATGAAGTCGCCGGTCCCGTCCCTCACGCCCGGCCATGACGGAAGCCTGTCGCCCTACAAGCACGACCTCGACAAGGCCAAGGCGCTGATGAAGGAGGCCGGCGTCGCCACGCCGGTCACGCTCGACCTCGCCGTGCGCATCGGATGGCAGCCGCACGAGGAAGCCGCCGTGTGGATCCAGCGCGAGCTGGAGAAGATCGGCTTCAAGATCAACATCACGCGCCAGACCGACGCCACCTTCCGCCAGCTCGCGACCAAGGGCGACCTTCAGCTCTCGATCGAGACCTGGCAGTCGTGGGTCAACGATCCGTTCTTCCACATGGTGCCGCTGTTCCACTCGACCTCGAAGGGCACCAACACGGCGTTCTACAAGAACCCCGCGCTCGACAAGATCCTCGACGAGAACTACCTCGAGACCGACAACGACAAGCGCCTCGCCGCAGCCAAGGCCGCCCAGAAGATCGTCATCGACGACGCGGTCTGGGGCATGCTGTGGTACGACAACTGGACCCGCGTGATGCGCAACGACATCGTCGGCGTCGAGAAGCGCTGGGACACGTTCGAGCGCTTCTCCTCGCTCAAGACCGGCTGAGCCGGCAGACGGCACGGTGGGTTTCCTCGGCTATTTCCTGCGTCGGCTGTCGCTCGTCATCCCGACCCTGCTCGGCGTGACGATCATCACCTTCACGCTCACCTACGTGCTGCCGGGCAACCCGGCGGTGGTGAAGGCCGGACCGCTGGTCTCGCCCGAGGTGGTGAAGGAGCTGGAGAAGGAGATGGGCCTCGACCAGCCGGCCTGGGTGCAATACTGGCGCTACATCTCCGGCGTGGCGCGCGGCGATCTCGGCCAGAGCGCCTCGACCGGACGGCCGGTGCTCGAGGATTTCCGCCAGCGCCTGCCCGCGACGCTGGAGCTCACCCTGGCCAGCCTGCTGATCGCCCTGCTGATCGGCATCCCGCTCGGCGTGCAGTCGGCGGTGCATCGCGACACCGCGGTCGATCATATCGGGCGCATCGTCGGCGTCGCCGGCGTGGCGATGCCGACGTTCTGGACCGGCCTGCTCGGGCTCTATTTCTTCTTCTTCCTGCTGGGCGTGGCGCCGCCTCCGCTCGGCCGCCTCGGCTCGGGCCTCGAGCCGCCGACCTCGATCACCGGCCTCTACGTGATCGACAGCCTGCTGACCGGCAACTGGAAGACGCTGGGCTCGTCGCTGCACCAGCTCATGCTGCCGGCCATCACGCTGGGGCTGAGCGTCATGGCGCCGATCGCGCGCATGGTGCGCTCGACCATGCTCGAGATCCTCGAATCGGACTACATCAAGTCGGCCTGGGCCGCGGGCATCCCGCGCCGCCAGGTGATCTACGGCGATGCGCTGAAGAATGCGCTGATCCCGGTCATCACCATCCTCGGCATCGTGTTCGGCTTCCTCATGGCCGGCAACGCGGTGGTCGAGAGCGTGTTCGCCTGGCCGGGCATCGGCAACTACGCCATCACCTCGCTGATGACCAAGGACTCCGGGCCGATCCAGTCCTTCGTCCTGTTCGTCGCCGTGCTGTACGTCGTCGTGAACTTCGTGATCGACATGGTCTACGGCCTGATCGATCCGCGCATCCGGCTCGACTGATGGCCGACGCCGCCCATCCTCCGATCCCGCTGACCCGGCCCGTGGCGACGACGATGCGGCTCGTCTGGCTGCGCATCCGGCGCAACTGGCTGTCCTCGATCGCGCTCGCCATCATCGCGGCGATGATCGTGGCCGCGCTCGGCGCCGACTGGATCGCGCCCTTCGAGCCCGACGCGACCGATGCCGAGGCCGCGCTGCAGGCGCCGTCCTGGCATCACTGGCTCGGTACCGACATCTACGGCCGCGACCTGCTCTCGCGCATCATCCATGCCGGTCGGGTCGATCTCACGGTGACGTTCGGCGCCACGGCCATCGCGCTGGCGATCGGCTCGGCGATCGGCGCGATCGCGGGCCACTATCGCGGCCTGGTCGACCTGCTCGTCATGCGCTGCGTCGATTCGGTGATGGCCTTCCCCGCCTTCATCCTGGCCATGGCGATCACCGCCGCGCTCGGCAACAGCGTCGGCAACGTGCTGCTCGCCATCGCCATCACCCAGATCCCCAACTATCTCCGCCTGATCCGCGGCGAGATCTTCCGCATCCGCGAGATGGAGTACGCCGACGCCGCCCGCGTGGTGGGCAATCCGGCCTGGCGGATCATGTTCATCCACCTGCTGCCCAACTGCCTGCCGCCGATCATCGTGCAGGCGACGCTGGCGATGGGCTACGCGCTGCTCACCATGTCGGCGCTGTCCTTCATCGGCCTCGGCATCCAGCCGCCGCAAAGCGAATGGGGCTCGATGACGGCGGAAGGCGCGCAATACATCGTCACCGGCGAATGGTGGCTGTTCCTCTTCCCGGGCCTCGCCATCGTGGTCATGGTGCTGGCCTTCAACCTGGTCGGCGACGGGCTGCGCGATTTCCTCGATCCGCGCATGCGGGGCGTGCGATGAGCGCGATGCCGGTGATCGACGTGCGCGACCTCACCGTCCGCTTCGCCAGCGACCGCGGCGAGATCGAGGCGGTTGACGCGGCGAGCTTCGAGGTGCGCGAGGGCGAGATCCTGGGCCTCGTGGGCGAATCGGGTTCGGGCAAGACCGTCACCGCGACGGCGATCCTGCGCCTGGTGCGCAAGCCCGGCCGCCAGGCCGGCGGCGAGATCCTGTTCGACGGGCGCGATCTCGCGCGCGTGCCGGAGGACGAGCTGCAGAAGATCCGCGGCGCGAAGATCGCGATGATCTCCCAGACCCCGCGCACCTCGCTCAACCCGCTGATCACGGTCGGCGAGCAGGTCGCCCGGCTGTTCCAGCTCCATGCCGGCCTGTCGCCGGCCGAGAGCCGCAAGCGCGCGCTGGAGATGCTGACCCTGGTCGGCATTCCCGAGCCGGAGCGCCGCGCGCGCCAGTATGCGCACCAGTTCTCCGGCGGCATGTGCCAGCGCGTGATGATCGCCATGGCGCTCACCACCTCGCCGCGCCTCTTGATCGCCGACGAGCCGACCACCGGCCTCGACGTGTCGACCGCCGCGCGCATCCTCGACCTGCTGCGCGAGCTGGGCGCGCGGACCGGCGCGTCGATCCTGCTGATCACCCACGATCTCGGCGTCGTCGCTACGACCTGCCACCGGGTCGCGGTGATGCATGCCGGCCAGGTCGTCGAGGTCGCGCCGGTGCGCTCGCTGTTCCGCCATCCCGCCCATCCCTATACGCGCGCGCTGGTGCGCTCGATCCCGCGCATCGACCGCGAGATCGTGATGGAGCCGGTGCCCGGCGCGGTGCCGTCGCTGCTCAACGCGCCCGCCGGCTGCCGCTATGCCGGACGCTGCCCGTGGGTCGAGGCGCGCTGCCGGCGCGAGAAGCCGGCGATGACGCCGGTGGCGCCCGATCATTTCGTGGCCTGCTTCGCGGTGGAGGACGGTCGTGCCGCCCCTGTGTGAGGTCGCCGATCTGAAGACCCACTTCCCGCTGCGCGGCCCGGCGGCGTGGTTGCGCGCCTTGAAGGAGGGCAAGCCGCCCGTGGTGCGCGCCGTCGACGGCGTGTCCTTCACCGTCGATGCCGGCGAGACGGTCGGGCTGGTGGGCGAATCGGGCTGCGGCAAGTCGACCGTCGCGCGCACGCTGGTACGGCTGGTGGCGCCGACCGCCGGCAGCATCCGCTTCGACGGGCAGGAGATCGCGACGCTCGGCGACGGGGCGTTCAACGCGGTGCGGCCCGACCTGCAGATGGTCTTCCAGGACCCCACCGCCTCGCTCAATCCGCGGCTGAGCGTACGGCGCATGGTCGGCGAGCCGCTCAAGCTGCACACGCGGATGAGCGCGGCGGAACGGCGCGCGCGCACCGAGGCGGTGCTCGAGGAGGTCGGGCTCGGCGCCGACCTCGCCGACCGCTACGCGCACGAGCTGTCGGGCGGCCAGCGCCAGCGCGTGAACATCGCCCGCGCGCTGGTGACCAATCCCCGCCTGCTGGTGCTCGACGAGCCGACCTCCGCGCTCGACGTCTCGCTGCGCGCGCGCGTGATCCTGCTGCTCGAGGAGCTGCGCCAGCGGCACGGCCTCTCCTATCTGTTCATCTCCCACGACCTCGCGACCGTGCGCTACCTCGCCTCGCGCGTGGCCGTGATGTATCTCGGCGTGATCGTCGAGCAGGCGCCCGCCGGCGCCCTGTTCGACCGTCCCGCCCATCCCTACACGCGCGCGCTGCTCGCGGCGGTGCCGGTGCCCGATCCGGATGCGCCGCGCGATCCGTTCGTGCTGGCCGGGGAGATTCCCAGTCCGATCGACATCCCGACCGGCTGCCGGCTGCGCGCGCGCTGCCCGATGGCCCGGCCGGTCTGCGCCGAGCCGGTGCCGTGGCGCGAGGTGGCACCCGGCCATTTCGCCGCCTGCCACCTGGTGTGATCGACATTCGAAGGAGGAGAAACCGATGACGGTCGTCCGCTATGTCCTCGTCAAGGTGCGCCCCGGCGTCTCGCTCGACGAATTCGAGAAGTTCGAGCGCGAGGTCGACTACGTGAAGGCCGCGCAGAACCCCTCGATCGTGAGCTATCGCACCCATCGCATCCAGGATCTCGATCCCGGGATCGAGGGCGGCCCCTGGGATTTCATGGAGCGCATCGAGGTCACCAGCCGGGCCGAGTACGAGAAGCAGGCGGCCTCGGGCAGCAAGGAATTCCTCGACCTGCTCTACAGCAAGTGGCTCGACCGATCGAAGACGGTCGCGCTGTGGTCAGACCTGGTCGAGCCGTAGGAGAGAGCCATGGCCATCGTGAGATACGTGTTCGCCGCGCTCAAGCCCGGCGTCGACCCCGAGGTCTACGAGAAGTACGAGCGCGAGGTCGACTATGCCGTCGCGGCGAAGATGAAGACCATCGTGTCCTACCGCACGCACCGCCTGACCGACGTCGTCGGCACGCTGGAAGGCGGCCCGTGGCACTATCTCGAGCGCATCGAGGTCACCGACCGCGCCGCGTACGAGGCCGAGATCAAGACGGTCGGCGCAGACCTGATCGACGAGCTCTACGAGAAATATCTCGACAGGGCGAAGACCCGGTCGGTCTGGACCGTGCTCGTCGATCCGTGAACGAGTTCGCCGTCCTCGCCGGCAAGGTCGCGCTGGTGACCGGCTCGTCGTCCGGCGCCGGCGTCGCGATCGCGTGCGAGCTGGCGCGCCACGGCGCGAAGGTCGCCGTGCACTGCCGCTCGGCCATCGCCGACGCGGTGACGGTGGCGTGCGGGGTCAGGAAGAACGGCGGTACGGCCATGGCCTTCAAGGCCGACCTTTCCCAGACCGAGGCCTGCGCCGCGCTGGTCGACGAGGTCGAGCAGACGCTGGGGCCCGTCTCGATCCTGGTGAACAACGCCGGCCCCTTCTCCGATGCACCGTTGCGCATCCTGAGGCCGGACAGCTGGGACCAGGTGATGTCGGCCAATCTCCGCGCGCCCTGGCTGCTGGCGCAGAGGGTGGCGCCGGAAATGGAGCGGCAGGGATGGGGCCGCATCGTCAATCTCGGCGCCACGTCCGGCTTCGTGCGGACCCATTCCGTCTACGGTCTGGCGAAGGCCGCCCTCCTCCATCTCACCGAGAGCCTGGCGCTCGAGCTCGCGCCGACGATCACCGTCAACGCCGTCGTGCCGAGCCAGATCGCCAGCGCCCGCACCGACACCATGCCGACCTACAAGGCCGCGGCGATCGCCGGCACGCCGCTCGGCCGGCTGGTGACCGAGGAAGAGGTCGGTCGCATGGTGGCGCGGCTCTGCTCGACCGACTTCGACTTCGTCACCGGCCGCTCCATCGTCATGGATGGCGGCCGCACCCTGCCCCGCTTCCCCCGCCTGAATATCGAGGCGTGAGATCTTGCGCCGAGGGCACGCCCCTGGAGCGGCGCGCCCTCGCGGAAGTCAGCCGTTGGCCCCCACACGGCCGGCGCGGACGCCGGGTTCGAGGCTGAGCCAGCGGAACGGGATCACCCACCAGATCAGCGCCAGCGCGACGAAGAACTCGACGGCGCGGAAATAGTTGAGCCGATCGGTCTTCGCCTCCGACACGGTGACGACGGCACCGGGCGCGAGCGGCCCGAGCACCAGGTCCTGCTCGCAGGCCGCCAGCGCGACGGGCGCGCCGCCGGCGCTGTACTCGACCAGGCCGACCGGCGCGCGCCGCACCGCAAGGTAGGGCGCGTCGGCCTTCACCCCGGCGCGCAGCGCGGGGTAGAGGACGCGCCGGGTGTCGGCGGTATCGCAATGGCGCGGCAGCCGGGTGTAGTTCGGGACATATTCGAGCACGCCCCAGATGCCCTCGCCGCGATCGTAGTCCTCGAGCGTGAAGCGATCGTTTCCCCACCCCCGCTCGAGGTCCTTCACGAAGCCCGGCGCGACGTCGAGCATGACGAACGTCATGCTCGCCAGCGAGGCCGTCGCCAACGGCACGAGCCCCCGGTGCAACGCAGGCGCGAACTCGCGCCAGCCGATCAGCAGGCCGCCGAACAGCAGGAACGCCACCGGCAAGGCAAGCCGCCAGACGAACAGGGACAGCGCGAGCGTCGGGATGTGCCTGGCAACCCCGTAGAGGGGAACTGTCTGCAGCGCCATGATCGCGATGCCTGCCGCGAGCGGCACCCAGGCCCGCAGCGACAGGCGCGCGCGCGTGGCGAAGAGCAGCAGCAGGACGGCGAGCGGCAGCCACAGGCCCATGGTCCGCTCGTTGCGCGGATTGAACATGGCGGGCAGGGTCAGGAAGGAATCGCGGAAGTCGGCCGGCAGGTTCGCCGGTCCCAGGATCTCGCTTTGCCACAGCGCCTGCGGCAGCCAGAACGGCGCGGCCAGCAGCAGCGCGGCCGCCACCGGCACGATGCCGCGCCGGACGAGACCGACGAAGCTCAGCCCGGCCAGCGCGTATGCCACCAGCACCTCGGCGACCAGGGTTTGCACCACGATGATCGGATGGCCGCAGAGCTGAAGGAAGAGGAAGAGCGCGAGCATGCGGCCGTTGGCCGACAGCGCGCCGAGAACGACCCAGGGCAGGAAGCAGTAGACCCAAAGCTCGCCGAGCGAGCCGCGCTCGAACCACAGCGCGTCGACATAGTTGGCGCTCATGAACAGGAAGCCGACGACGTAACCCGCCTCGACCCGCGCGCGCGAGGCGCCGGCCGGCGTCGTGCGATCGATCAGGCGCTGCAGGCCCCAGCCCAGCACGACGAAATGGAGCGCCGTCACGAGCTTGAAGGCGAACAGCGCCGGCAGGCCGAGCAGGTTCAGCAGGACCGGCAGAAGGTAGGGGATCGTGCTGTAGTAGACGAAGGTCGCCAGCGTCTCGCCGTTGTTGGGATTGGTCAGGAACGCGCTGATCGTGCCGCCCCTGAGCTGGTCGGTCAGCGCGGCGATGCGATAGATGTGGGTGTAGGTGTCGTCGCCCCACGAGAACAGGAAGTCGACCACCACGGCGCCGATCAGGCACCAGAACGCCCGCTTCGCCTCTCCGCGCCACAACAGCCAGCCCGCAGCGACCACGAGCGCGAGAAGGGGCAGGATGTAGAAGGCATAGAAGGCCGGATGCGCGAGCGCGACCTGAAGATGGCCCTGATAGATGGTCTCGAGCTTGCGAGTGACCAACGTCAACATCTTGCCGGCCTCCCCCGCCGTGCCCCCGGCAAATCTATAGCAAGGGCCGCGCGATCGGGGCGAAGGATTTCACCTGCCCGCCACCTCTTCCGTTGGGAGCGCGGCCTTCCTGGGACGCCAACATCGTCGCTCTTCCTCCTCCCCCGTCATGCGCAGGGCTGTCCGGGGAAAAAGCTGGGGTGGGGCGCCGATCCGCAATCCCGTGGAATTCTATTCTCTCGCTGCCGTCGCAGGACTCAAAGGTCTGACTAAGGTCGCCGCGCTTCATGCTCCTCTCCCCCGATAGGGGGAGAGGAGCATGAACCCAATGGCTCCCTCCGATTTTCCCCGGACAGCCCTGCGTCATACGGGGGAGGCCGGGTCGGGCACGCGACCCCGCCAATATCGCCGATTTCAGATCATGATCCGTAACGGGAAGAGAACTTTACCGAGGCTTTCCCCCAGCCTCCCCCGCCAGCCTCCCCCGTATGACGGCGGAGGAGCACGAGGGCGCGCCACTGCCGCGCCCGGCAGAACTCCTCCACTCGCTACGGCGAGGTGGCCTGCTGGATGCGGCGTTCGTCGAGGCCGACGGAGCGCGCGGTCTCGACGATGGCGGCCCAGGTGTCGTCGGGCAGCGGCACGCCCTCGGCCAGCCGCTTCTGGCGCATGCGGACCTCGGGCTCGCCGGGGACCAGGATCTCGCCGCCATCCGATGCCGGGCGCGAGCTCTTCACGAAGTCGACGTACTTGGCCACGTCCTTCGGGAAGAAGCCCTCGGGATCGAACACCTTGGGATCGACGTAGAACGACAGCATGCCGTTGGCGAAACGGCCGCGCTTGGGATCGGTGGCACCGTTACCGGCGAGCGAGCCGCCCAGCATCTCGCACATGAAGGCCAGCCCCGAGCCCTTGTGGTCGCCGAAGGCCTGGATCGCGCCGGTGCCCTTGCTGTGGTCGCGCGGGCCGGTCGGCGTGTAGTCGCCGTAGAGCAGGTGCGGATCGCCGCTCGGCTTGCCGTCCGCCCCGATCAGCGCGCCTTCGGGGATCTTCTTGCCGCCCTGGCTCGCCACCAGAACCTTGCCTTCGGCCACGATCGAGGTCGCGAAGTCGAGCACCAGCGGATCCTGGCCCGGCCGCGGAATGCCGACGCAATAGGGCGCGGTCGAGAAGCGCCGGTCGACGCCGCCGTACGGCGCCACCAGCACACTGCCCGAGGCGTTGACGAAATGCACCGAGACCAGCCCTTCGGCCGCTGCCATCTCGGCCCAGTCGCCGACCCGCCCGATATGGCCGGCATTGCGCAGGGTCACCGCCGACAGGCCGTTCTTGCGGCACTTGTCGATGCCGATGCGCACCGCCTGCGGCGTCACGGTCTGGCCGAAGCCGTACTTGCCGTCGATCACGGCGATCACCGGCGTGTCGACCACGACGTCGACGGTAACGTCGGCCACCACCGTGCCGCTCTTCTTCTGCGAGGCATAGCGCGGCACGCGAACGACGCCGTGGCTGTCGTGGCCCGAGAGGTTGGCACTGACGAGGTAGCGCCCGATGCGCCCGCCCTCTTCCGCCGAGCAGCCGGCGGCCGCGAAAATATCGGCGACGAAGGACTCGAGCGCCTTCGCCTTGATGGTCACTGTCATACTCGATTGTCCTCTTGCCGAATGGCGCGGCCTCACGCTGCGCCGGGAGCGCGGCTCTCCAGAGCCGCTCTTCCTTCACGTTGCCTCATCCCATGACCGGCTCTGGAGAGCCGCGCTCCCGGCGTCAGGCCTTGCCGCGCTGGAGGTTGGCGACGTAGCCGCGGTTCCAGGTCGGATTGATCATGACCTCGTTGATCACGATGTGCGGCGGCAGGCAGGCGACGTAGCGGATCAGGTCGCCGACATCCTCGGACTGCGCCATGCGCTTGCGCTCGGCCGGCGTGATCGGCACCGGCCGCTTGTCGAGGATCGGGGTCGCCACCTCGCCGGGGCAGACCACGCAGGAGCGGATGCCGTTGACGCACTCTTCCATGTTGATCGTGTGGCTCATCGCCACCACGCCGTGCTTGGCCGCGGAATAGGCCGGGCCTGACAGCAGGCTGGCGTTGCGGCCGGCCATCGAGGAGGTGTGGATCAGCACGCCGCCCTTCTGCTTGCGCATCATCGGCAGCACGGCGGAGGTGCAGTAGAAGGCGCTCGACAGGTTGCCGTCGATCACCTGCTCGGCGCCGGCCGGCGTCAGCTTGGCCCAGCTCCGGTCGAGGATGTTGAGGCCGGCGTTGTTCACCAGGATGTCGCACCGGCCGTACTTCTTCGCGATCTCCTTGGCGATCTTGGCGACCGCCGCCGCCTTCATGAGATCGCCCGGCTTGATGTCGGCCTTGCCGCCGGCCGCCTTGATGGTTGCCGCGGTCTGCTGCAGCGGTTGGCGACGCCGGCCGGTCAGCACCACCGTCGCGCCCTCCTTGGCCAGCGCGATCGCCGCCGCCTGCCCGATCCCCGAGCCAGCACCGGTCACCCAGGCGATCTTGCCCGTCAACGAAGCCATACGATCACTCCCCCTCAAATGGCCCTCCCCCGTCTTCCGGGGGAGGTGGCGCGGTAATCCGCGACGCAGGGGTCATAGGCCACGACATAGGTGCAGCCCATGACCCCTCCGTCGCCGTATGACGGCGCCACCTCCCCCGAAGACGGGGGAGGGAATGATTGTTACAGCACCTTGCCGGTGGTGTCGTCGATCAGGTGCATGTTGCTGAGGTCGGCGCGCAGCTTCATCGACTGCTGGGCCGCGGCGCCGGCGTTGGGATTGACCCGGCCGCAAACCTCGACGCCCTGCACGGTGAAATAGACCAGCGTCTCCATGCCCATCGGCTCGACGACGTCGATCAGCTGGTCGAAATCGTGCTGGTTCGGCTCGATGTGCGGCCGCGTCTCCATGATGTGCTCGGGGCGCAGGCCGAGCACCAGGTTGGGCTTGCCGACATGGGGCTGGTAGCGCGCGGTACGGCCCTCGGGCACCGGGAAGGAAAGCTTGTCGCCCATCCGCACGCGCAGCGCGCCGGCTGCCTGCTCAAGCTGGCAGGGGATGAAGTTCATCGCCGGCGAGCCGATGAAGCCCGCGACGAACTTGGTGGCCGGCGAATGGTAGAGGTCGTTCGGCGTGCCGACCTGCTCGATCAGCCCGGCATTCATCACCACCACGCGGTCGGCGAGGGTCATCGCCTCGACCTGGTCGTGGGTGACGTAGACCGTCGTGGTGCGCACCTTCTGGTGCACCTTCTTGATCTCGGTGCGCATCTGAACGCGCAGCTTGGCGTCGAGGTTCGACAGCGGCTCGTCGAACAGGAACACCTTGGGATCGCGCACGATCGCGCGGCCCATGGCGACGCGCTGGCGCTGGCCGCCCGAGAGCTGCTTGGGCTTGCGGTCGAGCAGCTCGGTGATGTCGAGGATCTGGGCGGCCTGCCGCACCCGCTGGTCGATCACCTGCTTGGGCGTCTTCTTGAGCTTCAGCCCGAACGACATGTTCTCGTAGACGTTCATGTGCGGGTAGAGCGCGTAGTTCTGGAACACCATGGCGATGTCGCGATCCTTGGGCGGAACGTCGTTCACCACGTTGCCGCCGATGGCGATATCGCCGCCGGTGATCTCCTCCAGCCCGGCGATCATCCGCAGGGTCGTGCTCTTGCCGCAGCCCGACGGCCCGACCAGCACGATGAACTCCTTGTCGGCGATGTCGAGATCGACGCCGCGTACCGCGGGCACCTCGTCGTACTTCTTGACGACCTTACGCAACGTTACCTGAGCCATTGTCCATTACCCCGTTAATCTTGGCCCTAGCCTTTGGTGGCGCCCGCGGTCAGGCCGGCGACATAATAGTCCATGAGGAAGGCGTAGATGATGAGCGGCGGCGCCGCGCCGAGCAAGGCGCCCGTCATGATCTGCCCCCAGTTGAAGACGTCGCCCTTGATCAGCGTCGTCACGATGCCGACCGGCAGCAGCAGCTCGCTGGCCGAGGTCGTGAAGGCGAGCGGATAGAGGAACTGCGCCCACGATACGGTGAAGCTGAAGATCATCGCCGCGATGATGCCGGGCATCGCCACCGGGATGAAGATCTTGGTCAGCGTCTGGAACCAGCTCGCCCCGTCGATCAGCGCCGCTTCGTCGAGCTCCTTGGGGATCGAGGCGAAGTAGCCGATCATGATCCACGTGGCGAACGGCACCGACAGCGTCGGGTAGAGGATGATCATCGTCCACCAGTGGTTCATCAGCTCGATGCCCGTGGCATCGCGCACCCAGGCGAACATCTTGAACAGCGGGATGAACAGCAGCGTGTCGGGGATCAGGTAGGTCAGGAACACGCCGGTCGCGAGGGTCGCCGAGCCCCAGAACTTCATGCGCGCGAGGGCGAAGGCGGCGGTGACGCTGATCAGCATCGTCACCGTCACGACGCAGATCGAGACCAGCGCGGAGTTGCGGAAGAACACCAGGAAGTCGTTCTTGGTCAGCAGCGCGGCGTAGTTCTCGAGCGTCGGGTTGGACACCCACCACGGGTTGGCCGCCGCCGAGATCTCCTGGCTGGTCTTCAGCGAGGTCAGCAGCATGTAGAGCGGCGGCATCAGGAAGAAGACGGCGAACAGCACCAGGAAGAAGTAGGACCAGCGCAGCGCCCAGCGCCGGTCGCGGCTGATGCTGCCGTAATGCTTGGGCCGGACCGGAGCCTCGGCGGCGATCGCGACGTTGGCCATCAGGACTCGCTCCCACGCTTGCTGATGTCGCGAAGAATGAAGGCCGCCCCGACCGCGAGGATCGGCACCATGAACAGCGACACGGTCGCGCCGAGCGGGATGTCGCCGCTCTCGATGCCGATCTTGAACGCCCAGGTGGCGAACAGATGGGTCGAGGTGAGCGGTCCACCGGCCGTCAGCACGCGCACGATGTCGAAGTTGGCGAAGGTGACGATCGTCGAGAACAGCGCGGTGATGGCGATGATGTTGCGCATCATCGGAAGGGTCACGTACCAGATGCGCTGCCACCAGGTGGCGCCGTCGATCGAGGCCGCCTCGTAGAGCTGCTCGGGTACCGACTTCAGCGCCGCGAGATACATGATCATGAAGAACGGCGCGCCGGCCCAGATATTGACCAGGATGACCGAGAAGCGCGCCCAGTTGGTCTCGCCCAGCCACGAGATCGAGCCCAGCCCGAACTGGTGGAAGATCCAGTTGAAGGCGCTGTAGGACGGATCGAACAGCCACAGCCAGGCGAGCGTGCTCATGGCCGGCGGGATGACCCACGGCACCAGCAGCATGCCGCGCCACTTGCGCTGGCCCTTGCTCGGGATGTTGTGGACGAAGTGCGCCACCATGAAGCCGATCAGCGCCTTGAAGATCACGGCGGTGATGGCGAACAGGCAGGACTGGAAGACGATGTCCCAGAACGTCGCGCGCTTGAAGAGGAACTCGAAGTTGCCGAAGCCGACGAACTTGGTCATCGACTTGTTGAGGGTCGACAGATAGATCGCGTAGCCCGCCGGATAGGCGACCAGGACGAAGATCAGCAGGATCAGCGGCAGCGCCATCAGGAAGGCGATGGTGGACTTGCGCTGCATCAGCTTGTGCAGGCTGCTGCGGCGGTCTCCGCTGAGAGACATTGAACTTGGGGCGGCGACGTCGGCCATGGCGGGCTCCGTGCGATTGCGGCCGGTAGCGGAACGGCGAGGGCGTCGCCGGCGGCGACGCCCTGCCGGTATTCCTGCGCCTAGTTGCGCATGAACCCTTCGAGCTCGCCCGAGGCCCAGTCGAGCGTCTTCTCCAGCGGCTCGCCCTTGAAGTAGCGCACCGCCATCTGGGTCTGGATGCCCTGGTTGTAGATCTGCTCGGCGATCTTGTGCGGCGCGGGCGCCGCGGCGACCGAGAGGGTCTGGTGGTTGTACGGGTTCGGGTAGTGGTAGAGCGTGCCCTTCGGCGGCCCCTCCTCCGCCCAGACCTTGAAGGTCGTCAGCTTCTCGAACGAGGGCAGGTCGTAGCCGCCCGAGGCCACCACCATCTTCTCGGCCGACGAGGCCTGCGAGAGATAGAGCATCAGGCTCTTGGCCGCCGACTGATTCTTGCTGAAGTTCCAGGTGCACCAGAAGAACGGCAGGAACGGCGCGTAGCGGCCCTTCGGTCCCGACGGGAAGCCGTGCGTCCAGCACTGCTCGGCAACCTGCGGCGCGTCGCGCTTGGCGACCGCCCAGGCCGATGGCGGGTTCATGATCATCGAGGCCTGGCCGGAAACCAGGAACTTGTTGTTCGAGGCATCGTCCCACGCCGCCACGTCGGCCGGCAGGAAGGCCATCAGCTTCTTGTAGAAGTCGAGCGCCTGGCGGACCTGGTCGTTCTTGATGACGATGTCACCCTTGGCGTCGACCATCACCGCGCCGAAGGCGTGGAAGATGGCGCCGATCGTGTCGACATTGTCCGACGTGGTGCCGAGCCCGATGCCGAACGGGTTGCCGCCCTTGTGGCAGGCTTCCGCCGCCTTCAGGAAGGCGTCGAGCGTCCAGGCGTCGGCCTTGGGCTCCGCGCCCGCCGGATACATCGCCTGGATGTCGATGCCGGCGTGCTTCTTCAGCAGGTCGATGCGCGAGCACGGGCCCTTGATCTGGCTGCCGACCGTGGCCGGCACGCCGAGCCACTTGCCGCCGACCTTGCCGAGATACTCGACCGTGGCATTGACCTTGCCGTTGTCCTTGATGAGCTGGTCCATGACGTCGTTCATGGGGACCAGCAGCTCGGCGTTGCGCGCCGGCAGGAAAGTATTCTGCGCCAGGATGTCATGGCCCGACTTGGCCTGCGCTTCCGCCGCGGTGGTCAGCAGCAGCTTGTTGCCCTGCGAGGTGATGAAATCGATCTGGACGTCGACCTTTTCCTTCTCGCCCCATTCCTTGATCAGCTTTTCAGTCGCGCCGTTGGCGTTGGGCACCCAGTGGTCCCAGAAGCCGACCGACAGCTTGCCGGCAGCGTAGGCGCCGCGCACGAACGGCGCGGCAATCGCGACTGCCGACAGGGCCGTCGTGCTCGCGACAAAACGACGACGAGAAACTTTCCTCGAACCCATAAGCATTCCCTCCAGTACGCCGGCCGTGTCGTCCGGCTGACACTTTCCCGCGTTTGACGCGGGCGTGGCTCTTCACCCAAGCCTTGACATGGATGCTATGCATAAGCGTCAACCCAAGCAATGCATTTTCCATTTGCCGGCGCGAACCCGGTTTGACAGTCGCGTGAGGGGCCGGGATGGTGAGAGACCGTCCTTCAAGAAATCTATGTGAAATCGAGAGCGATCATGCGTGACGTACCCGCCGCGAACCCCTGGCTTGCCGCCGTCGAACCCTCGCCGATCGGCGAGACGAGGCGCTGGGTGCAGGATCGCACCTTCCCGGCCGACCGGCCGCTGATCGATCTCAGCCAGGCGGTGCCGGGCTATCCGCCGGCGATGGCGCTGCGCCAGCATCTCGGCGAGCGGTTGCTGGACCCGACGATGCATGGCTACACGCCGATCCTCGGCCTGCCCACGCTGCGCGAGGAGTACGCCGCCCATCTCTCGGCGTTCTACGACGCGCCGATCGCGCCGGGCGAGGTCGGCATCACCTCTGGCTGCAACCAGGCCTTCTGCCTCGCCCTGATGAGCATCGCGCGGGCCGGCGACGAGGTCATCCTGCCGCGGCCGCATTACTTCAACCACGATATGTGGATGCGCATGCAGGGCGTCACGCCGGTGTCGCTCGATTTCCGGCCGGGCTCGGGCGGCGTACCGCATGCCGACGACGCGGCGAAGCTGATCACGGCGAAGACCCGCGCCATCGTGCTGATCTCGCCCAACAACCCGACCGGGGCGGTCTATCCGCCGGCGACGATCCACGCCTTCTTCGAGCTCGCGAGGAGCCGCGGCATCGCCCTGCTGCTCGACGAGACCTACAAGGATTTCCTGCCCGAAGGCACGCGGCCGCACGGCCTGTTCAGCGACCCGGGCTGGCGCGGCACGCTGGTCCACCTCTACAGCTTCTCCAAGGTGTTCGCCCTGACCGGCTACCGGGTCGGCGGCGTGACCGCTGGGGCCGCGCTGATGGCCGAGATCGAGAAGGCGATGGACTGCGTGTCGATCTGCCCGCCGCGGCTCGGCCAGGAGGCCGCGCTGTACGGCCTGCGCAACCTGCTGCCCTGGGCACGGAAGAACACCGAGGGCCTCAAGGCGCGCGCCGACCTGCTGGGCAACGGCCTGGCGCGCTCCAACCGCTGGCGGCTGGTCAGCATCGGCGCCTACTTCGCCTATGTCGAGCACCCCTTCGCCGGGGAGCGCTCGACGGCCGTGTCCAAGCGGATGGCCGACGAGGAGAACCTGCTCACCATCCCCGGCGACATGTTCGGCGCGGGCCAGGAGCGCTTCGTGCGGCTGGCCTTCGCCAACGTCAGCGACGACAAGATCCCCACCGTGCTCGAACGGCTCGAGCGGTTCGGGGCGTAGCGAGCTCGCCCGACCCTGTCGTCCCGCTTATTCGAATTGCCGGAAGCGCGGCGCTCCAGAGCCGCGCAGAGGGGATAGCCAGCCCAATAAAAAGGCGCGGGGGGGGGCCCCGCCCCCCGCGCCCAGGGCGCCCCCCCCAAAGGGGCGTGCCCGTGGGTGGGTGTTTGGGCATGAGTGGGC
>CAMFJT010000114.1 GCA_945957125.1 uncultured Rhodospirillales bacterium | reverse complement strand
CCTTCGGCCGGCGTGTCGGCCGCCGCTTCCCGCACCACCGTCGGCGGGGCGATCGTCGCGACGGTCGGGTCCTTGTCGCGAGTCACGGCGCGAACGCCTTCGGCGATGTTTAGCGCCGAGAGATGGATCGAATGGCCGATCTCGAGCCCGGTCAGGTCGACTTCGAACAGCTCGGGGATCATGTCCGGCTTGGTGCGCACCGTGATCTCGTGCATGACGATGTTCAGCACGCCGCCGCGCTTGATGCCCGGAGAGGCCACTTCGTTCTTGAAGTGCACCGGCACCTGCACGGTGATGATCGAGTCGGGGCCGATGCGCAGGAAGTCGAGATGCAGAGGCTTGTCGGTCACCGGATCGACCTGCACGTCGCGCGGCAGGGCATCCACCACGGTGCCGTCGACGTCGATCTTGACGCGGTGATTGAAGAAACCCTCCTTGTGCATCTCGCGCTCGACCGACTTCGGGTCGACCGCGATCATCGTCGGGGGTTGCTTGTCGCCGTAGATCACGGCGGGAATCAGTCCATCGCGACGGCTGGAACGGGCGCCCCCTTTGCCGGCCCGGTCCCGCATCTTCGCGACGACTTTGGTCGTCTCTGCCATTTCAATTCTCCTTGGGTTGCTCTGTCATCGCGGCGTGGCCTCCAGGGGTGCCCATCGCCGGATCTCTTGAAATTCCTAGTCGAACAGGCTCGAAACGGATGCCTCGTCGGTGATGCGCCGCATCGCCTCGGCCATCAGCGACGCGATGCTGAGCGGCCGGATGTTCGGCGACACGCGCACCGCCTCGGTCGGCATGATCGAATCGGTGATCACCATCTTCTCGATCGGCGAGGCGGCGACGCGGGCGACCGCGCCGCCCGACAGCACGCCGTGCGTGACATAGGCGGAAACCGACTTCGCGCCCTGTTCCATCAGCGCGACGGCGGCATTGCACAGCGTGCCCGCCGAATCGACGATGTCGTCGATCAGGATGCAGTCGGCGCCCTTCACGTCGCCGATCACGTTCATGACCTCGCTGACGCCCGCCCGCTCGCGCCGCTTGTCGATGATGGCAAGGTCGGCATCGACGCGCTTGGCAATGGCGCGGGCGCGCACCACGCCGCCGGTGTCGGGCGACACCACGGTCAGGTTGCGGTTGGAGAGCGTCTCCTCCATGTGCTTGGAGAAGACCGGCCCGGCATAGAGATTGTCGAGCGGGATGTCGAAGAAGCCCTGGATCTGGCCGGCATGCAGATCGAGTGTCAGCACGCGGTTGGCACCGGCGTTGGTGATCAGGTTGGCGACCAGCTTGGCGGTGATCGGCGTGCGCGAGCCGGTCTTCCGGTCCTGCCTTGCATAGCCGTAGTAAGGCATCACCGCCGTGATGCGCCGGGCCGACGAACGGCGCAGCGCGTCGATGATGATCAGCAGCTCCATGATATGGTCGTTGGCCGGGAAACTGGTCGATTGGACGACGAACACGTCCTCGCCGCGCACGTTCTCCAGGATCTCGACGAAGATCTCGTTGTCGGCGAAGCGGCGGATGTTCGCCTTCACCAGGGGGAGCCCGAGCTCGACCGAAATGGCTTCCGCCAGCGGCCTGTTGCTGTTGCCCGACAGGATTTTCATGGTTAAGCCGTTGATCTCAAACGAGAAAACGGCCCTTCTCGGCCGCGACGCGGGCGGAACATACCAATGTGCCCCCGGCCTGTAAACGGCCTGAAATATCGCAGTTGCCTGTCGTCAGTACGGCACCTTGTCGTCGATCATGATGATGCGGTGCAGCCGGCGGACGTAGTGGTCCTCGTCCCATTCGCTGGCGCGGTGCATCGAGCAGCGATTGTCCGACATCAGCACGTCGCCCGGCTCCCAGCGGTGCTGGTAGGAGAAGCGGTCCTGGATCATGTGGTGCAGCAGCTCTTCATAGAGCGCCTGCGCGCGCTCTTCTTCCATGCCGTCGATGCACGAGCCCCATTCGCCGCCGAGATAGAGGCCGCGCTTGCCGATCTCGGGATGGGTGCGGACCAGCGGATGGACGACGTCGGGAATCTTGCGGCGCTCCGCTTCCATCTCCTCCTCGGTGGCCTCGGGGAACAGGTTCTTGAACAGCCGCGCGCGGCTGTGCAGCACCTTCAGCCCGTCGATCTCGGCACGCTTGGCATCGGGCAGCGCCTCGTAGGCGGCGATGCCGTTGGCATAGCGCGTATCGCCCTGCCCGGGCGGCACCTCGATGGCGTGCAGGTAGGTGAACAGGCCGGGCTCCGGCAGGTGGTAGTGGTCGGTGTGCCAGTTCAGCCCGACCTTGGGCGAGCCGACCTTGGCATCCTGCTCGTGCACGTTGCCGACGACGAAGATCTCGTGGTGATCGGGCAGGCAGTAGTGCCGCAGCGAATGCAGGTCCGCGCGTCCGCCGAAGCGCTGCGCGAAGGCGAGATAGCCGGCGGGCGAGAGTCCGGTCTGGCCGCGGAACAGCAGCAGCGTGCGCTCGACGCAGGCAGCGCGGAGGATCGCCGTCATCTCGGCATCCAGCCCGGCACTGAGATCGATGCCGTCGATGCGGGTGGCGACGAGCGGGGTGAGATCGGTGACTTCGAGGCCGCGGCGAGCGGCGGCGGCGCGCCAGTCCATCTGTTCCATGGCACCGTTATTGCACAAATCACGCCAGCTCCGTGGAACTGAAGGAAGGATTCTCATGCGCTTTCGCTGGCTCTCCGTTGGACTTGCGATCGCCAGCCTCGGCGCCTTGCCGGCCGCCGCGCAGACCTGCAAGCCCGCGATCGCGGACTCCGATCTCGTCACGCCGGGCAAGCTGCAGATGTCGATCAACCCGACCCTGCCGCCGCAGCAGTTCGTCGACGAGAAGGGCGAGCTGCAGGGCCTCAATGTCGAGCTGATGCGCGAGATCGCCAAGCGCCTCTGCATCCCGCTCGAGCTGATCCGCATGGATTTCCCGCCGATGGTGCCCGCGCTCACCGCTGGCCGCTTCGACGGCATCAACACCGGCATGTTCTGGACCGAGGAGCGCTCCAAGATCGCCTACACCGTGCCCTATGCGCAGCAGACGATCAGCCTGACGGTGAGCAAGGGCGCGCCCGCGAAGGTCGCCGACATTGCGTCGCTGGCCGGCAAGAAGGCGGGCGTCGAGGTCAACTCCTATCAGGAGCGCTGGCTGCGCGGCGAGGACAAGGAGGCGACCGCCAAAGGGGCCAAGCCGATCGAGATCCTGACCTTCAAGACCGCCACCGACGTGCTGGCCGCGCTCCGCGCCGGTCAGGTCGAGACGGCGGTGCTGATCGACCAGACCGCGAAGGAGATCGAACGGCGCGGCCTGATCGAGATCACCGCGACAGGGCTGGGCGGCGCGCCGACCACCATGATGTTCCGCAACAAGACGGTGGCGACCAAGGTCGCCGAGACGCTCACCGCGATGGGCGCCGACGGCACCTACGACAAGCTGTTCGACAAGTTCGGCCTGACCAAGGCCCCGGGCAAGACCTTCGCCATCCGCGGCCCGGGCCCGCAGTGACGTCGACCGGCATGGGGAGGTCCCTCGGCTCCGCTCGGGACGACGGGGAGAACATCCCGTCGTCCCGACCGGAGCCGAGCCCCTCGGATTACCTCGGGGTAAACTCCGCGAGGCGAAGCGGAGGGATCTCCTCCTTCGGTTTGCCTGGATCGATGACATGAGGGGCTTCGTCGTCTCCGACTTCCTCGATGCGCTCACCAATCAGTTCCTCCTCGTCGGCGTGCTGGTCACGGCGGGCCTGACGGTCGTGGGGCTTGCCGGCGGGCTGATGCTCGGCCTGGTGATCGCGCTGCTGCGGGCGTCGGGGAACAAGGCGGTCAGTGGCGTGGCGCGCGGCTATATCTGGTTCTTCCGCGGCACGCCGCTGCTGATCCAGATGGTGATGGTCTATTCCGGCCTGCCGCAGGTCGGCATCAAGTTCGGCGTGCTGCTCTCGGTGATCGTGACGCTGGTGCTGAACGAGGCGGCCTACATGGCCGAGATCATCCGCGGCGGCTTCCTCGCCGTGCCGCCGGGGCAGGGCGATGCCGCCAAGGCGCTCGGCCTGTCGCGTACCTTGGCACTGCGCAAGGTCATCCTGCCGCAAGCCGTGCGCATCATCCTGCCGGCTCTGGGCAATTCGGTGAACGGGCTGCTCAAAGCCACTTCGATCGCCTCGGTCATTTCGATGGAGGAGCTGATGCGCCGCAGCGAGATGATCATGCAGGTCAAGTTCGACGTGCTCGAAGTGTTCGCCGCGGCCGCCGTCTACTACCTGGTGCTCACCACTTTGTGGGACCGCGCCCAGCGCTGGCTCGAACGCCGCTTCGATCCTGTTGACCGGACGGCGGCGGAAAAGACGATCGCCCCGGCGATCGAGCAAGCGGCGCTGCCGCGCTGAAACCAAACAACCCGCCGGGGGAGACGGCGGGTTGTCGGGTACGTCTCAGGCCGGACAGCGATGCTGCAAGACCTGGTCCTCATTCAACGGCCGGCCCGGCCGTTGGTTGCCGTCGCTTCCTCAAATCGTTGCCGGTTCCCGGCGATGCCAGTCCGTCACCTGCTGATAGCGGTCCGCAGCGCGCAGCAGCGCGGCTTCCTGCAGCGGCCGGCCGATGAGCTGGAACGATGTCGGCAGGCCGTTCGACGTGAAGCCGCAGGGCACGCCGATCGCCGGCAGGCCAAGATAGTTGATCACCTTGGTGTTGCGCGTGATCGCCACGACCATGTCGAGATAGGCCTTCCCGGTGCGGCCGGTGGTCTCGGCGATGGTCGGCACGGGGATCGCCAGCACCGGCGCGAGGATCAGGTCGGCCTGCGTGAAAGCCGCCTTCGCGAAAGCGCGCAGGTACTGGCCGCGCAGCTTCAGGGCGCGAATGTAATGGCTGGCCGGAATGAAGAAGCCGGCGTGCAGGCGATGGCCGACCTCGAATGTGTAATCCGCCTCCTGCTCGCGCATTGTCGGCGTATGGTTGGCCGCGCCCTCGGATTTCATCACCAGAGGATGCAGTTCGGCGACCTCCTCGAGCAGGTCGGGCGGCAGGGCGACATCCTTCACGGTGAAGCCGGCGCGCCGCAGGTCGTCGGCCGCTTGCACATGCGCCCTGGCGACGTCGGGATGCACGCCGGCATCGAAATAGCCCCGGGCGATGCCCACGGTCGGCAGCGGCGCGCTGGCGTCGAGAGCGGCCTCGTAATCGGGCACCGGACGGGCGAGCGTGCTGGCGTCCGCAGGATCGGCGCCGGCGAGGACGCCCAGCAGCCGGGCGCAATCGCGCGCGGTGCGCGCCAGCGGGCCGACCACGTCGAGCGAATGCGACATCGGCATGGCGCCATGCCGGCTTACCCGACCATAGGTCGGCAGCAGGCCGGTCACGCCCGAGACGGCGGCCGGGCAGCGGATCGACCCGCCGGTATCGGAGCCGAGCGCGGCATGGACCAGGCGCCCGCCGACGGCGACACCCGAGCCGCTCGACGAGCCGGACGGGATGTAGTCCGGGTTCCATGGATTGCGGCACTGCGGGTAGTTCGGATTGTAGCCGTGCGGCCCCATGGCGAACTCGACCATCAGCAGGCGCCCGATATCGAGGGCGCCCGCGCGGTCGAGCCGCTGCAGCGCGGTCGACGTGAAGGGCGCGTGCCAGTCGGCCCGCAGCCTCGAGCCGCAGGCCGAGACCTTGCCCTGACGGTAGTACATGTCCTTGTGCGCCATCGGCACGCCGTGCAACGGGCCGAGCGGGCGGCCCTCGCGCTGGGCGGCATCCGCGGCGTCAGCGGCGGCGCGCGCGCCAGCACCGTCGACCTCGACGAAGCTGTTCAGCGTACCGTCGAGGCGGCTGATGCGGTCGAGGCAGGCCTCGACGACGTCGCGGGCCGTCGTCTTGCCGGCGGCGATGGCGTCGGCTGTTTCGGTAAGGGAGGCGCGCGACCAGTCGGTCATTTGCCGGCGCCCGCGGAGAGTTCCAGCAAGGCCGCCTGAAAGTCGTAGGGATCGATGTCGAAATCGACCTTCGCGCTGGCGACCTCGATCGCCTTGCGGAGCTGCTCGACCTCGATGGGCAGCTCCTCGATCCGCGCCGCTTCGAGCCGAAGCCGCGCGTAACCCTCGTTCATTCGCCGAACCAGCTCGCTCCCGACCATCGTGTCCCTCCCGGAGGAGGGGGGATGCAAGCGGCATGCCTCATCGGCTGGGACCGCGCCACTCCGTGGCGCTCATGTCAGGATCATGAGCGCCACGGAGAGGCGCGGTCCCAGCCGATGAAAGACCGTCTCTACAGGTTCTTCGGATTGCCGGGCAGGAGCTTCAGGCGCAGGCCCTTGCCCTTCTCGCCGGTCAGCGTGACGTCGTCGCCGGTGCGGCTGACGGCATTGCAGTCCTTGTCCTCGTCAGGATACTTGAAGCAGACCTTCTCGCCCTCGAGCGTCCACTTGCCCTTGGTCAGCTCGCTGCCTTCCATCAGGGTGAGCGTGCCGTCCTTGCGGTAGTACTCATAGAAGACCTTGCCGTCGACCTTGCCGGTCAGCGTATTGCCGACGACCGACAGCCACGCCTCGCCGGCCGTCAGCGTGCCGGTGCCCGAAGCAGCCGGCGGTGCCGCCGGCGCGGCGGCCTGCTGGCCGGCGGTCGCGGCCCCGGCGCGCGTTCCGGCGTAGTCTACGGTCAGCCCGAGGACGGTGGTGAGGCCGTTGGGCTCCATCACCTTCTCGAGGTCGGCCATGCCGGCGGTCTTGGCCGGGGTGATCGCGATCTTGATCGGCCCCTTGGGCTGCTTCCAGTCGGTGAGGAACGACACCACGCCGTCGAGCGCCTTGAGGGTCGGCGATCCCTGGCCGTTCGCGAAGGCGGCGATCGGCACCAGGCTCATGGCGACCAGCGCCTCGGCCGTCGTGCCTTCCTCCTTGGCGATTGCCGGGATGACCTTGGCCAGCAGGCCGGTATCGGCGATCTCGAGGGTGGCGGTGCGCAGCCTGCCGTCGTCCTTGGCGGTCGCGACCTGGCTCGTCCTGTCGTCGATGCCGTCCATGATCAGGGCCAGAGTCATGCGCGACTGGCCGCGCAGGTTGAGCTCGAGCTTCGAGATCGTCAGCACCTTCTTGTCCGGGTCGATCAGATAATCGAGCGCCAGATCGACCGGCGCTTTAGAGATGCCGTAGGGGGCGAGCAGCGCGAAAGCCTGATCGTCTCCCGCCATCCCCTGGAAGGCGAACTTGGCGAAGCGCGGCGCGAGGTCCGGGGAGGAATCCTTCTTCAGGCGATCGAAGTCGAGCGCATCGACCGTCACCTTGTCGATCCTGATCGTGGTTTCCTTTTCGGTCGTTCCCGGGACGGCGGGGATCACGGCCACTACGTCGTTCAGCACGAAGCCCGAAGGCCCCTGTGCTGCGCTGCTGCCATAGGTGAAGCTCTTGAACTCGAGCTGCGGCTTCACTTCGCGTTCGAAGCGCTGCAGCCCGTTCTGTGCCAATGCACCTTGGCTGAAACCAAACGTCAGCAGCGCCATCAGCGCCACGACTGCAATTCGCATCCGTTCTCTCCCCCCGGTCGTGCGAGCGGGACCGTATCAGCCGCCGGGCGCGGCGGCGAGTCGCGGGCGCTACGCGGCGTGTGGATTGGCCACGAACGGCCACTGCGTCTTGTCGGCCTTGGTGTAGGGCAGCAGCGACCAGTCGGGTACCAGCGCGCCGGGCGCGGCGACGTAGACCACCTCGCTGGCGATCGGCGCATAGGCGGCGTGGAAATGCTGCATCGACTTTACCACCACGACCTTCTTGGTCGAGGGATCGACGCCGAGCTTGGTGAAGCAGTCGAGGCTGTGGCACTGCGAGCGCTTGGAGTTGACGATCACCGTCACACCGTCGATCTGCAGCGCCGCGGCATCGCCGATCGAGTTGACGCCCTTGCGCTGGCCGCCGAACCGGATCGTGACCTCGCGGCCCAGCGCCAGCACCGTGGCACGCGCATCGACCGGCGGGCCGGACTGCGGCCCGAGCTTGCCGCCCAGGCGGATGTCGAGCTCGGCGCCTTCTCCGACCTCGAAGGCGAGCTTCACCGCGCCCGGATCCCAGAACATCGCGATCGCGGCATCCTTCACCTTCCGGTTCAGCAGCTCGTGCAGGATGAAGGTCGAATCGGAGGCCGCCCCGCCGCCGGCATTGTCCGACACGTCGGCCAGCACCATCGGCTTGGGCAGGTTGTGCGAGGAGATGCGCGCCATCGCCGCGTCGAGCGTGACATAGGGCGGCTGCGTGACCTCGCGCATGGCGAAGAACTCCATGCCGAGCTCACGGGCCAGCGTCTCCGCCTTGGCCTTGTCGTTGTCGGTCACGGCGATGATGCGGCTGCTCATCTCCTTGATGTCCGACCACGGGAAGCCGTGCGCGATCGAAAGCGACAGCACCCCGTCCTTGCCCTCCATCGCCTGAAGCTTGTCGACGAAGCCGCGCATCGGCTGGCGCGTGGTGTGGAAGACGCCGATCATGCGGGTGTCGAAGGTCGCCATCACCGGCCGGGTACGGCCCTCGATCGCGCCTTCCATCACGTCGAACAGATCCTCGGCGCGCTCCGAGACGTCGACGTGGGGATATTCCTTGAACAGCACCAGCACGGTGGCGTCGCGCATCGTGCCCGCCCCGACATTGCAATGCAGGTCGAGCTCGACGCCGACCGGCACGTCAGGGCCGACCACCTTGCGGACATGCGCCAGCACGTCGCTTTCGCAGTCGTCGTAGCCCTCGGCGACCATCGCGCCGTGCATCGACAGGAACACCGCGTCGACCGGCATGGCCGCCTTCAGGTCGGCGACGATCTCGTCGCGGAAGGCCTCGTAGACCTTCTTCACCGTCTTGCCCGCCGGCTGCGCGAAGGCGCACAGGCTCTCGACGACTTCCCAGCCCTTCGCTTCCGCGCGCGTGCGCCAAACGGCAAGCGGCGCGCCGAACATCGGCACGTCCTTGCCATAGCTGCCCTTGCGGAACAGGCAGGTGTCCTCGAAGAGCTGATGGCCGGTGGGAATCGAAGCGAAGGTGTTGGTTTCGGTGCCGAGGCAGGCAGTGAAGATCTTCTTGGTCATTGCGCGAGTGTAGCGTTCTTTGCCGCGCGATGGCAGATGCGCTTGTCGTCATTGATCGGTCTTCAACGCCCTGGCCGTGAGGCTCAGCTGTTCATCCTCCAACAGGATGGTGAATCGGCTCAAGAAGGACATTCCCAAAAGGCCATCGATGCCGTCGCCGAGTTGCTTGCTCGCGACCACCGTCGGCAAGCCCGCCGCGGACAGGCCGGACAGCGTGATGAGATCGACGGTCGCGAGCGTGCCATTTGCGTTGCCGTTGGCCGTCTGTAGCTCGACCGGGCCGGCCTTTATGTAGGTCGGTTTCGCCATGGCGGCGAACGACGGTGAGAGCGTCACGAAGCTGGCGCCGGTATCGATCAGGAAGCTGCCCGCAATGCCGTTGATCTCGGCTCGGGCGATCGGCACTCCTGCCGACCGTTGTGCGATACGGGCGGTGCCTCGTGCGTAGCGGGCGCCGCAGCCCCCTTGACGGCGAGATCGGCGATCCGCCGTTCGAGCGGCCGGACGGTCCGCCGTTCGGGGTCGATCGCCATGTAGGTCTGGAGTGGCGTGATCGCCTCGCAAGGTCGGTCAAGCTTCTCGTAGACCTCCGAAAGGCGCGTGAAGACTTCCGACTTGACGGCTTTCAGATCGGGCAGGACTCGAATGAGAGTGACAAAGTCGACGAGCGCCACCGCGTAGTTGTGGCGGCCCTGTTCCGCGAGCGCGTGCACGTAATATGCTCGCTGTGCGTCGGGTTGGCGTTGAATGACGTCGCCGCTCGCGCGAGCAGCGGCGTCGAAATCGCCGAGCGAAAGGAAAAGCTCGCTCGCCCGATAGAGTTCGCCTTGGGCGTCTGCACAGAGGGAGCCGACGCCTCTCAGCAGCTCGGCAGCGGCACGCGTGGCATGGGCTTTTTCGAGGGCAAGGTCTGCCTTGTAAACAAGCTGACGGTCGCATGGCTCCCTCTGCAGGGAGGCTAGCACCGGATCGACAGCGGGAGATGCGGCGATGGCGGCGTCGATCGGCGCCACGCCGTAGTGCTCGTAGAGGTCGGCGAACTTTGCGCCGGGCTTTTCGCCGCCATCGACGGCCTTGCTTGCCGTGGGCTGTGCGGTGTTGGTGGCCGGTCCGAGCAGATCAGGCCTCAAAACCCAGGTGAGCGCGCCGAGAGCGACCAGCCCCACGACCATGAACAGCGGCCATTGCGTGGGCTCGCGCCGCGCCGGCGCGATCGGCGACGAGGCGGGCGGCGACAGCGTCAAGCACTGCAATCATCCGTACTGCCCGACGAGCGTCCGCCACAGTTTCCAGGATGCACCGCCGGTTTCGTCGAGCGCAGTCTGCACAAGGACCAGCTTCGAGGGCGGATCGACGATGATGCGCTGGCCGAAGGCCCCGACCAGGGCGAATTGGCGGCGGGGGCCGGGCAGCAGCCAGAGGAGGTAGCCGTAGCCGAAGTCGCGCATCGCTTTGCCCGGTAGAAGATAGGCATCTTCCGGTCGGACCGACGTGGCATCGATCATCCAGTGCGCCGGCAGAAGCGGACGGCCGTTCCAGGTACCGTCGTGCGCCAGCAGGCGGCCGAGCCGGGCGTAGTCGCGCAGCGTCGCGGAGAAGCCGAAATGCCCGAGCTCGTAGCCCTCGGCATCGATCAGCCAGGTCGCATCCGCCTCGCTGCCGATCGGCTGCCAGAGCTTGTCCTGGAGATACGCCGACGCCGTCCCGCCGACGGCGCCCTTCAGCACCATGGCGAGCACGTCGGGTTCGCTGCTGGCATAGGCGTGGTGCGTGCCGGGCGGCGCGAGGCGCCGGTCGAACTGGCGCAGGCTGCCGATCGTTCCGCCGGCGGGGCCGAGCCCGGCGACGACCCCGCGCCACAGGCGGTCGAGGTCGCGGCCGCCCTCTTGCTCCTCGCCGAACGCCACGCCCGAGGCCATGTTCAGCAACGCGCGAATCGGCGTGCGACCATATTCGCTGCCCACCAATCCCGGGACATACTTCTCCGCGAGATCGTCGATCGAGGCGATGGCCCCGTCGGCGACGGCGAAGCCGATCAGCAGTCCGGTAATCGATTTCACCATCGACTGGGAAAGGAATCTGTCGTGCTCGGTGCGGCCATACTGGTACCGCTCGACCAGGATCGTGTCGTCGCGCGCGACCAGCAAGCCCATGACCGGATGGCTCGCGAGGTAGTCGGCCACCGGCGCCTCGTTTTCGAAGGGCGCCCGCTTGAACGCCCACGGCTCGCCGGCGCGCCGTACCGGGCGGGTGTCGTAGATCGCGTCGAGATGGGTGAAGGCGCCGACCCGATATCGCGGCGCCCACGGATTGCCTTCGCGCCGGGCGATGCCGCGCGGCGGCACCGGGTAGCCCTCGCGCGCGCCGTAGAGATCGGCGTCCGGCCCTTCCGCGCGGGCCGGGCGGCTGCCGGCCGTGGCGACGAGGCCGGCGAGGATGTTGCGGCGGCGGATCATCGGGAGGGCTCCCCCTAAGTGTTCGTGAGATCGTTCGAATAGCTGGGAGCGCGGCTCTGGAGAGCCGCTCCCAGCGCGAGGCCTCATGAAATCGGAATTCTCGACCTCTCAAGAGCGCGGCAAGGTCGATATCACGTCCCGCACGATCCGGGCGACGCTGTCGAGATCGTCGCGCTGGTTGAACGCCATGCCGAAGCGCGCGACGACCAGCTTTTGCGACGGGATGACGATCACGTACTGGCCGAGCGCGCCGCGCGCCATGAAGGCGTCCGCCGGGATGCCGGCGGCGATGCGATAGCGCGCGCCCTCCGAATCACCGCGATTGGTCCAGAAGCCGGCGCCGTAGCCGTACTGCCCGCTGAGCGGCGTGAGGCGTGCCGAATAGTCGACCCAGCCCTCGGGCAGCAGCCTTTCGCCGCCCGCCACGCCGTCGTCGAGATAGAGCAGGCCGAACTTCGCCCAGTCGCGCGGGCTGGCCAGCATGTGGCTCGAGCCGATCGGCGTGCCGGTGGCGTCGAGCTCCAGGGTCACCTGCTTCATGCCGAGCTTGTCGAACAGCTCGCGATGGGCGAAATCGAGCACGCCCTGCGCGGTGCCGCCGGTCTTGTCCCGCACGATGCGCGAGAGCAGCAGCGTGTTGCCGTTGGTGTAGTTCCAGCCCGTGCCCGGCGCGAAGGCGAGCGGGAAGCGCTCGGCGTAGCCGGCCATGTCGCGTTCCTCGAACACCATCTGGGCCGAGGGATCGAAGGCGTCGCGCGCACTGGAGGTCAGCGACTGGCCGATATCGAGGCCGCTGTTCATGCGCAGCAGGTTGTCGGGCGTGACGGCGTGGCGCGGGTCCTTCGGGTCGGCCCAGGCGGTGATCGGCGCCGGCGCGGTCATGTCGAGCCGGCCCTGGCGCACCAGGATTCCGAGCAGGGCGTTGGTCACCGACTTGGTCGCCGACCAGCCGATCACCGGCGTGTCGACGCCATAGCCCGGCGCATAGCGCTCGGCGATCACCCGGCCATTGTGGACGACGACGATCGCCTTGGTGCCGCGCTGGGGCTCGCCTGCCGTTTCGGTGAAGGCCGCGTCGAGGGCGGCCCGGATCGTCGGATCCGTCGTCTCGACGGGCGCCGGTCCGGCGATCTCCGGCAGCAGGCTGGGGCTGGGGGGCGGAAGGCGGGCCGGCGGGCTTGCGGGCGGCGCGCCCGCCTGGACGAGGCAGCCTTCTGCCCCTCGATAGGCGGCGCGGCTCTCGGCCAGCCCTGCCAGGGTGGTGGAGACCTCTCCACGCTCGCGGTCGATCCGCCGGTTGAGGAGAAAGGCGACAGGGCCGCCGACCGGCTTGATCGCCTCCTGGAAGAAGCTCTCCGGGTCGACCTTCGACACGAAGGTCGCGGAGCAGAGCTGGTGGCTCGAATAGCCGGTCGCGACGAGAGCGGCGCGGTGGAGGCTGTCGCAGCCTGCGAGCAGAAAGGGTAGGGCAAGGAGCAGAGGGGGATGACGCATGGGGCTCTCCAGGGGGTGAAACCTGGGGCCGGACCCTACGGCGCAGGCAGAATCCTGCTCGCCGAGTTCGGAAAAGTGCTCGCCGAATCCGGAATCGGCGGGTCGTTTTCGGGTTTCGTGCCGCCCAGGCGCCGGAATTCGGTGGGGGTGAGGCCGGTTTCCGCCTTGAAGGCCCGGTTGAACGGACCGAGCGAGCCGAAGCCGCTGTCGAGGGCGATGGTCAGGACCGGCACGGCCGCCTGGGTGGGATCGGCCAGCGCCGCCTTGGCATCGGCGATCCGGTAGACGTTCAGGAAGCTGTTGAAGTTGCGATAGCCCAGCGCCTGGTTGATCAGCCGACGCAGCCGGTATTCCTGCAGCCCGAGCCGGTCGGCGAGCTGGGCGATGGTGAGGCCGTCCTGGCGGTAGGCCCGGTCGACGGTCATGGCGCGTTCGAGCGCGGCAAGCTGGCCCGGGTCGACCGACTCGGCTGGCGCCGGATGGGCGGGCTCGACCACGGCGAGGGGCAGTGGCGGCGTCGGGGCGGCTGCCGGGCCCAGGCTGGCGAACAGTCCCCGCGCGGTCCGGACGCCGAGGGTCGACCAGGCAGCCGGGCCGACGATGGCGATCAGCGCAAGGGCGCCCAGCAGGTTCGGCGCGCCGGCCGCCGGATGGAGGGTGCCGGTCAGGTTGGCGAAGGCGGTGATCGCGGTATAGGCGGCCGAGGCGACCACGATGTATCCGCGGATGCGTCGTCGGCCCTCGATCAGGTCGTCCTTCCAGGTCGACAGCGTCGGCACCACCGCCAGGGCGGCGAAGACGAAGGAGCTGCCGATCAGCCCGACCGTGAGCCAGCGGGCATCGGCCACGCACTCTATCCCGCCGAGGACGACCATCAGCAGCCAGAGCGCCCCATGCCAGGGGCGCAGGCGGAAGCCGTCGTCGAACAGTGCGGCGGCAAATAGCCAGAAGACGACGTTGTTGCCGGCAGTCAGCGCCAGCAGGGGCGGCAGGCAGCCGCCGAGCAGGCCGTGCGCGTCGGGGCCCGCGCAGATCGCGTAGGCCGAGGAACCGACAGCGAACGCCACGGCCAGGCGCGCGGGCGTCGAGCCGCGATGATCGCGCAGCAATACGGCTGCGATCAGCAGCAGCGGCCCGACCGTGGCGCCGCGCAGCGCCCAGTCGATGGTGTAGAACGCCGCGAGCGTCATGCCGCCAGGGCGCGGTCCATCAGCGCCGTCTCGTGGGAGCCGAGTTCGGCGGCGCCGAATTGCGAAGAGGGGAGGCCGCCGAGGCGGGTGTCGCCGTAGAGCGTCGCGAACGGCGAATTGGCCTCGACGAGCGCTGCCAGCGCGGCGATGCGGGCGAGGCCCTCGCACAGGAAGCGGGCGCGGCGTTGGGCGTCGGGCGATTTCAGGGTGCGCTCGAGCGATTGCGCCAATGGCCCGACATTGACGGCCTGCGCGGCGGTGCGGACCAGCCGCGAAAGTGTGTCCAGGGTGGCCTCGGGATGCCGCCCGGCGGCACGCAGCACGTCGAGCGCCATGACGTTGCCGGAACCCTCCCAGATCGCGTTGAGCGGCGCCTCGCGGTAGAGCCGCGCCATCGGCAGGTCCTCGGTGTAGCCATTGCCGCCCAAGCATTCGAGCGCCTCGTAGACCATCGCCGGCGCGCTCTTGCAGACCAGGAACTTCACCGCCGGCGTCAGAAGGCGCGCATAGGCCGCCTCGCGCGGGTCGGTCGCGGACGCATCGACGGCATGGGCGAGGCGGAAAACCAGGGCGACCTGCGCTTCCAGCTCCAGCGCCATGTCGGCGGCGACGGCGCGCATTGCCGGCTGGTCGACCAGCCGGCGCTGGAACACCGAGCGGTTGCGGATATGGCTCAACGCCTGGCTGAGGCCGATGCGCATCTGGCCCGCCGAAGCGACGGCGCAGTCGAGCCGGGTCAGGTTGACCATCTCGATGATGGTGCGCACGCCCGCGCCCTCGGGGCCGATCCGTTCGGCCCACGCCCCGTGGAACTCGACCTCGGAGGAGGCATTGGACTTGTTGCCGAGCTTGTCCTTCAAGCGCTGGAAGCGGATCGCGTTCTGGCTGCCGTCAGGCCGATAGCGCGGCATCAGATAGCAGGTGAGGCCGCCGGGGCCCTGGGCGAGCACGAGGAAGGCGTCGCACATCGGCGCCGACATGAACCATTTGTGGCCGCTCAGCGCGACATGATCGCCCTGCGGCGCGGCCTGGGTGATGTTCGCGCGCACGTCGGTGCCGCCCTGGCGCTCGGTCATGCCCATGCCGAGCGTGACGCCGGTCTTCTCCCACCACGGCAGCGGCCGCCGGTCGTACTCGCGCGACAGGATCTTCGCCTGCCACCGCGCCAGCACGTTCGGTTCCGCCTTGAGCGCGCCGATGCAGGCGTGGGTCATGGTGATCGGGCAGAGATGGCCGCTCTCGGCCTGCGTGGCGAGATAAAGCCGCATGGCGCGGCTGGTCAGCGGCCCGGCCGGCTCGCTGCCGTCATGCGCGGCGCTGTGGATGCCCCAGCCGATGCTCTTGGCCATCAGCGCGTGATAGGCGGGATGGAACTCGACGAAGTCGATGCGGTTGCCCTTGCCGTCCATCGTCCTGAGCTTCGGCGGGTTCTCGTTGGCCACACGCCCGAGATCGAGCGTTTCCGCCGAGCCGTAGTCCTTGCCGCACCGCGCCAATGCCTTCAGATCGAGCCCGTACCGCGCCGCCGCATCGGCCAGCGGCCGGTCGGCGCTGAACAGATCGAGGTCACCGAAGGGCGGCGACTGGTTGAACGAGGCGTCCTCGAGAAACCCGGTGCTCATGGGCGAAGTCTACTCTATTTCCCTCCCCCGTCTTCGGGGGAGGTGGCCGCGTCTTACGCGGACGGAGGGGGGCATGTTCATGCAACGCCATGACTCCCGACCCCCTCCGTCGCGGATTACCGCGCCACCTCTCCCGAAGACGGGGGAGGGAAGGCTGGCCCGCGCCTTGCAGGCGGCTGTAAAGTCATCGGGGAAATCGGGAGGGACATTTATGCAGCGCCGACAGTTCTTGCAGGGCACCGCGATGGCGGCCGCCGTGGGGCTCGCCGCGCCGGCGGCATGGGCGCAGGCCAAGCCGCTGCGCGTGGCGCTGGGCTGGATCAACAACGTCGAATATGCCGGCGTCTGGATGGCGCTGGAGAACGGCTACTTCAAGGAGGAAGGGCTCGACGTGAAGACGCTGCCGGGCGGGCCCAACGCGCCGCCGCCGCCGGTCACGGTGGCCTCGGGCGGGGCGGAGATCGGCTTCGGCACCTGGCTGCCCTATCTCGACGCCATCAATCGCGGCAACGATTTCGTGATGGTCGCCGGCACGTTCCCGGTCTCGCCGCTCGGCATCCTGTCGCTGCCGGGCAAGCCGATCCTCAAGGCGGCCGACATCGTCGGCAAGAAGATCCTCGCGCAAGGTCCCAACGAGCGCACCGCAATCGACGCGACGCTGGCGCTCAACAACCTGCCCAAGACCTGGGACTTCGTGCCGGCCGGCTTCTCGCCCGAGCCGCTCTTGTCCAAGGCGGGCGACGGCTACACCGCCTACGGCACCAACCAGGCGGTCACGCTCGAAGTGAAGATGAACATGGTGCGCGGCAAGGACTTCTTCTTCACCTCGTTCGATTCGATGGGCTATCGCAGCCTCGCGAACCTCGTGTTCGTGAAGCGCGACTACCTGCAGGCCGAGCGCGCCACGGTCGTGAAGTTCCTGCGCGGCCTGACGCGCGGCTGGATGGAGAACCTCAAGGATCCCGCCGTTGCCGCCCGGCTCGTGGTCGACAAGTATGGCGCCGATCTCGGCCTCGACCTCAAGCAGCAGACTCGCCAGAACGAGCTGCAGTTCGCGATGCTCAAGAACCCCGACAAGCCCGATGCGCCGCTGCTGACCCTCGACCGCGACACGATCGCCGGACCGATGTTCGCCGCCGCCAAGGCCTCCGGTCGCGACAAGCTGCCGGACGTCGACAAGCTCTGCGACTTCACGGTGATGACCGAAGTCCATGCCTCGCTGAAGAAGAGCTGATCATGGCGGTTGCTCCCCTGAAGGCCGACCTGCTGCTGAGCGGGTGCGATGTCGTCACGATCGACGGCAAGAATCGCGTGATCCCCGACGGCGCCGTCGCCGTGCGCGGCAACAAGATCGTCTGGATCGGCAAGGCCTCGGCGGCGAAGCGCGCCGTGAAGGCGACCTCGACGATCGACGGCTCCGGCCAGATCGCCATGCCGGGAATGATCGACGCGCACGTCCACACCGCGCAGACCCTGCTGCGCGGCAAGATCGCCGAGATCGACGGCCGCCGGCCGGTCAAGATCCCGGTGTGGTGGAACTACTACGTGCCGTTCGAGAGCATGCTGACGGACGAGGACGTCTATCTCTCCGGCCTGCTGTGCTACGCCAACATGATCTCGGTCGGCACGACCTGCTTCACCGAGGCGGGCGGCCCGCATCCCGATGCGATGGCGCGCGCGGCGATCGATACCGGCATCCGCGGCTTCGTCTCGCTCAACACCATCGACCAGGGCGATCATTGGCCCAAGACGATGATCACCACGACCAAGAAGGCGCTCGACGGCAACGTCGCGCTGGTCAAGCGCTGGAAGGGCGACAAGGGCGGCACCGACCGGGTGCAGGCCTGGCTGTCGCTGCGCCAGATCATGACCTGCTCGCCCGAGCTGATCGAGGCGATGGGCGAGGCGGCGCGCGCGCTCGACGTCAAGATCCACACCCATCTCTGCGAGGGCGTCTACGAGATCGACTACTCGCTGGCCAAGTTCGGCAAGCGGCCGGCCGAATATCTCCAGAGCCTGGGCGCGCTCGACCGCCACATGCATTGCGCCCATTCGGTGCTGCTCTCGGAGAACGAGATGGACCTGTATGTGAAGCACCGGCCGTCGGCCTGCCACTGCGCGTTCAACAACTATCATATCGGCCCGCACCGCCTGCTCGAGATGTGGCGGCGCGGCATCGATATCGGGCTCGGCACCGACGGCGCGGCCTCGTGGGGCTCGCTCGACATCTTCCAGGTGGCGCACATGGCGCGCGTCGGGCAGCAGGCCGTCGCCGGCACGCCGTATGCATTCCGCAATGTCATGCCCAGCGAGGAGATCCTCAAGGTCGCGACCAACGGCGGCGCCCGCGCGCTCGGCCTGGAGAAGCAGATCGGCAGCCTGGAGGTCGGCAAGAAGGCCGACATCCTGCTGGTCGACCGTACCAACCTCGACCAGATGCCGCTGCAGGACATCTATTTCGTCGCCGCCAACATCGTGGTCGGCCGCGATGTGCGCACCGTCGTGATAGACGGCAACGTGGTGATGAAGGACCGCGAGCTGCTGACCGTCGACCGCCAGGAGATCGACCGCCGCCTCGCCGAGCGCCTGCCCAAGCTGATGGAACGCTTCGACGCGATGACGGCATGACGATACCGTCGAATTCCTCTCCCCCGTTAGGGGGAGAGGTTAGGAGAGGGGGTTACGCACATCGCCTGCAACCCCCTCTCCCCACCTCTCCCCCTAGCGGGGGAGAGGAGAAGAGGTGAGAGGATGACGGTGAGTTCCGCCATCGCGATCGAGGGGGTCAGCAAACGGTTCGGGCTGGCCGGCAGCGAGGAGGGCGTGCTGGCCCTCGCCGAGCTGTCGCTCGCCATCGCGCCGGGCGAGTTCGTCGCCATCCTGGGGCCGAGCGGCTGCGGCAAGAGCACCCTGCTGCGGCTGGTCGCCTCGCTGGAGAAGCCGACCGGCGGCAGGGTCAGCGTCAACGGCGCGGCGCCCGGGCTGGTGTCGGCGCGACATGCGCTGGGCGTGGCCTTCCAGGACCACGCGCTGCTGCCGTGGCTCACGATCCGCGACAACGTCGCCCTGCCGTTCCGGCTCGCCGGCCGCCGTGTCGATATGCCGGCGATCACTCGCCTGCTCGAGCTGGTCGGCCTCGGTGCGTTCGGCGACGCACGGCCCAAGCAGCTCTCCGGCGGCATGCGCCAGCGTGCCTCGATCGCCCGCGCGCTGGTGCTGGAGCCCGAGGTGCTGCTGCTCGACGAGCCATTCGGCGCGCTCGACGCGGTGACGCGCCGGCAGATGAACGTCGAGCTGCAGCGCATCTGGTCGGCGCGGCAGATCACGACGATGCTGATCACCCATTCGGTCGACGAGGCTCTGTTCCTTGCCGACCGCGTGGTGGTGATGAGCGGCCGCCCCGGCCGCATCCTGCGCGAGGTCGCCGTCCCCTTCGCCCGCCCGCGCGACCCGGCCGTGATGCGCAGCGAGGAATTCCATCGCTTGGTCGACGACCTGACGGCGGCGCTGGAAGCATGACGAGCGTTCCGCACTCCTCCTTCTTTCCCTCCCCCGTCTTCGGGGGAGGTGGCGCGGTAATCCGCGACGGAGGGGGTCGGAGCGTCTTCAAGAGTCATGACCCCCTCCGTCAGCGTAAGACGCTGACACCTCCCCCGAAGACGGGGGAGGGGAAATGAAGCAGACCCTTCTCGGCGCGCTCGGCATCGCGATCTTCCTGGCGGCGTGGGAGGTCGTCGGTCGCACGCAGCTCCTCGGCATCTCCTGGCCGCCGCTCAGCGAGGTGCTGGCAATGCTGGCCGATCCCGCCCGCCGGCCGCTGTTCCAGCGCGCGATCGGCGCCACGCTGGAG
>CAMFJT010000113.1 GCA_945957125.1 uncultured Rhodospirillales bacterium | reverse complement strand
TCAACATCATGATGTCGATGAAGGGCGACGGTAAGCCGGTCTCCTTCATCGAGGATTGCGCGGTGCCGCTCGAGCATCTCGCCGACTACACCCAGCGTCTCACCGAAGTGTTCGCCAGGCACGGCACGAAAGGCACCTGGTACGCGCACGCCTCGGTCGGCACGCTGCACGTGCGGCCGATCCTCGACATGCGACGTGACGGGGCGGCCAAGATGCGGGCCATCGCCGAGGAGGCCTCGGCCATGGTGCGCGAGTACAAGGGCGCCTATTCCGGCGAGCACGGCGACGGGCTGGTGCGCTCGGAATGGGTGAGCTGGCAGTTCGGTCCGCGTCTCACCAGGGCGTTCGAATCGATCAAGGACCTGTTCGATCCCGACAACCGGCTCAATCCTGGCAAGATCGTGCGGCCGTCGCAGATGGACGATCGCGAGCTGTTCCGCTTCAAGCCAGGCTACGGCGCCGTGGCGTACAAGCCGGCGCTCGACTGGTCGGCGTGGAACGTGCAGAACGACCCGCGCACCGAAGAGCTGACCGAGCCCGGCAGCGGCGGCGACGCGACCGGCGGCTTCGCGAAGGCCGCCGAGATGTGCAACAACAATGGCCATTGCCGGAAGTTCGATGCGGGCACGATGTGCCCTTCCTTCCGCGTCACGCGCGACGAGATCCACCTCACGCGCGGCCGAGCCAACACGCTGCGGCTCGCCCTGAGCGGGCAACTCGGGCCGGAGGCGCTCACCTCCGACGCCGTCGCCCAGGCGATGGACCTGTGCGTGAGCTGCAAGGGCTGCAAGCGCGACTGCCCGACCGGCGTCGACATGGCCAGGATGAAGATCGAGGTGCGGTCGGCGCGGCGCATGAGCAAAGGCCTGCGCCTGCGCGACAGGCTGATCGGCGACTTGCCGGCGATGGCGCCGTGGGCGCGGCGGCTGCCGTGGCTGTTCAACCTGGCGGCCTTCGTGCAGCCCTTCATCGGCTTCGCGAAGCAGCGCGCGCTGCCGAAATGGCGCGGCGACACGTTCCTCGCGACGACGGAAACGGACGAGGCCGAAGCGACGGTCGTGATCTTCGCCGACACCTTCTCGAACAATTTCGAGCCCGAGATCCTGCACGCCGCGCGGCGCGTGCTGAAGGCGGCGGGCCATCGCGTCGCCGTGGCCTGGCCGACACTCGGCGCACCGGCCTTGTGCTGCGGGCGCACCTATCTCGCGACCGGGCAGGTCGACAAGGCGCGCGCCGAGGCCCGACGCCTGCTCCAGGCGCTGTCGCCGTTCGTGGCGCGCGGCATTCCCGTGATCGGGCTGGAGCCGTCATGCCTGTTCACCCTGCGCGACGAGTTCCTCTCGCTCGATCTGGGCGAGGCCGCGCGCGCGACGGCGGACAGCGCGCTGCTGTTCGAGGAATTCCTGGTGCGCGAGAAGAAGGCGGGCCGGCTCTCGCTGGAGCTCAAGCCCCTGGCCGAGAAGACCGCGCTGTTGCATGGCCATTGCCACCAGAAGGCATTCGGCGCGATGAGCGCGGTGCAGGAGGCTTTGGCGCTGGTGCCGGAGCTTGCGGTGACACCGATCGAGTCGAGCTGCTGCGGCATGGCCGGCAGCTTCGGCTACGAGGCCGAGCACTACGCCACCTCGGTCGCCATGGCCGAGCTGTCGCTGCTGCCCGCCGTGCGCAAGGCCGACGCTGCCACCCTGATCGTCGCCGACGGCACTTCTTGCCGCCACCAGATCGCCGACGGCGCCGACCGTCACGCCCTGCACTTAGCGCATGGGCGGGAGGGGGCGGTGGGGTTGCGGGTCGCGCGGCTCCCCACCGCCGCTTTTCCTGGTTTTGCCCCATCCCATGAGCGGCTCTGGAGAGCCGCGCTCCCAGCACGCTGGCGGGCGTCCCGATTGTGGTAGAGTTGGCCCTGCGGGAGGGGCCAGCTTGATGTCCTTGTTCGAGTCGTTTGCCGCCAGGATCGTTTCCGACCACGAGATACACCTTCTCTTCCGCATCGACGGCGTCGACATCGGCTCGGGGCCGGACCTCACCCTGTCGGCCATCGCCTCCGGGCCGGGCATACCGGAGGACCAGAAGGCGGCGCTGGCGGGGCGCTACGGCGGGTCGGCGATCTGGAAGCGCGATCGGTCGAGCGGGACCGGCCGGGATTTCCACTCGCATATCCGCGATGTCGTGGGCGGTCGGCGCGAGGACCTTGCGGCGCGCTGGACACTGGATGACGCCGCCCGGCGGCTGGTCGAGTCGGCGGGGCTCTACGAGGAGCAGACCGAGCGCGGCGCCCGCACCGAGAAGCGTATGGTCCTTTCCTTCAACGACGCGGCGCGCAAGCGGCTGGCCGAGCATGCGATCGCCAGCGCGGAACTGGTCGTTGCCTGCAAGGACATCACGCTGACGCTGTTCAGGACGGGGCACGGCTTCGCGGCCACCACGCTCGAGCTGTCCCGCCTGGATCGCGGCAAGGTCACGGCGATGGAGCTGCTCGAGGGCCAGATCCTCGCCGCCCGTTTTGGCACGATCACATGGACCGGCACTGGCGACGGCGCCGTGGCCTCGCCGCCCTTCCGGCTCGCCGAGCTCGTCCGCTCGCTCGTCCTCGGAGACAAGGCAGAGGCACAGCCCGAGAGGGTGACGACCTTCACTTACGCGCAGTTTGCCGAGCCGTTGCCGACCGCCGCGCGCGATCTCTTCGCGGTGCATCTGGCGCGGCATTATTCGAGCGACTACCACACGACGACGGACATCGAAGGCGTGGCGTTCGTGCACGATTTCGAGACGGTCCGGCATGCCGTGGCGCTGGAAGGTGCGGCAACGGTGGTGGGAACGACGCCGGAAGCGCCGCACCAGCCTTACTTCCTGCGCAACTTCCGCACGGGAACCTTCCATCGCCACTATGTGCCTGTTGCGCTCCTCGCGCGCCACGAGCATGCCTTCCTGGTCCGCCGGACATCGGCCGCCATCCTGACCCAGGGAGAGATGAGCGATTCGCTGCAGACCGTGCGCCGGCTGCAGGAGCTGCGCGAGGCCTGCCTGATCTTCCGGCTGTGCTACCGCTTCTCCGAGCTGAGCGCCGTCACCATGCACAACAGCCTGCATCGCGCCTTCCGGCAGGTCCTCAACCTCGACCGCATGACCCAGGAGCTCGACTTCGACGTCGAGACGTTCGAGACGCACCTGCGTCAGCTGCGCAAGTCGGAGGAGGTACGCAAGGAGGAGGAGAAGCATCGGCGCTACTACTGGGTCACGATGATCGGCGCCGGCGCGCTGGCCGGGCTGACGATGTTCTCGATCACCAAGGAGTTCCTCGGCATTTTCATCCACGAGGGTGGCGCGCCGGGGGCCGTCGAGGAATTCGTGACCATCCTCGGCCGGACGGTGCCGCTGGCGATGGTGCCCAAGCTCGTCGGGCTCGTCCTTGGAATCCTGACGGCGATCTTCGGATGGATCATCGCCTATCTTCGCGGTCCCAAGGCCGGCCATGCCGATCACAAGACCATGCATCTCATGCTCGAGCACATGATCGAGGAGCGCATCGCCGGCAAATAGCGATGCCCCGACGGAGGGGAAGTCATGAAGCGGTTGATCGCGACGTTGTTGGCAGGGATCGTCGTTCCCGGGCTTGCGGCTGCGGCCGACGACGATTTCATGCGCCGCTTCCTGGTGCCGTGGAGCGGCGGAGGCATCGTAAAGCTCAGCCTCGACGGCTCGCCGTGGCGCGTCAATTGCCACCTGCAGCCGACCGGCGGCGAGAATGCCGTCACGCTCGCCGGCAACTGTCGCCTGAAATTCATCTTCTTCCTGTCCAACGACATCGAGGCGAAGCTGCGCTACGACCCGGCGTCGGCAAGCTATTCGGGCACCTACGTGGTCGATGGCGGCCCGCCGGCCATCCTCTCCGGACAGCGCAAGGACGACGTGCTTACCCTGAATGTCCGCTGGCCGACGCCGGTGAACGGTCATCCCGAGGCCACCATCGTCATCACCAACGACGGCAAGCGCTTCACGCTGACGACGATCGATCAGGTCGGCTTCAACGGAAGACCCGTCACGACGTCCGACCTGGCCTTCAACGCACCGGCGCCGAAACGATGAACCTTCCGGACTATGAATCCATGCGGGCGTCGCTGGTCGAGACGGGCGACCAGCAGGTCATCCGTCTGGTCCGGATCATGGATCCCGTCTTCCGCCGGCCGAAGTTCCGGCCGGCCGCTTCGTCGGCCGCCGGCGACGCCGAGATCATGGCCGACGTGCGCCGCTGGTTCCCAACGCCGTTCGCCCGGCAGTTCTCGGGCTGGGCCGACCAGCTCGAGCCGGAGCTCGCCTCCGCGCTGGCCGCGCGCGCCGGCGATGCGGCGGCGGACTTCCACGGGGAGCAAAGGCTGCGCCTGCGGTTTCGCGCGGCGACCTTGCAGATCGAAGCCTGCTGGAAGCAGATCGTGCACTTCCTGCCGTTCATCTTCATCGCGGCGCTGCGGCGGATCGACGACTCCGCGCTGCGCGGCGATGCGGCCAAGGAGCTGGCGCGCGCGCTGCGCAACTACAACGCCTTCTATGTCCAGCACAGCCTCGAACGGCAAAAGGAGGCCGTGCAGTATCACCTGCTCGTCTCGCTCCTGAAGCTGTTCCGCCAGCTTGGCGAGCGCAAGATGATGGGCTCGGACTCGGTGTTCGACCAGCTCCTGTCGCCCGAGCATCCAAGCCTCAGCGCCGTCTTCCCGGAGCGGTTCGATGCCGGCATGCTCTTCCTCCAGGAAGTGCGCAACCGGCTGACCCATGGCGGGCTGGTCGACCGGTTGCCGGCGGACGCCATCGCCCCGGTGGCGGCACTGATCAAATGGGTCTTCCTCGACCTCGTCGCCATCCTCGCGATCTCGTGCCGGTCGTTCGGCCTGAACTTCGTCACCCAATCGAAGACCGGGCCGGATCATGCCGAGGTCGAGACGCTCGACTTCTCGGGCCTCTCGGGTCCGACCCTGGAGAACTACCGGATCGACAAGGAATGGCAGCTCGAGGAGTACGCCTTCCTTCCCTACAGGGTCTATCTCGTCAACCGCGCCAGGCGCGTCGGCGAGGGCTCGGGCGAGATCATGACGCCGGGCGACTACCTCGATCTCACGCCGTTCCTCATCGTCGACCGGCTGCGCTCGGCCGGCCCCGAGCAGCCGGGCGCCGATCGCCAGAGCCTGATGTTCGTGCTGCAGCAGTACCTTGAGCCCGTGCGGCAGATGCTGTTCTCCGATCTCGGCGGCAGCGGCGACCGCTTGCGGCCGGCGGATGCCCGCGACGCCGAGGCCGACGGGCTGCTGCGCCAGATGGGCGACTTCCGCCACCGCTATCGCGGCCTCGTCGAGCAGGTCTCGCTGCAGGACCAGAAGCGGCTGAGCACCGCGCAGGTCCGGGGCGCGCTATGGCGGATCTCGCGCGATCACCTTGCGACGCTGATGGATCCCGAGCGCTACGACGAGGCGGGCGCCCTCGTCGAACGGCAGGCGCGCTCGAACGCCAGCGCGATCTATGTCGAGGAACTCTACGTCGCGCCCAGGGAAGGCGGCGAGATCGCCTCGTTCCTGTCGTCGGCCAAGCGCGGCCTGCTGCTCGTCGGCGATTCGGGCGCCGGCAAGTCGAACGTGCTGGTGCACCAGTATCTCGAGCGGCTGCGCTCGGGCGAGCTGGCGGTGTTCCTCTCGGGACGCCGGTTCGAGACGGCGTCCTTCACCGACGGGTTGCTGTCCCGGGTCGTCACGCGCATCGCGGATGCCTGGACCTCGCTCGATGCGCTGGACGGCTTCCTCGAGGAGAACGACGACACGCTTGCCGTCTTCGTCGACGCGGTAAACGAGTATAGCGGCCCGCTGGGCGCCCGCGCGCTGCTCGAAAGCCTCATTGCCGGCATCGCGACCGAGAGCCTGCGCCGCGTGAAGCTGGTGGCGACGATCCGCAGCGAGACCTGGAGCCAGTATTGCGCCCAGAGCGGGCAGGGCCGGCCGCTCGACGATGCCCTCTTCGCGTCGAAGGATCCCGTGCGCATCGAGCCGTTCAAGGGCCGCGAGCTGTGCGGTCGGCTGTACGCCGCCTACCAGTCCTATTACCGGCTGATGCCGGAGACGCTCGACGCGCTCTCGCCACAGGTGCAGGAGCTGATCGCGCGGCCGTTCATGATGGGCATGGTCGCGGAGACCTGCTCGAACCGCGACCTGCAGCCCGACACCGAGCCGCACGTCGTTCCCGCCGAGCTCGACTATTTCTCGATCTTCGCGCGCCTGACGGACCGCAAGGCGCAGGACGCGCAGGTCCTCGTCGATCCGGCCAATGTCGCCGACCGCGAGGGCATGCCCGATGCGATCGCCGACTTCTGCAGCCTGCTGGCCGGCATGATGTACGAGCGGCTGACCAGCGACGATCCGCGGCTCGGCTCCGGACGCGACGCCCTGCCGGTCGACAGCGTGAGCAAGCGCGCCGAGCTCGAGCCGTTCGTGCAGAACCGGCACGCGATCTCGGTGCTGGAGGCGGTGCTGCAGATCGGCCTGCTCGAGCGGATCGCTATCCCGCAGCGCAATCGCGACGGCAAGCTGGTGGCGAGCCCGGCCTTCAAGTTCTTCCACGACCAGTACACGCAGTTCTGGATCGCCGCCGCCTACCAGCGCACGATCCTGGGCTGGCTCGACGACGAGCGCCTCGCAGATCCGGCGGGGCTGGCCGAGCTGATGGGCACGATCGACGACATCGTGCGGCGCGCCGCCGCCGCGCCGGTCCTCGCCGGCGCGCTCGATCACTGGCTGAAGAAGAACATCGAGAACTTCCACGACAACCGCCTCGAGCCGGTGCTGCCGCTGCTGAGCGGCATGGTGCAGCGCGGCTCGCCGGCGCTGCGGCACCAGGCCGTGGCGCTCGTCACCCACCTTGTGCTGCGCGGCTCTTTCCCCGCGCGCGAAGTGTACCGCGCGGTCTTCCGCTCCGGCACGCCGGCGCTGCGGCTGGCGCTGGTCGATTCCTTCATGGCCTTCTGGCCGCAGCTTCAGCCCGATGCCTTGCGCAGCTTCATCGACTGCTGCGATCCGCGCCACGACCTCGAGGTGATCGACCGGCTGGGCGACGTCTTCTCCCTCCATGTCGCGGCGGAGCCCGACGCCGTCCTCGCCTATCTCGACCGCGCGATCAGCCCGCTGTCCTTCATGAGCGTCACCGAGCCGCAGCGGTTGCGCCGCCAGTCGCGCTTCGCGCTGCAGTTCACGATCTTCTCCGTCTTCTCCTGCTTCGACCGGCCGCAGGCGCTGCAGGCGGTGCGCGGCTTCGTGCGGTCGAAGTACCGTTCGGTGCTCGATCTCGTGGATGAAGGCGAGGGCAGCTCGGCGGTCGGCCGCATCGCCCGCCGCACGGTGCGGCACGTGCTGTTCAAGCTTTTCGACAGCTTCGGCGTGGCGCAGTGGAACAAGTTCATCGCCGAGATGGAGCCCAGCGGCAACGACAAGTTCTTCGTGGAGAACGACGGCGTGGTGCAGCACGACCTGCTGGCTCAGTTCCTTGCCTATGCCGTGAGTTTCCACAATGGCGAGCTGGACAGCCTGTCGCTCGCCGAAGGTGGTCCGTTCCGGGCGCTCTGCCTGCGCATGCTCGATTTCCGTCCCGCCAGCATCATAGGCTACAACGCCGCCCTCGTGCTGCCCGGCGTGCTGCTGCGCGACGACTGGGCAGCGACCGAATCGCTGGTCATGGAGCTGATGCAGCGGCGCACGCCGTCGGCGGTGTTCCACGGCCAGCTCCTGCTCTCCAACATCGCCTTCGCCGATCCCGCCCTGTCGCAGCGCTGCCTGGCGCTGTGGCGCGACCGCATCCTGCCCGGCCTGCTGGCCGACGGCATGGACTTCGACGGCTCGATGTCGTTCTGCGTCGCCAGCATGGATGTCGAACGGCTGTGGCCGACCTTCGAAGGCGTGCTGCAGGTCTTCTTCCGTCATTTCGACGCGCTTGCCAGCGCCGATGCCTGCACGGCGTTCGGCGATCATCTCTACAAGGTCTGCCATTGCAGCGACGTGATGCTGGGACGCCAGCTCGTCGCGATGATGCTGCGCGACCGGGCGCGCTTCCTCGGGCCGCTGTGGCGGACCTGCACGCTCAAGGTCGTCGCCGCGCTGCAGGTGCGCAGCCCCGCCGACCTGCTCGCCGTGCTGGCGGCCGAGGGTGCCGACGAAGCCCTGGCGCGGGAGGCGCGCGGCCAGCAGTCACCGGAGATCGTGAAGAACAGCCGCCTGTTCCCCTTCCAGGTGGCGGTCAATCGCTGGACGGTCTGGAATTTCGTCCACGAGCCGCGGCTGCGTTACGCCACGGTCAAGCACTTCATCGGCAGCCTCGCCGCGGGCTCGTCCGTCGCCGACTTTCCCCGCGGGGTGCGGCTGACGATGGTCGCCATCATGAACATCTTCTTCGGCGATCACCCCGAGCGGGCGCCGTCCGGCCGCCTCTCCGTCGAGGAGATCGCCGCCTCCGTCGCCGCCGCCCGCACGGGCGGCTCTCCCTTCGCCGGCACGGCGAGCCCGTCGAGCTGACGTGCGCTCCCAGCGATGAACTCACCGCGTTATCCGTTCGAGGCCTCGTTTGCGCGGGCTCCGGCCGGATCGGCGAGCCTGATGCGGCCGACCAGGGCGGCGGCGAGCGAGAGCCAGAAGGCCGCCAGCACGAAGGCCAGGACATAGGCGAAGGGCGGCGAGACGGCGCTCTTCGCCCAGGTGATCAGCCAGCCCGTGCCGGCCGGGCCGAGGATCTGCGGCAGGACCATCGAGACGTGCCAGATGCCCATGTCCTTGCCGGCGGCGTCGCGCCCCGGGAGCACCTTCAACGCCAGCGCCCAGTCGACCGCCTGGTAGGCGCCATAGGCGGCGGCGTAGACGATCACCAGCGGCGCGACGAGGAAGAGGCTGGGCCGCATCGCGACCAGCACGTAGCCGATCACCGTCGCCGCCATGATCCAGCTCGCGAGCCGCACGATCGGGACGATGCCGTGGCGATCGGCAAGCCGCACGCCCCACAGGCTTGCCGGGATGGCGAAGATCGCGCCGGCTCCCAGCAGCATCGGCAGCACCTGCTCGGGCTGCGCCACGCCGATCACGTCCTGCAGGTAGGACAGCAGGAAGGTCAGCACCGACCAGACGCCCATGTTGCTCAGCAGGCGCGTCACGAGCACCCAGTAGAAATTGCGATGCTCCCGGGGATCGATGAGGAACGAGCGCAGGAACGGCCCCAGCCGGAAACGGTCGCCGGCGCCGGCAGAGGGCGGCTCGGGGATGCTCACGGTGAGCCAGAGGCAGGCGAGGCTGATCACAACGAAGCAGACCATCGCCGTGGCCGCATGGCCGGAGCGGAAGGTTGCCGCGACCAGGATGTTGCCCGCAATGGTTCCGGCGATGGTCATGACGTTCAGCCAGCCGCTCGCCGTCGCCTGCTCCCGCTCCGGCACGACGTCGGGGACAAGGCCGGCATAGGCGCCGGAGACGATGTTCCACCAGAGCTGCAGGTTGATGATGGCCACGATGTAGAGCTGGATGCTGCCGCCGGAGTCGAACACGGTCAGCGACAGCAGCGAGAGGCAGCTCCCGAGCACGCCGACGATGAGGAATGGTCGCCGCCGCCCGCGCGCGCTGCGCAGCCGGTCGGAGAAGGCGCCGGCCAGCGGCGCGACCACCAGGGCGACGACGGCGCCCGCCGCCGCGATGCTGCCGATCCAGCCTTCCCTGTTGGCCGATGCCGGGCCGAGGAGGTGACCGACCTGGTCGGGCAGGATGACCGGCAGCACCGTGAGCCACTGGGCGAACATCGCGAACCAGAGGATGGAGAGGCGGACATGCCGGCCTGTCGGCCACGGCCCATGCGGGTCTGGAGGCGCTGTCATCGTGATCGTATGCCCGAAAGGTGTCTCGTTCCGGTCCGGCATCCTAGCCCGGATCTCCCGATGGCGCGGGGCGCATCGGCATTCGGCGCCGAGGGTCCCGGCAAGGATCGTGATCGGGTTGCCAGGCGGATCGCCGGATATGGCCATCGTCGCGGGCGACCGCTAATAGTCGTCCACAGGAGTGAAACGAAGAGGGGGGTAGCGTGACGATCAACAAGCGCGGGTTCATGCTTGGCGCCATTGCCGTGGCGGCATCGCCGATGGCCGCGGTCGCGCCGGCCTCGGCGCAGAATTTTCCATCCAAGCCGATCCGGATCATCGCGCCCTTCGCGGCGGGCGGGAACCTGGACGTCACGGCGCGGTTGGTCGGCGAGGCGATGTCGCGACAGCTCGGCCAGCCGGTGATCGTCGAGAACCGGCCAGGTGCGGGCGGCGTGGTCGGCAACGAAGCGACGCTGGCGGCGCCGGCCGATGGCTACACCCTCGTGGTCGGCGCGTTCGGCACGTTCTATGTCGCGCCGCTGATGGCCGGCAAGCCGTCGATGATTCCGGCCTTCGCGCCGATCAGCATGCTGAGCACCGTGCCCATGGTGGTCGTGGTTCCCGCCAACAGCCGGTTCGCCGACTGGCGTGCGCTGATGGCGGAGGCCAAGGCCAAGCCGGGCACCGTGACGCTCGGCCATGCCGGCAACGGCACGACCAACCACACCGACATCCTGCTCATCCAGCAAAGCGAGAAGATCTCGTTCAGCATCGTGCCCTATCGTGGCTCGGGCGTCGGGCTGAACGACGTAATAGCGGGACAGATCGACGGCTATGTCGACCAGCTCTCGACCTCGCTGCCGCATATCAAATCGGGCAAGCTGCGGCCGTTGCTCGTCATCGGCCCGCAGCGCGTCCCCGAGCTGCCGGATGTGCCCAGCTTGGCCGATGTGGGGATTCCTCCGTTCGACGGTGGAACGACCCTCGGCATGTTCGTGCGCAGCGAAACGCCCAAGCCGATCATTGCGGCGCTCAACACCATGATCGTCGCCGCCCTGGATACCCCGGCGGTCCGCCAGCGCCTGGCCGAGCTCGGCGCGGTGGTGCGTCCCTCGACGCCGGAGCAGCTCGTCGAGGCGATGAAAGCCGACGAGACGAGCATTGGCGGGCTGGCCAAGCTGGGGCTGCTCAAGCCAGAATAGACGGGCGGAAGGATCGCGGCGAAGACCGCGGCCGATGGGAGGAATGACACCGTGCTCGGACTGCGCCGCCGGGGTCTCCTCGGCACTGTCGCCTTGGCCGCAGGATCGCCGGCGATCCTGCGCGCCCAGCCCACCTATCCGTCGAAGCCGATCCGGATCGTCCACGGCTACGGCGCCGGCTCCAATCCCGATACGATCGCGCGCGTCGTGTCGCCCAGCCTGATGGACACGCTGGGCCAGAGCGTGGTCGTCGAGCCCAAGCCCGGCGCCGGCGAGCGCATCGCGGCCCAGTACGTGATGAACCAGCCGGCCGACGGCTACACGCTCTATCTCATCACAGGCGGCGCGAACGTCATCAGCGCCACCGATCCGCAGGTGGCGTTCAGCACGCTGCGAGACTTCTCCTATATCTCGACGATCACGCTCTTCCCCTTCGCGCTGTTCGTCGGCGAGAAGTCGCCTGTCCGCACGCTGAAGGACCTGATGGCCGCGGCCCGCGCGCGCCCCGGCAAGCTCAACTACGGCCACGCCGGCACGGGCAACACGCTGCACCTCGCCGTCGAGCTGCTGAAATCCCGTACCGGGATCGAGATGGAGCCGATCGCCTACAAGGACCAGGCGCAGTTGATCACCGACGTGGTCAACGGCCGGCTCGACATGTCGGTCAGCACCTTCACCAATTTCCACGGCGCGCTGGCCAACCGGCAGGCGCGCGCCATCGCGGTCACGTCCGGCGAGCGCTGGCCGCCCGAGCCCGATGTGCCGCCGGCCGCCGACGACGTGCCGGGCTACGAGGTCGTGTCGTGGCTCGGCCTCGCAGCGCCGGCGGGGCTGCCGCCCGACGTCGCCGACAGGCTGGCCGAGGCGGTCAAGGCCGCGCTGGCGGTACCGGAGATCCAGTCCCGGCTGCGCGACATGGGCAACGAGGTGCGGGCCAGCACGCCCGAGCAGTTTCGCGCGCGCGTGGTGGCCGACTACGACAAATGGAAGCCGCTCTCGAAGATCGTCTATCCCTGACCGGCGCTCCGGCGAGCGTGGGGGCTCACTTCGGCGCGCCGCGCAGCAAATCGAGATAGGCGGCGACCGGCGGCGACCACAGGTTCGGGAAACCCATGACGAAATGGCCGTTGCCGGCCGGCAGATCGAATTCCTCGAACGCGCCTTTTCCGCCGCTTTCGAGGAAGGCGGCGAAGTTCGATCGGCTGTGCGCGATCGAATAGTAGGAGTCGTTCCTGCCGTAGAGCCACAAGGTCGGCCGATCGAAGCGGGCGGCCCGCTTGAACAGCGCCTGATTGACGGCCGACGCCGTGCCGCAGCCCTCGCCCAGCCAGCCGCCGACGAAATTGACGACGCCCAGCGCCTGCTCCGGATGATCGCCGGCATAGGCCATCGACAGCACCCCGCCGCGCGATTGGCCGACGAGCAGCATGGGGGAGGCGGCGACCTCCGGCCGGCGGCGAAGGCTGGTCACGGCGGCCTCGACGTCCCGTAGGGCGCGCGTCGCCCCGGCCAGCGACCGCTCCGCCTCGCAGCTGTAGCCTCGGCTGCGATCGACGGCGAAACCCTCGTCGTAGAGCCCGTCCGATTGGCCGCGCCACCGGCGCTGCGGGAAGGCGGCGATCCAGCCTCGCTCGTTGAGGAACGAGGCCAGGGCCGGATTGTACCAGGTCTGCGTGAAAAGGCTTTGATCGCGCCCCATGCCGGTCGAGCCGTGATTGATCACCGCCAGCGGGAACGGACCCGCGCCGGGCGGCCTGAAGATCACGGTTTCGAGACGGATCGGCTGGCCGTTCTCGACCAGGTCGGTCGGCAGCCGCTCGGAATGTCCACCCGTCCAGTCGACGACCGCCCCCGCCGCGACGAGCGTGGCGAGGTCCGCCCTCGTCATCGCCGCCTGGCTGCGAACGTTGCCGCGAGCGTAGGTCGCTTCCAGGGAATCCCGGCTCTTCGTCCGGTAGGCGATTGCGACGCCCGCTTCGGAAATCGACAGGCTGTTCCCGGATATGCGGGCCTGGTGCCGCTTCCATTGCGCGGCGATGCCGAACGGGTTGCCGCCGATCGCGTAGACGACGCCGGCGCGTCCGTCGTCGGCGACCGATTCGACGATCAGGACGTGCTTCATGCTGCCATCCCAGGCGCCCACCCACGCCCCGGCCCATTGCTGCTGCAAGTCGGTCGCGACCGATGCGACGGCCGCATCCGACGGAAGCGGAACGCCGTCGACGACCCGATCCGCCGCCATGCCGACGCGCGGGGCTCCGACCAGGAGGACCGCCGTCAGCGAGGCAGCGACGAAAGCTCCAACGGTCATCGCCGTCCTCCTGCGTGGTGCCTACAGCCGACGGGATGGTATCGTGTTCGAGTGATGATGCGCACGTCCGTCGCGAGCGACCCTCCGTCCTTCCTGCGGCGCGTGCTGCCTGTCCTCGGATGGCTTCCCGCGTATCGTCGGGATTGGTTGCTGCCGGATATCCTGGCCGGCCTTGCCGTGTGGGCGGTCATGGTGCCCGAGGGCATGGCCTACGCCGGTATCGTCGGCGTTCCGCCGATCATGGGGCTTTACACCATCGTTCCGCCGCTGGTCGCCTATGCGCTCCTCGGTACCTCGCGGTTGCTGGTGGTGGGGCCCGACACTGCGACCGGCTTGATCTCCGCCCTGACGGTTGGCGCCGTCGCGGTGCATGGCACGGTGGAGTTCAATCAGCTCACGTCGACGCTCGCGGTGCTGATCGGCGTCCTGTTCCTGCTGTTCGGCGCGCTGCGCATGGGGTGGGTGGCGGCTTTCATTCCCACGCCCGTGATGCGCGGCTTCATCGAGGGCCTCATCTGCGTGACGATCGTCGGACAGGTGCCGCATCTGCTGGGCATCGACGGTGCCTCCGGGAACTTCTTCGACAAGCTCTGGTCAGTGTTGCGGCATCTGCCGCAGGTGCCGCTCGCCCCGGTCCTGACGGGGGTCCTCAGCCTGGCCGCCATGCAGGTCTTGCGCCATCTGATGCCCCGCATCCCGGCCGCGCTCATCGTCGCGGTAGGAGCGACCGTGCTGGTCGGCCTGCTCGGTGGCGAGGCGGCCGGTGTCAGCGTGGTGGGCGATCTTCCCTCCGGGCTTCCGCACTTCGCCCTGCCCGATATCCACTCCACGACCGTGCTCGAGCTGCTTCCCGGCGCTCTCGCCATCGTGCTGGTCGGTTATGCCGAAGCGCTCGGCGGGGCGAAGGCCGCGGCGATGCAGGTCGGGGGGCGCATCGATCCCGACCAGGAGCTGGTGGCGCACGGACCGGCCAACATCCTGAGCGGCCTCTTCGGAGGCTTCCTCGTCGTCGGCAGCCTGTCCAAGACCTCGGTGGCGATCTCCGCCGGCGCGCGCACGCAGGTCGCCAACCTCGTCGCCGCGGGTCTTTGCTTCCTGACGCTGGTCTTCCTGACGCCCCTGTTCCGCGGCATGCCGCATCCGGCGCTCGCGGCCATCGTCATTGCGGCGATGCTGCACCTGTCGAAGCCTGCCTATCTGCGCGATCTGTTCTTCCGCAGCCGGTGGGAGTTCGCGCTTGCCGCCACGGTCTTGGCCGGCGAGCTCATGCTGGGCGTGCTGCACGGCATTGCCCTGGGCGTCGTGCTGTCGCTGATCGCGCTGATCTATCGAACCACCCATCCGCACGGCGCGGTGCTGGGCCAGCTCCCGGGAACGGAGGCGTATCGCGACGTCGCCCTGCACCCCGATGCGGTCACCTTTCCCGGAATGATCGTCTGGCGCCCGGGCGGCGATCTGTTCTTCGCCAGCATCGGCCACGTCCGGCACGGGCTGAAGGCCGCGCTCGCCGCGAGCCGGCCGCCGGCCCGGCATGTCCTGATCGATGCCGAATCGGTGAATCTGGTCGACACCACCGCCCTCGACGAGCTGTCGAACTTCATCGGTGTGCTGCAGCACGAGGGCATCACCGTGGCCTTTGCCCGGGTGAGGGACCACGTCAGGGACCGCATGCGGATCGAGGGACTCGAGGATCTGGTCGGCCCGGAGAACTTCCACGAGCGGATAACCGACGGCGTGCGCGCCTGGCAGAAGGTGGCGTCGGGGGGCGAGGCGGCATCCAGCTCCGGAGGGACCTGAAGGTCTTGACCCCCCATTGCCTCCGAACCGGAGTTCATCCGGCCGAAGCGAAATACCGGTTGATCTCGGCGGCCACCTCCAGCGGGCGGACCATTGCAGGGAGATGGCCGCAGCCTTCGAACACCACCAGCTTGCTGCCGGGGATCAGCGATTCGATGTAGCGCATCGAGTCGACGCTGCAGAAGGGATCCAGTGCGCCATGTAGGAGCAGAGTCGGCAGCCGCAGGCGAGGGAGCTCGGCGGCCCAGTCGAGGGGCGTTTCCGGCTCGACCATCATGAGTCTTTCCGCCGCTTCCGGTGTTGCCCTCGACAGGATATTGATTCCCCAGCGACGGATGTGATCACTGTCAGATTCCGGCGTGCAGCGTTCGATGAACCATTTGAGATGGTCGAGATGCGTGTCGCCCGGCCAACGCGAAAGCGGCACTCGCGACGCAAGCGGGGTGTCAGGGCGCGATACGCCACTAGAACCGTTCATCAGGACCAGACCGTCGAAGCGGCCGGGGTTCCGCAACACAGCGCGCAGGGCCGTGACGGTGCCGCGCGAAAATCCGGCCAACACGCAACGTTCGATTGAAAGCGCGTCCATGACCCGAAACACGTCGTCGATCAGCACTTCGGCCGTGATGCGATCAGCCGGCACGACGGTTTCGCCGGTGCCGCGATGATCATAGACGACTGTCCGCCAGGTCTCGCTCAATGGAGCCAGCGCCGCGATCCAGTCTTCGAAGGAGCCCACCCAGCCGCTATGCGCGAGGATGGTTCTTTCAGAGCGGCCGAAGGACAGCGAGAAAATCTTGTTGCCGTCGATATCCAGGAACACGGCTACAGCCTGACGGCACTGATCTGGATTACCGGCTGCACGGTCGTGAAGTTCGGGATGTCTGCCAGCAGCGCCTGCCCGTGCGCGGCGAACACTGCCTGAAAATCCTCGGCGGTGTCGTAGAGGATGTGGCCGATCGCGATATAGGCAGCCGGAGCGCCCGGCCCTGCGCCGGCAAGCCCCTGGTCGACCGCTACGCCCTTGCAGGCCGTCCCCGACCGCTCGCGCACCAGCGGCATGTGCTTGCCGACGTAGTAGTCCATGTCGAATGTCGCGCCAGGTGTGTTCGGATAAAGAACGCTGACCTTGATCATTGTCGTCCCTCGCTTGTAACCGGGGAAAGCTTGCCGCGTACGAGAACCGGAGACTTGCCGAAACTCTTTGGATATTCTGGAGAATATCCCGCCGGACGGGCGACGCCCGCCGGTCGCGACCGGGGAGGGACCGTGCCGTTCTGCTTCGAAGACCAGATGCTGGACCTGTCTCGCCGCGAGCTGTCGAGAGGTGGTCGCGCCGTCACGGTCGAGCCTCGGGTTTTCGATCTTCTCGTCTACCTCATCGAGAATCGCGATCGCCTGATCACCAAGGACGAGCTTGTCGCCCATATCTGGAAGGGGCGGATCGTGTCCGATTCCGCCGTGACGAGCGCCATCGCTGCGGCGCGCAAGGCAGTGGGCGACAATGCGCAGGATCAGCGCCTCATCCAGACCCACTCGCGTCGAGGCTTTCGCTTCATCGGCAATGTTGGACGGGCTGACAAGGCTACGGTCGCACCTCGCCGGCTCGATTTTGCTCTGCCTGTGACGCACTACGCGCGCAGTGGCGAAGTGAGCATCGCCTATCAGGCCATGGGCACGGGTCCGCTGGACCTGGTGCTTGTCCCTGGAGTCATCTCGCACGTGGAGTATCTCCATCAGATGCCGGGCTATACCGACACGTTGCGGCGGATGGCGGCCTTCGCTCGCGTCATCACCTTGGACGGCCGCGGGCAGGGACTTTCCGACCACATGCTCGATGCGCCTCCGCTCGACCAGCGCATGGATGACGTTCGCGCGGTCATGGATGCCGTAGGTTCGACGCGTGCTGCCTTGCTCGGCTTTTCCGCTGGTACGGCGACGGGCGCCTTGTTTGCGGCGACATACCCGGACCGGGTTTCCCATCTGATACTTTGGGGCGGCATAGCGAAGGGACTTGGGCGCAGCCCGGAGGAAATGGAGCGGTACTTTTCCAGGCGCCTTAGAGATTGGGGAAATGGTGACTTCGTCAAGCTCGCGGTATCGGCGGGACAACCAGTCAGTGCCGAACTGATGGAGCGTTTCGGCAGGTTGGAGCGACTTGCGGCTAGCCCGGGGGCCTTCAAGGCGATGATGGCGCTGAACAACAGTATCGATGCGACGCCTGTTCTGGCTGCGATCAAGGCGCCGACCATGATCATGCGCAACCTGGGCGACGCGCTCGTTCCGCCGCAAGCTACACAACCTTTCATTGATTTGATGCCCACCGCGACCCTCATCGATTATCCTGCGGGCGATCACGGCTTCTGGACGGGTGATGCTGCCGCGTTGGCGGGCGATATCAAGCAGTTCATCACGGGCCAAGCCTCCGACATGGCCGACAATGGCGACCTCGTGCTGGCGACTGTGGTGTCGACGAACATGGTCCTTCCGGCCGACGCCGCAGGGGTACGCCGACAACGGTTCTATGACGCGCATGGGCAACTTGGGCGCCAGATTGTTCGGCGCCATCGTGGGCGTCTGGTGAAGATCATGGACCACGGCCTCGTGGCAACCTTCGATGGACCAGGGCGGGCCGTCCGATGCGGGCTAGAGCTCGCGGCCGCTGTCAAACAGATCGGCGCCGAGCTGCAGGTTGGCCTCCATGCCGGCGAGATCGACATGCTTGATCGGGATCTCGCCGGTTCCTCTTTCTGCGTCGCAGCCGGCATAATGCATCGGGCCTCGCCCGGAGAAGTGCTCGCGTCGCGGGTGGTGGCCGATCTCGCCGCTGGCACGGGCGTGAAATTCAGCGAGAGGCGAGGCGCCCAGGTCGACGACTTGCCCGGATCGCAGACCCTTTGCATCGCCAGCTTCTAGTTTGGCTCTCCTTCGGAGGGGCAAGATGTGGCGCTACGGGGTGATTGACGCGATTGGAGTCGATTTGACGATGCAGGCAAGCTAGCCACGTTTGGCTGCCTGCGTCGCATCGTCGGCAGAAATTCGAAGGAAAAAAACAAGGGTTTCGGCAGGTCTCCCCAGTCCGCCGGTGGCAGTCTCGTTTCCGGAAGGGAGACTGGCATGAGCCCATTTGATCAGCTTCGGGAATCGTGGGGCAAGGTCGAGGCGACATTCATGTCGTCCCGTCCCATCGTCCGATTGGTGCGAGGGCAGATCGGCATCGCGCACTATGCCGCCTACTTGCGCGAGACATACTTCTATACGCGCGAGAATCCGCAAATCCAGGCGGTCGCGACTGCCTGGTTCCGCGGCTCCGACCGCGAGATGGTCAAGCCGTTCCTGCGACATGCGCTGTCTGAAGTGGGTCATGACCGCCTGGCGCTCGATGACATGGCGGCCTTGGGGCAGGACATCTCGACCGTGACCGACGGGCAACCGTTGCCGGACACGGCGTCGTTGATCGGCTTTCCCTACTACGCGATGCAATACCGTTCGCCGATCTCCTATCTCGGCTACCTGTTCTTTCTGGAATTCCTGCCGACCTCCCGGGGGCACGAGATCGCCGCCGGCCTGGCGCAGGTCGGCGTGCCCGCTGCGGCCATGAGCTTTCTGGCCGAGCATCGCACCGCCGACGTTCATCACAATCGGCTGATGCAGCAATACGCCGATGCCATGCTGCGCACGCCGTCGGCGGTGAACGAGGTCATATACTGCATGCAGGTGACCGGTAAGCTCTACGCCCGCATGATCGAGGGAGCGTTCGAGGCGGCCGACAGCCGTGAGGCGCGCGAGCCAGCGCTGCTCTCCGCATGAGGGCCGAGATCCGGGCCGCCTCGACGGCGGCCGAGCGGGACGCGCTCTATGCCTTCCGGTACCGAATCTATGTCGAGGAAATGCGTCGCGTGCAACGCTATGCCGATCACGAGCGCCGCCGGATCGAGGATCCCCTCGACACGAGCGCGCACAACCTCGTGGCCTGGGAAGGCGACACGGTCGTCGGTTGCCTGCGTGTCAATTTCTGTGAAGACGGCGGGACGGAGTACTATCGCGACCTGCTCGCGATGGACAGGCTGGTTCCGAACTATCCGAAGGGGGTGTCGCTCTGCACGCGATTGATGGTCGCAAGAGAGAACAGAGGCAGTCCCCTGGGGCTGCGACTGTGCGCGGCTGCTGACCAGGTCGGTCTGTCACGCGCCGTGCAGTGGAACTTCATCGATTGCAACGATCATCTCGTGCCGTTTTTCCAGCGGCTGGGATATGTGTGGACGCATTTGGCCGTCCATGACGAGTATGGCAGCGTAAACGCCATGCGGCTGGAGTTGAGCAACTGGCATCATCTGCAGGCTTGCCGCTCGCCGTTTCTGCGATATCGCCGGCGCGCCACGGGCGCCCGCGTTCAAACGAAGCCGCCAGCGGGGCACGCCGTCTACATGGAAGGGTGACGGGCTCCGCGGTGCGGCTCGGGACGAATTGCAGGCCCCGCCGGGCTATGGCACCGTCCGCG
>CAMFJT010000112.1 GCA_945957125.1 uncultured Rhodospirillales bacterium | reverse complement strand
GGCTACCTGTTCCTGTGCGACCGCAAGCGCGACATGATCATCTCGGGCGGGGTGAACATCTATCCGGCCGAGATCGAATCCGTGCTCATTCAGATGCCCGGCGTGAAGGATTGTGCGGTATTCGGCATCCCGGACGAGGAGTTCGGCGAGCAGATCTGTGCGCATGTGGAGGCACTTCCCGGGGTGACGATCGACCCCGCCTCCGTGCGCGCCTTCCTCGGCCAGCACGTCGCCCGCTACAAGGTGCCGAAGCGCGTCGAGCTCGCCGCGGCCCTGCCGCGCGAGGACTCCGGCAAGATCTTCAAGCGCAAGCTGCGTGCGCCTTACTGGGAGAACGCCGGCCGCAGGATCTAGCCGGGTTTTGCCGCTCGTGGCAGCGTCAGCGGACGCGCGAGCTCATGCAGTGCCGCGATGAAGGCCTTGCCGATCGGACTGACCGTGCGCCCTTTCAACGTTGCCACCACGGTAGGGACGTCCCAGCCTTCGACCTCGATCGGAAGCACGCGGATGTGCTCGTGCTTCGGCCCATGGAGCAGCGCCGATGCCGGAATCAGGGTCAGATAGCGGCCTGTCGCCAGCAGACCGTGGCGCAGGTTCATCGAATCGCTGACCACCGTCATCTGCGGCAGGTTCGCTCCCGCGGCACGGAACGCCTTGCAGGCCGGACCGTGCGGCAGCACTTCCTGCCGGGACAGTATCCAGGGCTCATCCGCGAGCTGGCCGAGCCTTACCCGGCGTCGCTTCACCCACGGATTGGAGCGGCCGGCCACCACGAACAGCGATTCATGATACAGCGACTCCGTCGTCACCTCGGGATCGGTCTCCGCCAGGCGCACAACCGCGAGCTCGCAGCGTCGTGCCTTGAGATGCTCGACGACCGTCGCGACGTTGCCCTGCTGGGTTTCGATCTTCAGGCGCGGAAAGCGCCGGACCAGGCGATCGATGGCCACGGGCACCAGCCCCGATGCCGGGATTTCACTGAAGCCGACGCGCAGGCAGCCTTTCCCGGGATCCGACAGGAAGCTTATGTCCTCCATCGTTTGGCGCAGCCCGTCGAATACCGTCGCGCTGTGCCGGAGCAGTGCCTCGCCGTAGGCTGTCGGCTCCACTCCCTGGGGCGTGCGGTCCAGCAATTGCACCTCGAGCGTCCGCTCGAGGGTGCCGACGGTTCGGGAGACCACCGGCCGCGACACAGCCAGCCGCTCGGCAGCCTTCGCCATGCTGCGACACTCGGCGACGGCGGCGAAGATGTGCAGGTCTCGTGGCTTCAGACGTCGTCCGGTTCGTTCGGCCCACTTCATGGCAGTTGTCCATTTGGCTACCGGGATGTCCGATCTTAGAGCTTTCGGCTATGCCCGCCCACGTTCGATAGTCGACCGGTCGTTCGCGTTCGAGAGGTCGGTCATGGTCCTGCGCCGCGATCTATTGGGTGGGCTTCTGGCAATCGGCCTGTCCGGCCGCGCCAGCGTCCAGGCGATGCCCAGCGCCCGCCGCATGCTCGTCGGTTTCCCGCCGGGCGGTTCGATCGATCTGGTGGCCCGCGCCATGGCTGAGCCAATGAGATCGTTGGGCCAGGCGCCGGCCGTGATCGTCGACAATCGTCCTGGAGCCGGCGGCAGGCTGGCGCTGGAAACCTTGAAGGCTGCACCATCGGACGGCGCGACCGTTGGCCTGACGCCCGGCGATCAGCTCACGCTGTTTCCCAGCATCTACAATCGGCTCAATTACGAGCCGCTCCGCGACTTCGCTCCCATCGGCACGGTCTGCACGTTCGCCTTCGCCTTCGCCGTCGGTCCCCTGGTGCCGGCCGAGATCGTGACGTTCCCGGACTTCGTGGCCTGGTGCCGGGCCCACCCGACGCAGGCGAATATCGGCTCGCCGGGCGAAGGCACGCGTCCGCACTTCATGGCAATGGCGTTGGCGCGCGCCGCCGATATCGAGCTGACGCATCTCCCCTACAAGGGCGGATCGGCTGCATTGCAGGACCTTCTTGGGGGTCAGGTCGCGGGCGTGGTCACCGTCCTCTCGAACGTCTTGCCGCATGCCCAGTCGGGCCATCTTCGCGTGCTGCTCGTGTCCTCTGCGCAGCGCAGCGAGCTGCTTCCGCGAACGCCCACGGCGCGCGAGGCGGGCTACGCTGCGTTCGAAGGCGAGGAGTGGCTCGGGATTCTGGCGCCGGCGTCGTGCCCTGCCGAAGTGATCGACGCCTGGAATAGCTCGATCCGCGACGTTCTTTCCGAGGGGAGCGTGAAGGCCGCACTGTCGAAGCAGGCATTCCGGCCCGCACTGTCGACGCCGACAGAGTTGGCCGACCTCATTCGCGCCGATCTGGTCCGTTGGAAGCGCCTGATCCAGGAGGTGAGCTTCAAGCCTCTGGATTGAGCGATGCGGGAGCCCTTGACGTTCCTGCCTCGAAAGCCACTTGTATCCTGCTGCAAGCGCAGGAAACGCAATGTCCGAAGACGACGTCACGCTGTTCGGCAAGCTCAAGAGCAAGCTGGTCGACAGCAAGCGGAAATGGGCCGAGGACGGCCGGCTGCTCACCGGCAAGACGGCGGCGCATTCGCAGCGCCTGCCGCCCGGCCAGCGTCAGGTCGACAACTGGCCGGTGCTCGATCTCGGCATCCAGCCCGAAATCCCGACTCATGCCTGGCGCCTGTTCATCGATGGTGCGGTCGAGACTCCGGCGACGCTCAAGTGGGGCGAGTTCACCGATCTGCCGAAGGCGAAGCTGACGACCGACATCCATTGCGTGACGGCCTGGTCGCGCTACGACAATGTGTGGGAGGGCGTGAGCGCACGCACGCTGATCGAGTTGGTGAAGCCGAAGGCCGACGTGCAGCACGTCATCTTCCACTCCTACGACACCTACACGACCAACGTGCCGCTGGCCGATTTCGCGGCCGACGATGTGCTGCTGGCCTGGAGTTGGAACGGCGAGCCGATCAGCCGGGAACATGGCGGTCCGTTGCGCGTAGTGATCCCCAGGCTGTATTTCTGGAAGAGCGCCAAGTGGATCAAGCGCGTCGAATTCTCGGTGCTCGACAAGCCGGGTTTCTGGGAGCTGCGCGGCTACCACAACTACGGCGATCCCTGGCTCGAGCAGCGCTACGACGAGGAGACATGAGATGGCTTCAGCCCACGACTTCACTTTCAGCGGCATCGACAGCAAGCCGATCGACCTCAAGCAATATGCCGGCAAGCCGGTTCTCGTCGTGAACGTCGCCTCCTTCTGCGGGTTCACGCCGCAATACAAGGAGCTGCAGAAGCTGCACGAGACCTATGGTCCCAAGGGGCTGGTGGTGCTCGGCGTGCCGTCGAACGATTTCGGCGCGCAGGAGCCCAAGTCCGAGGGAGAGATCGCGAAGTTCTGCGAGACCAACTACGGCGTGACCTTTCCGATGACGGCCAAGCAGAAGGTTGTCGGCGCCGATGCGCACGGCCTCTATCAATGGATCTCGGGCGAGGCCGGCGAGGCGGTCGCGCCGAAGTGGAACTTCCACAAGTACCTGATCGACAAAGCCGGCAAGCTCGCCGGCTCGTGGCCGAGCAAGGTCAGCCCGACATCGGCCGAGATCACCGGCCAGATCGACATGATGCTGGCCGGCTGATCGGCGCTAACTGTCCAGCACCGCGCGGATGGTCCTGAACACGTCGTGGAACATCGCCGTCGTCAGGCGGCCGGTATTCGTGTTGTAGCGCGAGCAGTGATAGCTGTCGGCGAGGTGGAGGCCGGTCGGTAATCTGTGCAGCCGATTGTGGATGAAGGGATAGCTGCCGGCGGGGCGGACCGTGAGGGCGCGCAGGATCTGGTCGTGCGCGCCTTTGCCCAGCGCCAACATGACCTTCACCTTCGGCATGACGGCAAGCTCCGCCTGCAGGTAGGGGCGGCAGGCCGTGAACTCGGCCGGCAGGGGCTTGTTCTCGGGCGGCAGGCAGCGCACGGCGTTGCAGATGCGGCAGTCGACCAGATGCAACCCGTCGTCCGGATCCGCGCGATAGGTGCCCTGGGCGAAACCGAACTCGAGCAGCGTCGAATAGAGCAGCTCTCCGGCATAGTCGCCGGTGAAAGGCCGGCCGGTGCGGTTGGCCCCCTTCATCCCCGGGGCGAGCCCGACGATCAACAGGCCGGCGTCGAGAGACCCGAACGAGCGCACGGGTGCGTTGTTCCAATCCGGATGGCGCCCTTGCAACTCACGGCGAAAGCCAACCAGCCGGGGACAGCGCAGGCAGTCGAGCGGCGGCTCCTCGAACGGCTGTACAGCCACGGCAGCGGCGGTCAGGCCGAGCGCACGAGCGGTTCGGAGGGCGGTTCGCCGGCGTGATCTCCGTGCGGGCCGACGGGCCTCGGCGCCCGTTCGGACGGGTTACGCGCGATGAGCGGCGCAAGCTCGGACAGCTCGATGAAATCGTCGGCCTGGCGGCGCAGCTCGTCGGCCACCATCGGCGGGGAGGATTTGATCGTGCTGACCACCGAGACGCGCAGGCCCTTGCGCTGCACCGCCTCGACCAGGCGGCGGAAGTCGCCGTCGCCGGAGAACAGGACCACATGGTCGAGATGCTCGGCCATTTCCAGCACGTCGATGGCCAGCTCGATATCCATGTTGCCCTTGATCTTGCGGCGGCCCATGGCGTCGGTGAATTCCTTGGTCGGCTTGGTCACCATCGTGTAGCCGTTGTAGTCCAGCCAATCGATCAGCGGCCGGATCGGCGAATATTCCTGGTCCTCGACCAGGGCGGTGTAATAGTACGCGCGGACCAGCCGGCCCTTGTCGCGGAACACCTTCAGCAGGCGGCGATAGTCGATGTCGAAACCCAGCGACCGGGCGGCGGAATACAGATTGGCGCCGTCGATGAAGAGCGCGACGCGCTCATTCTCATAGAAGTTGCCTTTCATCGCATCCCATTCCTTTGGCGACTATGCATGAGCAGTCTGAAATAAGTATTGAGCAGTGGGAGCGCGAAAATGCACGTCCCTCCAACCTTGCCGGAATCTAGGCGGCAACCCCATCGATGACAAGAACGAGAACAGCCTTCCCATGCATACCTCGGTGTTCATCGCCCTGGGGGCGAACCTTCCTCACGAACGCTTCGGGTCGCCCCGCAGGACGCTCGAAGCGGCGCTGGAGGAACTCGCCCGGCGGGGCGTAACCATCGTCGGCCTGTCGTCCTGGTATCGGACGGCGCCGATGCCGGCGTCAGACCAGCCATGGTACGTCAATGCCGTCGCGGAGATCGCCTCGGAACGCTCGGCGGATGCCCTTCTGGCCGAGCTCCATGCCGTGGAAGCGGCGTTCGGCCGCGCCCGGACGGTACCCAACGCCGCTCGACCGGTCGACCTGGATCTCATTGATTTTAAAGGAGAAATTGCCTCGGGTGGACCTCGGCGGGCGACCTTGCCGCACCCCCGGATGGCGGAACGGGCATTCGTGCTGCTGCCCCTGGCCGATCTCGCGCCGCACTGGCGGCACCCGGTGTCGGGCCTCTCCGTACAGGCCCTGATCGCAGCATTGCCTCCCGGCCAGGCGATCGAAAGGGAAGGGTGAACGCTGCCGCAAGCCTTGTCTTTCGGCCCCGTCTGCGTATAACCGCGGCTTCTCCGAAATCCAGAGGTCTCCCATGGCCCGCGTCACCGTCGAAGACTGCATCCTGCAGGTGCCCAACCGTTTCGAGCTCGTCATGTACGCCGCCCAGCGCGCACGCGACATTTCGGGCGGCGGCCAGATCACCGTCGATCGCGACCGCGACAAGAACCCGGTCGTGGCGCTGCGCGAGATCGCCGAGGTCAAGCTCGACCAGGCCGTCCTCAAGGACAAGCTGATCTCGGGCATGCAGAAGCATGCCGACATCGACAAGCCCGAGGAAGTCAACGAGATGGCCGAGCTCGAGCAGGAGCTGGCGGCGGCGCTGGCCCAGGGCGGTGCGGAAGCCGCCCAGCCCAAGGCCCTGCCGATGTCCGAGGAAGACGATATCGGCTGAAAGACCGGCTGTGCTGCCCCTAGTTTCGCTCGGGGCTGCCATTCACGTATTGACCGTGGAGTGAGCGCAATCGTCCCCATATAGTGGGCGATTGCGATGATTCGTCAGTTTGAGCTCGTTGAACGCGTTCACTCCTACGATCCGGGTGCGGACGAGGACGTGCTGAACCGCGCCTACGTCTACGGCCTCAAGAAGCACGGCACCCAGCTTCGTGCCTCGGGCGATCCCTATTTCTCCCACCCGGTCGAGGTCGCCGGCATCCTGGCCGAGATGCGGCTCGACACCTCGTCGATCGTGACCGGCCTGCTGCACGATACGCTGGAGGACACCGACGCCACGCGCGACGAGCTGGCCCGGCTGTTCGGTGAGGAGGTCGCCCGGCTGGTCGACGGCGTCACCAAGCTGTCGCGGCTGGAGGTCCAGTCGGAGAGCACCAAGGAGGCCGAGAACCTGCGCAAGCTGGTGCTCGCCATGTCGACCGACATCCGCGTCCTGCTGGTCAAGCTGGCGGACCGGCTGCACAACATGCGCACGCTGCACCACATCAAGGAGGCCCCCCGGCGCAAGCGCATCGCCCGCGAGACGATGGACCTCTACGCCCCGCTCGCCTCGCGGATCGGCATGGAGAAGGTCAAGCGCGAGCTGGAGGAGCTGGCCTTCAAGGAACTCAATCCCGACGGGCGCGATTCGGTGCTGGCGCGGCTCGGCTACCTCAAGGAGAAGGGCGAGCAGATCGTGCCGCAAGTCGAGGCCGAGCTGGCCTCTACCTTGCTGGAAGGCGGCCTCGTCGCGCAGGTCTCGGGCCGCGAGAAGACGCCCTATTCGATCTGGCGCAAGATGCAGCAGAAGAACGTGTCGTTCGAGCAGCTCGCCGACATCATGGCCTTCCGCATCATCGTCGCCGACATCGCGCAGTGCTACCAGGCGCTCGGGCTGCTGCACGGCCGCTACCAGATGCTGCCGCAGCGCTTCAAGGACTACATCTCGGTGCCCAAGCCCAACGGCTACCGCTCGCTGCATACCGGCGTGATCGGGCCGCACGGCCAGCGCATCGAGATCCAGATCCGCACCGCCGACATGCAGGAGCAGGCCGAGCGCGGCGTGGCCGCCCACTGGGTCTACAAGCAGGGCAGGCCGTCGACCGACGCGCCGCAATACGCCTGGCTGCGCAGCCTGATCGAGATTCTCGACAAGTCGTCGAATGCCGAGGATTTCCTCGAGCACACCAAGCTCGAGATGTTCCAGGACCAGGTCTTCTGCTTCACGCCCAAGGGAAAGCTGATCTCCCTGCCGCGCGGCGCCACGCCCATCGACTTCGCCTACGCCGTGCACAGCCAGGTCGGCGACACCTGCGTCGGCGCCAAGATCAACGGCCGCATGCTGCCGCTCCGCACCCAGCTCACCAACGGCGACCAGATCGATATCGTGACCTCGAAGGCGCAGACGCCGTCACCGACCTGGGAGCGTTTCGCCGTCACCGGCAAGGCGCGGGCCGCGATCCGCCGCTTCGTCCGCGTGCGCCAGCGCGAGCAGTACCTCCAGCTCGGTCGTTCGCTGCTCGAGAAGACCTTCGACGAGGAGGGCTATCAAGTCACGGAGAAGGGGCTCGACGGCGTGAAGGCCAACTTCAAGCAGGCGAGCGCCGAAGACCTGATCGCCAATGTCGGCGCCGGCCTGACCGGCGCGCGCGAGGTGCTGATGGCCGTCTATCCCGGCCTCAAGCAGCAGCGCAAGCCGCCCGCCGGCGGTGCAGAGGTCGTCCCGATCGGCCGTCCGCGCGGCAAGGCCAAGCCGCGCGACCCGGCGGGCAAGGAGAACGGCCAGATCGCCCTGACCGGGCTGATCCCCGGCATGGCGGTGCATTTCGCGCGCTGCTGCCATCCGCTGCCGGGCGACCGTATCGTCGGCATCGTCACCACCGGCAAGGGCGTCACCATCCACACGATCGATTGCGCGACCCTCGAAAGCTTCTCCGAGGCACCGGAGCGCTGGATCGATGTCGGCTGGGAAGGGATGGGCGACGGCAGCGCGGCCTATACCGGCCGGCTCAAGATCACGGTCGCCAACCAGCCCGGCAGCCTGTCGAGCCTGTCGACCGTCATCGCCCGGCACGAGGGCAACATCTCCAACCTGCGCATCGTCAACCGCTCGATGGACTTCTTCGACATGGTGATCGACGTCGAGGTCGCCGATGTGCGCCATCTCGCCGACATCACCGCCGCGCTTCGCGCGACGCCCGCGATCAACGCGGTCGAACGCGCGCGCAACTAGCTCCCCAATTCACAAGGCCCTGCAATGTCTCAGCCCCTGCGTCTCGGCGTGAACATCGATCACGTCGCCACCGTCCGCAACGCGCGTGGCGGGCGCCTTCCCGATCCGCTACGTGCCGCGGCGATCGCGGCGGCGGCCGGCGCCGACGGCATCACCGCGCACCTGCGCGAGGATCGCCGTCACATCGTCGACGCCGACATCGAGGGGCTGATGCGCGAGCTGAAGATCCCGCTCAACTTCGAGATGGCCGCGACCGCGGAGATGGTCGGCATCGCGCTGAAGCATCGCCCCCATGCCGCCTGCATCGTGCCTGAGAAGCGCGAGGAGCGGACCACCGAGGGCGGCCTCGATGCGGCGGGCCAGCACAACCAGCTCGCCCCCATGATCGCGCGGCTGCGAGATGCCGGCATCCGCGTGTCGCTGTTCATCGAGGCCGATCCGCGCCAGCTCGAGGCGGCGGTGAGCCTGGGCGCTCCGGTCGTCGAGCTTCATACCGGCCGTTATTGCGAGCTGGAGGGGGAGGCGCAGAAGGTCGAGCTCGAGCGGCTGCGCAAAGGCGCCGCGCTGTGCGGGAGGCTGGGGCTGGAATGCCACATGGGCCATGGCCTGAGTTACGCCGATGTGGTTCCGGTCGCGGCGATCCCCGAGGTGCGCGAGCTGAATATCGGCCATTTCCTGGTCGGCGAGGCGATCTTCGTCGGGCTCGACGCGGCGATCCGCGAGATGCGTCGTCTGATGGATGCCGCGCGCGCCGGCGGGGCGGCGGCGTGATCCTCGGCATCGGCAACGACCTCTGCGACATCCGCCGCATCGAGAAGTCGCTCGCCCGCTTCGGCGACCGTTTCGTGCAGCGCATCTTCACCGAGCTCGAGCAGAAGCGCTCCGAGGGCCGCGCGACGCGGGCGGCGAGCTACGCCAAGCGCTTCGCCGCCAAGGAGGCGTGCGCCAAGGCGCTCGGCACCGGCCTGCGCCGCGGCGTGTTCTGGCGCGACATGGGGGTGATCAACCTGCGCAGCGGCAAGCCGACGATGGCCCTGACCAACGGCGCCCTGGCCCGGCTGCAGGAGATCACGCCGGCGGGGCTCGCCGCGCAGATCGACCTCACCCTGACCGACGAGTACCCGCTGGCCCAGGCGATCGTCATCATTTCGGGCGTGCCCGCGCCATGAGCGAGCGTGCTCCACCGCCTCCGGTTCACGATCAGCGGCCGCGGCGCCGACGTTGGCTGTGGCCCGTCCTCATGCTCGCGATACCTGCTGCCAGTGTCGTGATGTTAGGTGGGCTGATACTGCAGGTCCTGGGCTGGTCGCCGCGCAGCAACGTCGGCGTATCGACGCTACCGACGCTTGTCATGGGCGACCAGTTCTTCATAGACCGCCGCGCCTATATCGATGGCCGCAAGCCGCGACGGGGCGACATCGTCGTTTTCGTGGCACCGCAGAGTGCTGTGGCGCCGGGGGGCGGGCGAGTTGAGTTCGTGAAGCGCATCATCGCCTTGCCGGGTGAGCGGGTCGAGATGCGTCGGGGCATTCCCGTCATCAACGGCCAGCCCGCGGTGCAAGCGCCGATCGGGGAAGAGACGTATGGTCCGAGGGGCGTGGTCGCAACCCGCCTGAGGGAACGGTTCGCCGATGGCGTTGCGTTCGACATCCTGAAGATTTCCCGCACGGGCGACGGCCTATTCGACGAGGGCGGCCCTGTTGTCGTTCCTCGCGATAGCTATTTCGTGCTGGGCGACAATCGTGACGACTCGATCGATAGCCGAGGCGGACTTGGGTCGCGCTGGTGGTTCGTTCCGGCTGCGGACATCAGCGGACGTGCCAATTACATCTACTGGTCCGGCTTCGAGCGCTTTGGTCGCATCGGCTTGGCCGTGAAATGAGCAAAATGCAGCTCTTCCATGCGGCCGACGGGCGGGAGACATTGGTCGCTCACCCTGCTACACACGCGGACTCTTGCAAACTGGTACAGCGATGACGGACGTGGTTGAACGTCGCAAGCGGGGACAGGAAAAGGCCGGCGGCTGGGCGGAGACGATCCGGACCGTGGTCTATGCCGTCCTGATTGCACTCGTGGTGAGGACGTTCGCCATCGAGCCTTTCAACATTCCTTCGGGCTCGATGATCCCGACCTTGCTGGTCGGCGACTACCTGTTCGTCTCGAAATATTCGTACGGCTACAGCAAGCATTCGTTTCCCTTTTCGCTCGGCTTCTTCTCGGGTCGTATCTTTGGGCGGATGCCCGAGCGCGGTGACGTTGCGGTCTTCAAGTATCCTGGCGACCAGGGCCAGGGCATGAACCGGACCGACTACATCAAGCGCATCGTCGGCCTGCCGGGTGATCGAATCCAGGTCATCGACGGCATCCTCCACATCAACGGCAAGGCGGTGGAGCGCACCCGGATCAGCGACTACGTGCCGGCCGGCGGAGGCTACCGGACCGGCACGCTGTATCGGGAGGTCCTACCCAACGGCCGCGCCCACGAGATCATCGAGACCAGCGACAACGGACCCTCCGACAACACGCCGGAGTTCCTCGTTCCCGCCGACAGCTTCTTCATGATGGGCGACAACCGCGACGATTCGCTGGATAGCCGCACCAAGCTGATGGTGCGCGATCTGAGCGGCGTGACGGGCGAGCGGGCGCAGCACGGCTGGTATGTCCCGGCTGAGAACCTGGTCGGCCGCGCGGAGTTCATCTTCTTCTCGCACGACCCGACGGTAGCGAACTGGTACGAGCCGTGGAAATGGCCGCAGGCGATCATTCCCCGGATCGGCCGCTTCTTCATGCCGATTCACTGAGGGCGCGGCTCCTGAGGCTGGACCACACCTTCGCGCGCCCCGAGCTGCTGGCCGAGGCGCTGACCCATCGCAGCGCGCTGGACCGCCAGCCCGATCTCAAGGCCGCTCTGCCGCATGGCAACGAGCGGCTGGAGTTCCTGGGCGACCGCGTGCTTTCGCTGGCCATGGCCGACCTGCTGCTGCGCCGCTTCCCGCACGCCCGCGAGGGCGAGCTGGCCCGCCGCTACAGCGTGCTGGTGCAGGCCCAGACCCTGGCCGACATCGCACGGTCGATCGATCTCGGCGCGGACATGCGTCTGGGCGAGTCGGAGTCTCAGAGCGGCGCCGTCCGCCCGACCATCCTGGCGGACGCTTTGGAGGCGGTGCTGGGCGCCGTGTTCCTCGATGCCGGCTTCTCCGCGGCGGCGGCCTGCGTCGAGCGGCTGTGGGGCGAGCGGCTGAGCGAAACGCTCGCCGCCCCGCGCGAGCCCAAGACGGCGCTGCAGGAATGGGCGCAGGCGCGCCGCCTGCCGCTGCCCGAGTATCGCGAGGTCGGCCGCGAGGGGCCGGCGCACGTGCCGGTCTTCGTCGTCGAGGTCTCGATCAAGGGTCGCGAGCCCGGCTTCGGACGGGCCGGCAGCAAGCGCGAGGCCGAGCGCCTGGCGGCGGCGGCGCTGCTCGAACGGCTCCAAGCCCCATGAGCGAGCCATCGACCCGGGCCGGTTTCGTCGCCATCGTCGGCGCGCCGAACGCCGGCAAGTCGACCCTGGTCAATGCGCTGGTCGGCTCGAAGGTCAGCATCGTGTCGCCCAAGGTCCAGACCACGCGCATGCGCGTGATCGGCATCGCCATGGCGGACCTGGCCGACGGCGGCCGCGCGCAGGTCGTGCTGGTCGATACGCCGGGCATCTTCCGGGTCGCCAAGCGGCGGCTGGAGCGGGCAATGGTCGCGGCTGCCTGGCAGGGCGCGGAGGATGCCGACGTCGTCGCGCTGATGGTCGATGCCGAGCGCGGCATCGGTCAGGAGACCCGCGCCATCGTCGAACGTCTGAAGGAGAGCCGGGCGCCCCGCCTGCTGGTTCTGAACAAGATCGACCTCGTCGCGCGGGAAACCCTGCTGGCGCTGACCGCCGAGCTGAACGCGCTGCTGCCGTTCGAGCAGACCTTCATGGTGAGCGCGCTGAAGCAGGACGGCATCGCCGCCGTGCTCGCGGCCTGTGCCGCGCGGCTGCCGGTCAGCCCGTTCCTCTATCCCGAGGACCAGGCCGCCGACCTGCCGCTGCGCCTGCTGGCGGCCGAGGTGACGCGCGAGCAGGTCTTCCTCCAGCTCCACCAGGAGCTGCCCTACGAGGCCACCGTCGAAACCGACAAGTGGGAAGAGCGCAAGGACGGCAGCGTGCGCATCGAGCAGACGATCCATGTCCAGCGCGATGGCCAGCGCGCCATCTTCCTGGGCAAGGGCGGCGCCCGCATCAAGCAGATCGGCGCCCGCGCCCGCCATGAGCTCGGCCAGATGCTCGAGCGTCCGGTCCATCTCTTCCTGCACGTCAAGGTGAGCGAGCGCTGGGCCGAGGACCCCTCGCACTACCGCGCCATCGGCCTGGACTACGATCCGAAGTCTTAGATTCATTGGACCGCGCGCAGGATGCGCGCGGTCCAATGAAGCCCCGATCTGGCGGGACTTGCCGAAACACGCCATACCCGACCGATGGAATGGAGCGATCTCGGCATCGTGCTGTCGAGCCGGCCGCACGGGGAGACCGGGCTGGTGACGACGCTGCTGACCCGCCAGCATGGCCGCCATGCCGGCTTCGTCCATGGCGGGATCTCGCGCAAGGCGCGGCCGACCTGGCAGCCCGGCAATGTCGTCGAGGCCGCCTGGCGGGCGCGGCAGATGGATCAGCTCGGCAATTTCACGGGCGAGCTGCGCGAGGCGCATGCGGCGCGGGTGATGGACGATGCCGTCGAGCTGGCGGGCCTGTCCGCCGCCTGCGCCGTGGTCGACGCCGCGCTGCCGGACCGCGAGCCGCATGCCGCCGTGTTCGATGGCTTCCAGGCCCTGCTCCACGCCATCGGCCATCCCGGCTGGCCGATGATCTGCGTCCGGCTCGAGCTCGGCCTGCTACAGGAGCTGGGCTTCGGCCTCGGCCTCGAAAAATGCGCACTGACCGGCACGACCGAGGATCTGGCGTACGTCTCGCCGAAGACAGGGCGGGCAGTGTCTCGCGCGGCCGCCACCCCGTATCTCGACCGGCTGATCGCCTTGCCGCCTTTCCTGGGCGCCGGCGGGCTGCCGGCCGACGCGGCCGAGCTGCGGCTGGGGTTCGACCTGACGGGATTTTTCCTCGAGCGGCATGTCTTTTGGCCCCACAACAAGCCCTTGCCTGCCGCGCGGGCGAGATTTATGGAAGCGCTCAGCCGCCAATAACAGCCTCCGCGGTCGCGGCGCGAATCGCGATCCATCCCCCTCACGTCCCAGCCGATGGCCAAACGCACCACAAACGTCGTTCCGCTCGCGGCCGTGAAGCCGGTGCAATTCGGGCAGGCGCTCCAGGAGCGCTACCTGTCCTATGCGCTGTCCACGATCATGGCGCGCTCGCTGCCCGATGTGCGCGACGGGCTGAAGCCGGTCCATCGCCGGCTGATGTATGCGATGCGCCAGCTTCGCCTCGACCCCAACAGCGCGTTCAAGAAGAGCGCCCGCGTGGTCGGCGACGTGATCGGCCAGTATCACCCGCACGGCGACCAGTCGATCTACGACGCGCTGGTCCGCCTCGCCCAGGAATTCGCCGCCCGCTACCCGCTGATCGAGGGGCAGGGCAATTTCGGCAATATCGACGGCGATAACCCCGCCGCCATGCGTTACACCGAGGCGCGGCTCACCGCCGTCGCCGAGGCGCTGCTCGACGGCATCGACGAGAACGCGGTCGACTTCCGGCCCAACTACGACGGCTCGACGGAAGAGCCGGTCGTGCTGCCCGGCGGCTTCCCCAACCTGCTGGCCAACGGCGCGGCGGGCATCGCCGTCGGCATGGCGTGCTCGATCCCGCCGCACAATGCCGGCGAGCTGTGCGACGCGCTGCTGCACCTGATCAAGACGCCGAACGCGCGGATCGAGACGCTGGTCGACCTGGTGAAGGGGCCGGACTTCCCGACCGGCGGCCTGCTGGTCGAGCCGCGCGAGTCGATCGTCGAGGCGTACCGCACCGGCCGCGGCGCCTTTCGCCTGCGGGCGCGCTGGACGAAGGAAGAGCTGCCGCGCGGCCAGTATCGGATAGTGGTCACCGAGATCCCCTACCAGGTGCAGAAGGGCAAGCTGATCGAGCGCATCGCGGAGATCATCAATGCCAAGAAGCTGCCGATCCTCGAGGACGTGCGCGACGAATCGGCCGAGGACGTGCGCATCGTGCTCGACCCGCGTACCGGGCAGGTGCCGGCCGAGCTCCTGATGGAGCAGCTCTTCAAGCTGACCGACCTCGAGATCCGCTTTCCGCTGAACCTCAACGTGCTGGACCGGACCAACACGCCGCGTGTGATGGACCTGCGCGAGGCGCTGCAATCCTTCCTCGATCATCGGCGCGAGGTGCTGATCCGGCGCTCGACCTTCCGGCTCGAGGCGATCGAGCGGCGGCTCGAGATCCTCGAAGGCTTCCTGATCGCCTATCTGAACATCGACAGGCTGATCAAGATCATCCGCGAGGAGGACGAGCCCAGGCCGGTGATGATGAAGGAATTCGGCCTGACCGAGACCCAGGCCGAGGCGATCCTCAACATGCGGCTGCGCGCGTTGCGGCGGCTGGAAGAGTTCGAGATCAAGGGCGAGCACAAGAAGCTCACGGCCGAGCGGAAAGACCTCAAGGCGCTGCTCAAGGAAGAGAAGCTGCAGTGGGGCAAGATCGCCGAGCAGGTTCAGGAGACCAAGGCGAAGTTCGGCGGCAAGACCAAGCTCGGCAAGCGCCGCACGGAGCTGGCCGACGCGCCGGCCGAGATCGAGCATGCGATCGAGGATTTCGTCGAGCGCGAGCCGGTGACGGTGGTGCTGTCGGCCAAGGGCTGGATCCGCGCCGCCAAGGGCCATCTCGACGACAAGCAGGCCGCCGAGCTCAAGTACAAGGAAGGCGACGAGGCGCGCTTCACGCTGCATGCCCAGTCGACCGACAAGGTGCTCGTGTTCGGCACCAACGGCCGGTTCTACACGCTGGGCTGCGACCGGCTGCCGAGCGCGCGCGGCCACGGCGAGCCGGTGCGGCTGATGATCGAGCTGGGCAACGAGCACGACATCGTGGCGCTGTCGGTGTTCAAGGGCGGCCGAAAGTTCCTCGTGGCGTCCGATGCTGGACGCGGCTTCATCGTGCCCGAGGACGAGGTCGCCGCGCAGACCAAGAACGGCAAGCAGGTGCTGAACCTCGCGGACAAGGAGATGGCGCAGGCTTTCGCCGTCGTGCCGGAGGGGGCCGACTCGATTGCCGCGCTGAGCGAGGGCCGCAAGCTCCTGATCTTCCCGATGGAGCAGGTGCCCGAGATGACACGCGGCCGCGGCGTGACCTTGCAGAAGTCCAAGGGCGACCGGCTGTCCGACGCGCAGGCCTTCAAGCTCGCCGACGGCCTGCCGTGGTCCAATCGCGTCATCCCCGCGAGCGAGCTCAAGTTCTGGCGCGGCGAGCGCGCCCAGGCAGGGCGCATGCCCGAAAAAGGCTGGCCGCGCGCCAAGCGATTCTGAGGACCGATCGATGGATCTCGCCCTTCTCCTCAAGACCATCGTCATCGGCATCGTCGAGGGATTGACGGAATTCCTGCCGGTCTCCTCGACCGGCCACATCGTCCTCGCCGAGCAGCTTCTGCATTTCGAGGGGCCGGAGGGGAAGGTCTTCGAGATCGTGATCCAGCTCGGAGCGATCCTCGCCGTGTGCGTGCTCTACTATGCCAAGATCTTCGCCACGATCGGCGGCGTGATCCGCCGCGATCCGCTCGCGCTGCGCTTTTCGCTGGCCGTGATCGTGGCCTTCCTGCCCGCCGTCGTGATCGGCGTGGCGCTGCACAAGTACATCAAGGGCCTGCTCGAACGGCCGATCGTGGTGGCCGTCTCGCTCATCGTCGGCGGTATCCTCATCCTGGTCATCGAACGCTACGCGCAGCGGCCGCGCGTTAAATCGGTCGACGATATCGACTGGAAGACCGCACTGTTCATCGGGTTTTGCCAGTGCCTGGCCATGATTCCCGGCGTCTCGCGCTCCGGCGCCACCATCATGGGCGCGCGGGTGCTGCGGGTGGATCGTGCCACCTCGGCGGAGTTCTCCTTCTTCCTCGCCATCCCGACCATGATCGGCGCCACCGTCTACGACCTGTTCAAGAACTGGTCGACGCTGGACTGGCATGGCAGCGGGCTCATCGCGATCGGTTTCGTCACGGCCTTCCTTTCCGCGCTGGTGGTCGTGAAGCCCTTCGTGCGCTTCATCAGCCGCCACGGTTTCGGCGTGTTCGCCTGGTACCGCATTGCAATCGGCGCATTGGCGCTTGGACTGCTGCTCATGCATTGACGCTTCTGCTACCGCCGGTCGCGTGTCATAAGCCGTGCAATCGTTTCGGATTTCTGGGAGGCCTTTCATGCAACGTCGCAAGTTCATCCGCACCGCCGGTGTCGGCGCCGCCGCGGTCGCGACCACTGCCGCAGTGGCGGCCCCCGCCATCGCCCAGTCCGCGCCGGAGATCAACTGGCGCCTGACCTCGAGCTTCCCCAAGTCGCTCGACACCCTCTATGGCGGCGTCGAGCACTTCGCCAAGATCGTGGCCGAGGCGACGGACAACAAGTTCCAGATCCGCACCTTCGCCGCGGGTGAGATCGTCCCGGGCCTGCAGGTGCTCGACGCGGTGCAGAACGGCACCGTCGAGATGGGCCAGACGGCTTTCTATTACTACTACGGCAAGGACCCGACCTTCGCGCTGGCGACTGTCGTTCCGTTCGGCCTCAACACGCGGCAGATGAATTCCTGGGTGATCCAGGGCGGCGGCGAGCAGCTCATCAACGACTTCCTCAAGACCTACAACGTCATCGGCATGGTCGGCGGCAACACCACCGCGCAGATGGGCGGCTGGTTCCGCAAGGAGATCAAGACGGTCGACGATCTCAAGGGCCTCAAGATGCGCATCGCGGGTCTTGCCGGCGACGTCATGACCAAGCTCGGCGTGGTGCCGCAGCAGATCGCCGGCGGCGACATCTATCCGGCGCTCGAGAAGGGCACCGTCGATGCGGCGGAATGGGTCGGCCCGTACGACGACCAGAAGCTCGGCTTCGTGAAGGTCGCGCCGTACTACTACTACCCCGGCTGGTGGGAGGGTAATGCCGCGCTGCACCTGATCGTCGGCATCGACAAGTTCAATGCGCTGCCGAAGACCTACCAGCAGATCCTGCGCATGGCGGCCGCCGAGACGAATGCCTTCATCACGGCGCGCTACGATGCCGACAACCCGAAGGCATTGCGCGCGCTGATCGCGACCGGCGCGAAGCTGATGCCGTTCTCGCAGCAGGTCCTCGAAGCCTCGTTCGTCGCGGCCAACGACGTTTATGCCGGCCTCGTCGAGAAGAACGCCAACTTCAAGAAGATCTACGAATCGCAGATGGCCTTCCGTAAGGACGGCGTGCTGTGGGGCCGTGTCGCGGAAAATACCTTCGACAATTTCATGGCCCGTCAGTCGGCTGCCAACAAGCTCTGAGCCGCACGCCATCGGATAATGGAAAGCCCCGCTAGCGCGGGGCTTTTCTTTTGCCGGGCCACGCCATGCCAGCGGGGCCACCTTGCCAAAACGTCGCTGCTACAAGGTTTTTAGGTGTTTGGCGGCAAGCGCGCTTTTCAAAGTGCATTCCGCATGTCAGTCTCTCGCTGTGTAAGGGGAGTCGGTAATTCCCCAAAAGGGAGGGATTTTTCAGATGCAACGTAGGAAATTCATTAAGACGGCGGGTGTCGGCGCGGCGGGCGTCGCGGCTGCTTCGACCGTCGCTGCTCCGGCGATCGCCCAGAGCGCGCCGTCCGTGAAATGGCGCCTGACGTCGAGCTTCCCGAAGTCGCTCGACACGCTGTACGGCGGCTCGGAGTTGTTTGCCAAGGTCGTGGGCGAGATGACCGACGGCAAGTTCGAGGTCCGCGCCTTCGCGGCCGGCGAGATCGTGCCTGGCCTGCAGGTTGCCGATGCGGTGCAGAACGGCACGGTCGAAGCCGGCCAGACCGCGGCCTACTACTATTTCGGGAAGCATCCGAACTTCGTGTTCGAGACCGGCCTGCCGTTCTCCGTCAATCAGCGCCAGCTCTATGCCTGGCTGTATTTCGGCGGCGGCCACCAGCTCATCAACGAGTTCTACAAGGAGTACAATTTCCGCTCCTTCGTGTTCGGCGGCACGGGCTGCCAGATGGGCGGCTGGTTCCGCAAGGAAATCAAGTCGATGGACGACATGAAGGGCCTGAAGTTCCGCGTCGGCGGATTCGCGGGCCTGATCCTCGAGCGCCTCGGCGTGGTGCCGCAGCAGATTGCCGGCGGCGATATCTATCCGGCGCTGGAGAAGGGCACGATCGACGCCTGCGAATGGGTCGGCCCCTACGACGACGAGAAGCTCGGCTTCAACAAGGTCGCCAAGTACTACTATTATCCCGGTTGGTGGGAAGGCTGCTCCGGCGGTTCGCTCTACATCAACAACGACGCATGGGCGAAGCTGCCCAAGCAGTACCAGGCGGTCGTGGAGACCGCGGCCGGCCTCGTCACCTCGTGGATGGTGCCGAAGTACGACGCCAGCAACCCCGCCGCCCTGCGCCGCCTGGTGGCCGCCGGCACCGAGCTGCGCCCGTTCCCGCGTGCCGTGCTCGAGCCGTGCTTCAACGAGGCGTACAAGTACTATGACGAGCTCTCGGCCAAGGATCCGAAGTTCAAGAAGATCTACGACAGCCTGAAGGCTTTCCGCGGCGATCAGAACCTGTGGTTCCGCGTCGCCGAGAACACCTTCGACAACTTCAACTTCTCGATGTCGGCCCAGGGCCGGTAGCCGCGAGAGTCCTCATCCACGGAAAAGCCCCGCCGGATCTCCCCGGCGGGGCTTTTTCTTTGCTGGGACCGCGCCACTCCGTGGCGCTCATGAACTGTTGAAACGCGCACTTCCCCACGACCAAAGGTGAGGTTCCCGCACCAAGCCAGCCTTGACGGGATTGTTGTCGATATAGCTGACCGTGGCGTCGAAGTGCTCGTCGTTCCGGATGAAGCGGTCCCAATAGTCGACCTGCCAGAAGGAGCCGGTCCGACCGAGCAACAGGTTCGCCTCTCGTGCCGTGAAGCGCTTCCACGAGCCGACGATCGAGCCCAGTTGCACCGACGGCACCGTCGATATCAGTACGTGGACGTGGTTCGGCATGATCGTCCAGGCAAGAAGCCGATAGCGCTGGCCGTCGAAGATCAGGAGCGCCTCTTCGACGAGCCGGGCGATATCGGGCCGTTTGAGCCAGCAAGCGCCCAGCCCGCGGTCGAGGAATTCTTCAGTGGCGGTTTCCGGCTTGTCGTCTGCGCTCAACTGCGCGGCCAGCTTTGCCGGCAGGCTATCGGCAAGCCGGAACGTCACGAACTGGACCGCGTCTTGCGAGTCGAAGTGGGGGAGGTAGCCCCGTGAATACCAGCCCTTGGCGTCCATGATCGGACTCATGTGCTGGGACCGCGCCACTCCGTGGCGCTCATCTCATGAGCATGAGCGCCACGGCTGTCTCTTATACACATCTCCGAGCCCACGAGACTAAGGCGAATCG
>CAMFJT010000111.1 GCA_945957125.1 uncultured Rhodospirillales bacterium | reverse complement strand
AGGTCATGGCGCTCGTCTGCCGCGCGAAGCTCGGCTAGTAAGGCGCCAACGAGGAGGAAAGCCATGTCATTCCGCGCGCTGGTGCTGACCCAGGGAGCCGACCGCAAGGTCAGCGGCTCGATCGAGACGCTCGACGATACCCGGCTGCCGGCGGGCGACGTCACGGTCGCGGTCGAGTATTCGACGCTGAACTACAAGGACGGCCTGGTGCTGACCAGCGGCGGCGGTCTGGTGAAGACCTGGCCGCATGTCGGCGGCATCGATTTCGCCGGCACCGTCGAGGCGTCGGACAATCCCGCCTTCAAGCCGGGCGACAAGGTGGTGCTGAACGGCTGGCGGGTCGGCGAGCTGCACTGGGGCGGTTATGCGACCAGGGCGCGGGTCAAGGGCGACTGGCTGGTCAAGCTGCCGGCTGCGCTCTCGACCAGGCGGGCGATGGCGATCGGCACCGCCGGCTACACCTCGATGCTCTGCGTGATGGCGCTGGAGAAGCACGGCGTACGGCCGCAATCCGGCGAGGTGCTGGTGACCGGTGCGGCCGGCGGCGTCGGCTCGGTGGCCGTCGCGATCCTGGCCCGGCTCGGCTACCAGGTGGTTGCCGCAACCGGCCGGCCGCAGGAGGGCGACTATCTCAAGGGCCTCGGCGCGGCCACGATCCTCGACCGCAAGGAGCTGACCGAGGCGCCGGACCGGCCGCTGCTGTCGGAGCGCTATGCCGGCGTGGTCGATACCGTGTCGGGCGTCATGTTCGCCCGTGCGCTCGCCCAGGTGAAGTACGGCGGCGCGGCCGCGGTCTGCGGCCTGGCGGCCGGCCCGTCGTTCCCCGGCTCGATCCTGCCCTTCATCCTGCGCGGCGTGTCGGTCTACGGCATCGATTCGGTGATGCTGCCCAAGGCGCCGCGCGAGGAAGCCTGGAAGCGCCTCGGCTCCGACCTGCCGCTCGACAAGCTCGATTCCACAGTGAGCGAGGCGGGGTTGGGCGAGTTGATGGGCTTGGCGCCAAAAATCCTCAAAGGCGAGATACGTGGCCGCGTGGTCGTCGACGTGAACAAATGATCTCTTGCCGGAGCGCGGGCGGGACGCCCGCGCTCCGGCAAGAATAGCGGCCCCAGAATTCCTCAAAGGAGCGATACGGCGGCGCGTGGCCGCGCGCGGGAACAAGTGATAGGTTGACGCCCATCGTTCTACCGTCCGCCCAGGGAATCACCGTCTCATGACCCCGCCGAAATCAGCGCCCGTCGCGAACAACCTCGACGCGTTCTTCATGCCGTTCACCGCGAACCGGCAGTTCAAGGCCAACCCGCGCATGCTGTCGAAGGCCAAGGGCGTGCACTACTGGACGCCGGAAGGCCGGAAGATCATCGACGGGACCGCGGGCCTGTGGTGCGTGAACGCGGGCCACGGCCGCGAGGAAATCAAGGCGGCGATCGCCCAGCAGCTCGAGGAGATGGACTACGCGCCGTCCTTCCAGATGGGCCATCCCAAGGCGTTCGAGCTGGCTGCGCGCCATGCCGCGCTCCTGCCGGGCGACCTCAATCACGCCTTCTACTGCAACTCGGGTTCCGAGGCGGTCGACAGCGCGCTCAAGATCGCGCTCGCCTACCACCGCGCCAACGGCCAGGGCACGCGCACCCGCTTCGTCGGCCGCGAGCGCGGCTACCACGGCGTCGGCTTCGGCGGCATCTCGGTCGGCGGCATGGTCAACAATCGCAAGTGGTTCGGCGCGATGCTGCCGGGTGTCGATCACCTGCCGCACACCCACCTGCCGCAGAACGCCTTCTCCAAGGGCCAGCCCGAGCACGGCGCCCATCTCGCCGACGCGCTGGAAGGCATCGTCGGGCTGCACGACGCCTCGAACATCGCCGCCGTCATCGTCGAGCCGTGCGCCGGCTCGACCGGCTATCTGCCGCCGCCCAAGGGCTACCTCGAGCGGCTGCGCCAGATCTGCGACAAGCACGGCATCCTGCTGATCTTCGACGAGGTCATCACCGGCTTCGGCCGCCTCGGCACCAGCTTCGCCGCCGAGAAGTTCGGCGTGATCCCCGACCTGATGACCGTCGCCAAGGGTATCTCCAACGCGACCGTGCCGATGGGCGGCGTGTTCGTGCGCAAGCCGGTGTTCGACGGGCTGATGCAGGGGCCGGAGGGCGCCATCGACCTGTTCCACGGCTACACCTACTCGGCCCATCCGCTGGCGGTCGCCGCGGCCTCGGCGGTACTCGACATCTACAAGGACGAGGCGCTGTTCCAGCGCTCGGCCGAGCTGTCGAGCTACTGGGAAGAGGGCGTGCACTCGCTCAAGGGCCTGCCCAACGTCACCGACATCCGCAATCTCGGCCTCGCCGCGGGCATCGACCTCGCGCCGGAGGCCGTTGCCGGCACACGCGGCTTCAAGGCCTTCACCAAGGCCTTCGAGCTCGGCCTGATGGTCCGCCAGTCGGGCGACGCGATCGCCATGTCGCCGCCCCTGGTGATCGAGAAGGCGCAGATCGACGAGATCATCGACATCACCGCCAAGACGATCAAGGCCGTCGCCTAGCGGAGCCTGTGGCCTTCAGCGGAGATTTCGCCTGGCTCCTCGGTGAGCTGGCCGCGGTGGCGCATCTCGCCATCTCGGCCGGCGTTACCGTCCATGTTCTCCTGAACAAGCGCAACGTCGGCACCTCCATCTCGTGGATGGGGATCGTCTGGCTGTCGCCGTTCGTTGGCGGCATCCTGTACTACGCGCTGGGCGTGAACCGGGTGAAGCGGCGCGCGCTGCGCCTTCGGCGCAAGCGCAGCCATATGTTCGCGGTCGACGAGGCCGAGCCGACCGCCCCCGATGCGGGGCCGCTCACGCCGCTGGAATACGCCATCGGCCGCCTGACCGGTCTGTCCGCCGAGGCGGACAACCGGATCGACATGCTGCGCAGCGGCGACGAAGCCTATCCCGCCATGCTGGCAGCCATCGACGCGGCGGAGAAGAGCGTCGGGCTGTGCAGCTACATCTTCCGCGACGACGAGGCCGGCATGCCGTTCATTGCGGCGCTGATCGGCGCCCATCGCCGCGGCGTGGAGGTGAGAGTGCTGGTCGACGGCATCGGCAGCGGCTACTTCCACTCGGGCGCCTACACCCGCCTGTACGAGGCGGGCGTGCCGGTCGACCGCTTCCTGCATTCCTACGTGCCGTGGAAGACGCCGTTCCTCAATCTGCGTAACCATCGCAAGCTGCTGGTCGTCGACGGCCGCATCGCCTTCACCGGCGGTATCAATATCGGGCACGAGAACCTGCTCGCCACCCACCCGCCGCACCCTGTGCGCGACACCCATTTCCGCATCGAAGGGCCGGTCGTCGAGCAGCTCACCGAGGCGTTCGCCGACGACTGGGTGTACGAGACGGGCGAGAAGTTGCTCGACGAGAGCTGGTTTCCGGAGCTGCGGCCGGCCGGCTCGGCGGCCGCGCGCGCGATCACCTCCGGCCCGGACGAGGATCTCGAGCAGATCGAGTTCGCGGTGCTGCACGCCATCGGCTGCGCGCGCCGCTCGATCCGTGTGGTGACGCCCTATTTCCTGCCGCCCGACGTGCTGATCACGGCTCTCAGCCTCGCCGCCATGCGTGGCATCGCCGTCGATATCGTGGTGCCGGAGAACTCCAACCACATGGTGCTCGACTGGGCGCGCAGCACGCCGCTGCGCACCCTGCTCGAGGCGGGATGCAAGGTCTGGCTGCTGCCGGCGCCGTTCGATCATTCCAAGCTGATGATGGTCGACGAGGCCTGGGCGCTGATCGGCAGCGCCAATTGGGACATCCGAAGCTTCCGGCTCAACTTCGAGCTCAATGTCGAGATCCAGGACGAGGCCTTCGCCAGCGCGCTGGCCGAGGTCGTGCCCGCCGGCCGGCCGCTCACCCTCGCCGAGCTCGAACGCGTGTCCGTGTTCCGCCGCCTGCGCGACAACGCCGCCCGCCTGCTGCAGCCCTATCTCTGACGCTGGGACCGCGCCACTCCGTGGCGCTCATGATGAGCGCCACGGAGTGGCGCGGTCCCAGCGATGAGTCAGCGGAACGCCGCGCGGATCTTGACCAGGCGGCGGCGGGCGATCTGCAGGGGATGTCGCTTCGTCCGGGCCTCGGCGACCTGAAGGTCCAGGACGATCGGCTTGTGGTCGGAGGGGCCGAAGTCGAGCGTGCCGGTGAAGGTGCAGGCCAGGCCGTGCGCCAGGCAGCGGTCGAGGCGAAACGGCACGACGTCGCCGCCGAAATGCGTCACCTCGCGGGGGCCGACATCGGCGAAGCCGGGAATGAGGCTGGGGCCGACGGCGTTGTAGTCGCCGATGATCGCCGACGGCCGGCCTTGCAGGGCCGCCGCGATCCGCAGGAGCTGGCGGCGATTGAGGAGCTGGCCGTGCGAGAGGTGAACGTTGGCGAAGGTGATGTCGCCGATCTGCACGATCTGGCTGCGCCGCCGCGGCAACCGGCCGGGGAGGGAAGACGCCGGCAGCGGCAGGATCTGCGGCATCGCGAAATTGTGCCGGCTCCAGACCGCGAGCCCGTGGATGCGGCCCGGCCAGGGCAGGCGATGATAGTGTCCGGGCATCGTCGCCGGCAGCACATCCATGTGCTGCGTGACCTCCTGCATGAGCAGCACGTCCGGCCGCTCGCGCTCGAGCAGCGCCGCCACGTCGCCCACGGCAGCTCCTTCGAGCCGCAACAAGTTCCAGCTTATGACCCGCATCCCGGACCCAACATAGACTGGCGACAACGTTCTGTGCACACTCCCGGCTGCACAAAAATCGGGATGGAACGAACATGAAGGTGCTGATCACCGGCGGCGGCGGCTTCCTCGGCAAGAAGCTGGCACGGCGCATCCTGCAGCAGGGTACGCTGGCCGATGCCGACGGCCGGCAACAGAAAGTCTCCGAGCTGCTGCTGTTCGACGTCGGCGTGGCGAGCGGCCCCGGGCTGGACGATCCGCGGGTCAAGGCGATCGCCGGCGACATCGCCAACTTCGCCACGGTGCAGTCGATCGTGCAGGGCGCCTCGACGGTGTTCCATTTCGCGGCGGTGGTCAGCGCCGGCGCCGAGGCCGATTTCGACCTCGGTTACCGGGTCAATCTCGACGGCACGCGCAACATGCTCGAAGCCTGCCGCGCCTTGGGCACCAACCCGCGCGTGGTGTTCACCTCCTCGCTGGCAGCCTATGGCGGGGACCTGCCGCCCGCCGTCACCGACGACACGCCGCTCACGCCGCAGACCTCTTACGGCGCGCAGAAGTCGATCGGCGAGTTCCTGATTCGCGACTACACGCGCAAGGGTTTCTTGCGGGGTACGGCGGTGCGGCTGCCGACGATCTGCGTGCGCACCGGCCTGCCCAACAAGGCGGCGTCGACCTGGGCGAGCTCGGTGGTGCGCGAGCCGCTGACCGGGGTCGACGTGGTCTGCCCGGTGACGCCCGAGACGATCATGGTGGTGCTGAGCCCGCGCAAGACGGTCGATGCCTTCGTCCGCCTGCACGACCTCCCGCCCGACGCCTTCGGGCCCGGCCGCACGCTGCTGCTCAACGGAATCAACGTCACGGCGAAGGAGCTCGAGCAGGCGGTTGGCCGCCATGCCGGCAACCGCAAGGTCGGCAAGGTCGTGTGGCAGCACGATCCGGCGATCCAGAGGATTTGCGACGGCTGGCCCCAGGGCATCGACTCCGCGCGCTCCCGCCGCCTCGGCTTCGAGACCGACCGCGATCTCGACGAGGTGGTGCGCCATTTCATCGCCGACGACCTCGACGAGCAGATGAAGATCGCGCAGCCCGCCTGACAAGAGCGTCTTGCCGGAGCGCGGGAGCTGCCTACCGCCCGAAGAACATCCGGAAGCCGTTCTGGATGTGGCGCCAGGGCGACCAGACGTTGCGTACGCCCATCATGTGCCAGCGGTGCGGCTGGTTGTCGGGGCCGGCGATCGAGCCGGCCTCGGCCATGAAGGAGGTGATGCCGACGGCGTCGGTGTCCCACGGGCCGGTGGTCTTGAAGATCGTGCTGGGGCAGTCGTAGGCCTGAAGCGCCCGCGACAGGCCGCCGGCGATGTAGTCCATATAGCGTGGCAGGCTCTCGGGCCGGCAGAAATAGCCGCGGTTGAAGGCCACCGCGAGCAGGCGGAAATGGAACGGGTTCTTCTCGAGGTAGCGCACCGCCTCGGTGGTGTTGGCCGGATAGCGCGGCGAGAAGAAATCGTCGACCACGACCAGGCCGTCGGACCGCACGATCCGGTTGGCCAGCTCCAGCTCGCTGTACACCGCCGGACCGGTGTGCTCGCCGTCGATATGCATCCAGCGCACGGTCTGGTGCATGGCCCGCAGGTCGAGGCGGGCCGGCAGCTCGCTCGACGGTGCGGCGATGGTCACGATGTTGCGGCCCTTCGCCCCGACGCCCTCGAAGGCGGCGTCCAGCGCCGAGGCGTCGACCTGGATGTCGCACAGGTAGAGCGTTTCGTCGTTGCGGCAATAAGAGGCCAGCACCGACGCCGAGCGGCCGCGCCAGACGCCGATCTCGAACAGGTCGCCGCGCACGTTCTCGGCCTGGAAATCGAGCAGGCAGCGCCACAAGGCATAGGAATGAGCGCCGAACCAGCCGGGGATCGCGTCGACCTTTTGCCAAGTGAGCGTCATCGTCAGCCTTGCTAACAGTGCCGTATTGACGCTGCAAGGTCTCTCGGCTTGCCTGCCCGGGATCGCTCCTGTAGACGCGACCCTGCGGCATGATCTCCAGGACCACGGCATATCGGGCGACCGTCGCACTGATCTGGGCGTTGGCTCTCTGGCATAGCTGGACGTCACGAGGCCTGTTCGTAGACGGTGCGAATTTCCTGGTGCACGTGGTGCGCCAGGAAGATTTCTTCGACTTTTACGACCCCCGCCGCTATGCCATGGTCGCCGGCCAGATCCCGGTCATGATCGCCGTGACGCTCGGCAACCTGGATCTCCACCTGCTTGCCCGCCTGTTGTCGCTCGGGCTGTTCGGGCTACCGACCCTTTTCTACACACTCGCCCTGCACCGGGCGAAGGACGACGCGGTCCTGCTGGCGATCGTGATCGCCGCGATCGGGCTGGTCTTCATGACCACGTCGTTCTTCATCGTCGGCGAGTACAACACCCTCTATGCCGTGGTGATCCTGATGGGCGTGCGGCTGGCTACCGCCGACCGCCTGTCGGTCGCGGACGGGCTGGTCCTCGCGCTGCTGGCGCTCTTCGCGATCCGCATCTACGAGACCATGATCTATCTCGGCCCGCTGCTTTGCCTCATCATTCTGTGGAAGGTGTGGCGCGCTCCGCACAGGCCGGTCGTTGCGACGGCGCTCCACCTGCTGGCAGCGGCGTTCGCGATCCGCGGCATGACCGTGGCGATCTACTCCGTCACCCATCCCCACCAGCCTGCCCATCTCGAGGAAGTCTGGCTGTGGGCGATCAATTTCTGGCAGAACCTGCAGTTCGACCTCTCGCTGGCGGCGACGGTGACGGTCGTCGTCTGGGGCCTGATCCGGCCCGCCGACCTGGCGCGCAACCGGCCTTACGCCTGGGCCGGGATTTTCCTGGCGCTGCTGGCCTTGTCGCCGCTGCTTGCCCTGACCGACGGGCTGGTCCGGCCGCTCGCCAAGTCTCAATACGTCGCACGCACCGTGAGCGGGTTGATCATCGCGACAATGGTCGTGGTCTGCGTCGCCTGGCGCACCGTGCCGCCGCTGCGCCTGCCGGTATTCGATTCGCTGCGCCGGCCCGAGGCGTCGCAGCGTTTCCTGACCTTCGCCTTCGTCATGCTGCTGGCCGGAACCCCCGCCGATCTACAGCTCACGCAGTCCTGGGCGAACTATCTCGATGCCATTCGTGCCAGCGTGCAGTTGCGCGAGGGCGTCATTCCGGTCGAGGAGACCCCGCTGGCGCGGCCGCCCTATTCGTTGTTCGTCGAGGACTGGGTGCTGAGCACACAGAGCGTCGTGCTGCGCGACAAGCCGACCGACGGGGTGCTTGCGCCGGCGCGAGCCTACGAGGGCCAGTGGGTTCCCTTTCCGCCGGAGGAATTGCCCAATATGGGCCGCTTCCGCTGGCGCGATTAGCGGCTGTGAAGACATATGAAGCCGAGGTCCGGTTGGTCGGAGGCTCGCCACCGCAGGCGCGTGCGCCCGGCAGCAGCCACTCCTTCGAGGTGAGGGAGGCCTCGTCGTGGGCATGAATTCCGTCGTGGCCTACAGGGGCACTCTCCTGGTCCTGTGGGGGCTGGCGGCGTGGAATGCGTTCACCTGCCGCGGCCTGTTCTGGGACGGCGCATCGTTCCTGGCGAACATGCTGGAAACGCAGGGCTTCCACGATTTCTATCCGCCGCGTGCGCATATTGCCTGGCTGACGCAGGCGCCGGTGCTGCTGCTGGTTCGCGCCGGCGTGCGCGACACGCACCTCCTGGCGATGGCGTTCTCAGCGATGCTGCTGGCCGTGCCGGCGGGGCTCTACCACCTCGCGCTGGCGCGCACGCGCGAGCGGGGCGCCCTGCTGGCCGGCACGATCGCCGCGGTCGCGACGGTCTATCTGCCGACGAGCTTCTTCATCGTCGGCGAATACAACATCGCCTATGCGGCGGTGACGGCGGTCTTCGCCGTCGCGCTGACCGGCGAGGGGAAAGGCTGGCGTGACGGCGCGCTGCTGCTGGCGCTGGGCCTGCTCTGCATCGCCTCCTACGAGGCGATGATCTATCTCGGCCCGCTCGCCGCCGGGGTGATCGCCTGGTCGGCGCGCCGCGACAGCGAAGCGGGGGGACGCCTGCTCCGGCTCGCAGCGGCGCTCGCCTTCCTCGGTGCGGCCGTCGTTTCGGGCAGCACGATCGTGGCGTACTGGGGCCATGAGCACTTCGTCGAGGTGCGCGGGGCGACCTGGGAGTTCTGGCAGAACCTGCAATTCGTCGTGGTGCTGGCCGGCGTTGCGCTCATCGCACTGGTGTCGCTCGCCGTGCCGTCATGGCTGGCCGGCCGTGGGCCGCTCGCCGTCGCACTGCTCACCGGCGCGGTGCTTGCAGCGACCCCCTGGTTCCGTCAGCTCCTCGGTCCCGAGTCGATGATCTTTCCGCCGTCCCACTACCTGGCCCGTTCGGCGGCGGGCGGCCTGCTCGTCGCGCTGCTGTCGGCGATGTGGCTGCACGTCGCCTGGCCGGACGCCCGATGGCGCCTGCTCGCGATGCTGCGTCGGCCGGCAGTCGCGCAGCGCCTCGCGGCGGCGATGCTCGTCCTGGTGCTGGCCGGCGCCGTGCCCGACCTTGCCCTCTCTCGCTACTGGACCGGCTACCTCGCCTGGTTTCGGGAGATCGTGACGACGCGCACCGGGCTGGTTTACGCCGACACGCTGCCGATGCGCGACTGGCCGAACCGCCTGTTCGCCCAGGACTGGACCTACCCGGCGCTCAGCGTGCTGCTGCGCGGCGCCCCGGGGCAGGCGATCGTCGTCGCGCGCAACGACTACCGCAGCAACCCGCCGTTCGACCCGTCCTGCGGGACGGTGCCGGTGCTGGCGGGGTTCTCCTGGCGGTAGGCCGGATCCCGGACGGCGAGGCGAGCAATACCAATCAGCGGATCATTGGCTACCAATCTGCCGATACTGATCGTACCAATCAGCCGGTATCTGGAAATGTCATGTTCCAGCGATTCGTCGAGCAACGGGCAAAAGCAGCCCTTGCGGACACTCCGGTCGTCCTGATCGTGGGGCCGCGCGGGCCGGCAAGACGACGCTCGTGCGAAAGATGGGGAAGACCGGCTGGACCTACAGCACGCTCGACGATCAGACGGTTCTCCAAGACTGACCGAGCTCCCGAAGTTCGTGCGGCTGCTGGCCGAGCACTCAGGACAGCTCGTCAACTACTTGCCGCTCGCCGGTGGCATCAACGTCAACCAAAGAACCGGCCAACGCTATGTCGGCCTGCTCGAGCAGGTCTTCCTGATCGCGACCATGCAGCCCTGGTTCACCCGTGCGCTCAAGCGAGTCGTGACGACGCCCAAGCTGCATTTCCTCGTTTCCGGCCTGCTGGCGGCGGCGCGCGGGCTGACCTTCGATCGGATCAAGGCGGATCGCGGTGGCTTCGGCGCGCTGCTGGAGAGCTTCGTGTTCTCGGAGATCCTGAAGCTGATGACGGCGTCGGACCTGCTCCTGACGCCGCACCATTTCCGGGGTCGGGACATGCGCGAGGTCGACATCGTGCTGGAGCGCGACGACGGAATGATTGCCGCCATCGAGGTGAAGGCCTGCGCTACCGTCAGGGCCGGCGGCTTCGCGGGGCTGCGAGCCTTGGCGGAAGCCTGCAGGAAACGCTTCGCGTTCGGGGCGGTCCTCTATGACGGCGCGGATACCGTTCCGTTCGGGGAGCGCTTGGCGGCCGCGCCGCTTTCGTGTCTGTGGGCGTGAGAACGCCGATGAAGATTACTACGGCCTCATCCCGAACCGGCTCGGGCCGGAGCCGCGCACCGGGGCGGCGAGCTCGACGAACTCGCAGAGGATGCGGCGCGTGTCGCGCGGGTCGATGATCTCCTCGATCCAGAAAGTCTCGGCGCTGCGGAACGGCGAGCGCAGCTTGTTCAGCCGCTCCTCGATCTCGGCCATCTTCGCCGGCCGGTCGGGGGCGGCGTCGAGGTCGGCGCGGTAGGCCGCCTCGATGCCGCCCTCCAGCGGCAGCGAGCCCCAGCGGCCCGACGGCCAGGCGTAGCGCCAGTTCAGCCGGCCGCCGTTCTGGTGCGCCGCGCCCGCCACGCCGAAGGCGTTGCGGATGATGAAGCTGCACCACGGTACGGTGGTCTGGAACATTGCCGACATGGCGCGCACGCCCTGGCGGATCACGCCGCTCTTCTCCGCCTCCAGCCCGATCAGGAAGCCGGGGCAGTCGCAGAAATAGACCACCGGCAGGTGGAACGTCTCGGCGGTGTCGACGAAGCGGGTGACCTTCTGGCAGGCGTCGGCCGTCCAGCCGCCGCCGTAGAACATCGGATCGCTCGCCATCACCGCGATCGGCCAGCCGTCGACCCGCGCGAAGCCGGTCACGACCGAGCGGCCGTACAGCCGGCCCATCTCGAAGAAGCTGCCCTGGTCGACGATCTTCTCGATGATCGGCCTTATCCGATAGACCTTGCGGATGTCGCGCGGGATGGCGTCGAACAAGGACTCCTCGCGGCGGTCGGGCGAATCGGTCGCCGGTCCGCGCGCGGCCACGTCGTAGACCGAGGAGGGGAGGTAGGAGAGGAAGCGGCGGGCGGCGGCGAAGGCCTCGTCCTCGCTGTCGGTCGCCTCGTCGATCGCACCGGCGCGGAGCTGGATCTCCCAGCCGCCCAGCTCCTGCTTGTCGAACTGCCGCGGGCTGAGGCGGTTCACGACGGGCGGGCCGGCGACGAACATCGCCGAGACCTCCTTGACCATGACCGAGTAGTGCGTCGCGGCGAGACGGGCGGCGCCGAGGCCGGCAACCGAGCCGAGGCCGAGCCCGACCGTCGGCACGGTCGCCATGTTCTGCACCACCATCTCCCAGCCGCGCACGCCCGGCACGTTGGCCCGGCCGGTCGTCTCGATCGTCTTGACCGAGCCGCCGCCGCCGGAGCCCTCGATGATGCGGATCAGCGGCACGCGATACTGGTTGGCGTAGCGCTCGATGAAGAGGTCCTTCTCCTTGATCGTGGCGTCGGCCGACCCGCCGCGCACGGTGAAATCGTCGCCGGTGACGGCGACGTTGCGGCCGTCGATCTTTGCGCGGCCCATCACCGCGTTGGCCGGCGTCAGGTGGACCAGGTCGTTGCGGCCGTCATACTCGGCCTTGCCCGCGATGCTGCCGATCTCGCGGAACGAGCCTTCGTCGACCAGCCGGTCGATGCGTTCGCGCACGGTGAGGCGGCCGCCGTCGTGCTGGCGCTTGACCTTGTCGGCGCCGCCCATCTCGCGCGTCATCGCCTGGCGGCGGCGCAGCTCGTCCATCTCCGGTTGCCAGCTCATCTCGGTGCCTCCCCGGGCAGTGTCTCGCCCGGTTCGTACCAACCGCGGCCCGGAGCGGCTACACTGAAAGCAGCCAAGAGGGAGGCGTCGACCGATGGACGAAACGGCGAACGGGCAGGGCGCGACCCTCCACCTGATCTGCGGCAAGATCGCCGCCGGCAAGTCGACGCTCGCAGCCAGCCTCGCCGCGCGGCCGGCCACGATCCGGATCGCCGAGGACGACTGGCTCTCCTGCCTCTACGAAGGCGAGCAGAAGACGCTCGAGGACTATGTGCGCAATTCGCGTCGACTCCGTGCGGTGATGGGTGAGCATATCGTGCAGGTTCTGCGGCAAGGTGTGAGCGTCGTCCTGGACTTTCCCGCGAACACGCCGGCCAGCCGCCAGTGGATGCGCGGCCTGTTCGAGCGCGCCGGAGTGGGCCATCGGCTCCATTTCCTCGACGTGCCCGACGATGTCTGCAAGGCGCGGCTGCGCGCCCGCAATGCCGCAGGCACGCACGCCTTCAACGCCAGCGATGCGGAGTTCGACCTGTTCACGAGCTATTTCGTGCCGCCCTCGCCGGCCGAAGGCTTCCGGATCGAGGCCCATGGCCCGTCGCCTCGGGCGTAGAACACGGTCGGCCCGCTTGGTGGCCCGGCCGGGCTAGCGATCGTGGACGACATTGCGGCCCAGCGTGACGGACCGATCGGGCGGCGCCGGCCGGTCCTGCAGGCGCACGCCCTTGAGCCACAGCAGCAGCGCCTCCCAGTGGATGCCGGCGATCACTTTCAGCGTCAGCAGCGGATAGGCGCAAAAGGCTCGCGCCAGCGTGGCGTCGGACAGCTCCCGGCGGGTCGCGGCGAGCTCGGTCACGATCAAGGGTCCCTCCGCGTCGCGGGCGACTACCGATACCGTCAGGTCCTCGCACGGAGGCACGACCGAGAAGGAATAGACCATGTCGGTGCTCAGGAAGGGCGAAACGTAGAGCGACTTCCGGCTTTCCTGCCGGATCGGACCTGTCGCGTCGGGGCTGACGGGAACGAGGTAGCTGTGGCGTTGGCCGAACGTGTTGTTCACCTCGTAGAGGATCGCCGAAAGCGTGCCGTCGCGGCGGTGGCAGAAATAGATGCTGAGCGGATTGAAGGCATATCCCACGATGCGCGGCATGGTCAGCAGCTGCATCGGCCCGCCGCAATCGATGCCGGCCTCCTGCAGGTGACGCTCGATCCGCGCGCGCGGCGAGGCGCGCGTGCCGTCGCCGTAATCGCGGTCGTGGACGCTGAAGAGGTTGAGGCGATTGTGCGAAAAGAGCCGCAGCTCGCGGGCCAGCATGTCGAGCTCGTCGAGGTCGAGCAGCAGGTAGAAGACGCTGTAGCGCAGGCGGTGCTCGCGTGGCCGCAGCCGACGATGCATCACCGACCCCGCATAGAGCGCCGAGCGTCGTTCCGGCATCAGCCGGCTTCCGCGTGGGCGGCGGCCGGTGCGGCGTCATGAACGCAGATGCGGCCGGATTCATCCCTGACGGTCCACGGCCGCCGCACACCGCCGACGGCTTCGGCGACCGCGAGGCCGGCCTGTAAACCGTCTTCATGGAAGCCGGCGCCGAAATAGGCGCCGCAGAACCATGTGTTGCGCCGGCCCTGCAGCGACCAGAGCTCCTTCTGCGATTGCATCGCGCGGGCATCGAAGCGGGGATGGCTGTAATGCATGCGCCTCAGGACCGCGCCCGGGGCGATCTCCCGATGGGGATTGAGCGTGACGAACAGCGGGCTCGCGCTTGCGATGCCCTGGAGCCGGTTCATCCAGTAGGTCACGGCCAGCTTGCGACCGTCATCGTCGTTGCTGGTCATGTAGTTCCAGCTCGACCACACCCGTCGGCGGCGCGGCATCAGGGCAGGGTCGCAATGAAGGACGGCGTCGTTGCCGACATAGTCGAACGCGCCGAGCAACCGCCGTTCTTCCGCGCTCGGATCGGCGAGCATTGCCAGCGCCTGGTCCGCGTGCGCGGCGATCACCACACGATCGAACCGGCGACGATGACCGTCCTGCCCGACGATGACCGCGCCGTTCGTGTCGCGAAGGACTGTCCGGATCGGGTAGCCGGACACCACCTCGGACAAGGTGGCGGCGAGCACCCGGACGTAGCTTCTGCTGCCGCCGGCCACGGTTTGCCAGATCGGGCGTCCGGTGAGCTTCAGCAGGCCGTGTGTCTCGCAGAACTTTATGAACGAAGCCGCCGGATAGGCACCGATCTTCGCGGCAGGCGTGGACCATACGGCGGCCGCCATCGGATAGAGATGGTCGTTGCGGAATCCCTCGCCGTAACCGGCGGCGTCGAGATATTCGTCGAGGGTCATGATGCCCAGCGCGGCGACGTTGCGCGGCGCCTCGCGATAGAAGCGGACGAGATCGCGCAGCATCCACCAGAATCGCGGGCTGAGCGCGTTTCGCCCCTGGGCGAAAAGGCCGAGAAGGTTGGTCCCGGAATATTCGAGCCTGCCGTCGTCGAGCGAGACGGCAAACGACATGTCCGAGCGCTTCGTGGCGACGCCGATATGGTCGAGAAGCGCCGTCAGGTTGGGATAGGTGGTTTCGTTGAAGACGATGAAGCCGGTATCGACCGCATGTCCGGCGGCGTCGACGGTGTGGCTATGACCACCGAGGTGTCCGTCGGCCTCGTAGAGCACGACCCGGTGCCGCCGGGAAAGCAGCCACGCCGCGGAGAGGCCCGCGATGCCGCTCCCGACGACGGCGATGTCGAGGCCGCCATCACGTGGTTCTGCGCGGCGGGGACCTTGCAATCCTGCGTCGGCAAGCATGGTCATCGGCAAAGGCTTTCACTCCACGCGTCGGGCTGCTTACTTCTACGCGCCACGGCGGTCATTGGATCAGCGACGGGGTGATCCGATCGCATCGGTCGAACGTATCAAGCGCAAATGGATGCGGCTCGTTCACGTTTCGATATCTGGCGCGCGCGCCGGGCCCGTCCGGCAGCGAGGCTCATCGTCTTGAACGAGGTCAGGCAAGAAGAGACGCCGCCCTCTCCCGAGGAACTGATCCTCCTGCTGGAAGCGGTGGCGCGGGGACAGGATCACAAGGCGTTCGCGCAGCTTTTCGCGCACTTCGCTCCGCGCGTGAAGAGCTTCCTCCGGCGGTCCGGCCTCGCCGACGGCGTTGCCGAAGAGGTGACCCAGGAAGTCATGATCGCGGTATGGCGGAAGGCGTCCTATTTCGATCCGCGCCGGGCAGGCGCGGCGACATGGGTGTTCACGATCGCGCGCAACCAGAGGATCGACCGGCTGCGCCGCCTGCGCTCCGCCGCCGGCGAAGAGCTGCCGGACCCGAGTGAGCAGCCCGACGCGCCACCGTCGGGCGAGGATATCGCGCTCGCGGCGGAGCGCGAGGAGCAGGTGCGCAAGGCATTGGCGACCCTCCCGGCGGAACAGGCTGCCATCCTCAAGCTCTCGTTCTTCGCCGACAAGCCGCACGCGGAAATCGCGCGGGAGCTGGGCATTCCCCTCGGCACCGCGAAGTCCCGCGTGCGCCTCGCGCTGGCGCGTTTGCGGGCCATGCTGGATCGCGATCTATGACCATCAGGCATCATCCCAGCGACGAATCTCTGGTTCGCCTTGCAGCCGGCGCGTTGGGCGCCGGGCCGGCACTGGTCGTATCCGTCCATCTCCAGGGATGCGCCGTTTGCCGCGATCGGCTGGCGCGCTTCGAGGCCGTCGGCGGCGCCCTCCTGGAAGAGATGTCGCCGGCCGCGCTGGCCCCCGATCTGTTCGGCCGCACCTTGGAACGCCTCGATGTCGACCCGCCCGAGCCTGCACCACGGCCTGTCGCCAACGTGAAGAGGTGGCCGGCATTGGGAATCGAGCTGCCGTCCGCGATGCGGGGCTGCGAGATCGGCCCCTGGAGATGGCTCGGGCCGGGCTTTCGGTGGAGCAAGGTGAAGATCGAAGGCAGCCCGGATGCCAAGGTGATGCTGCTCAAGGGAAAGGCCGGACTTCATCTGCCCGGCCATGGGCACACCGGCCTCGAGTTCAATCAGATCCTGTCGGGGTCGCTGTCGGACGAGCGGGGCCACTATTTCCCGGGCGACCTCGACGAAGCCGACGACGAGGTCGATCACCGGCCCGTCGTCGCGGGGCAGACGGATTGCGTCTGCCTCGCGGCCGTCGAGGGCGACACGCGGCTTCATGGCATCCTCGGACGCCTCCTGCGTCCGCTCGTGGGATTTTGAGCGATGATCGCGGCCCGGCCGCTCGGCAAGGCGGCCGCCTCGAAGCAGCGTCGATCGGGCGCCATCGGATGAGGCGGGCATGACCGCCGTAGGTCCTGCCGGCGCGATCGTCGGGCTGGCGCTCTGCCTGGCCCTGACGATGACGGTGGCCTGGCTCGTCGCCCTCCGGAGCGGTCGTTCGGGCTGGATCGACGCCATCTGGTCGTTCGCCACCGGTGTCTTCGGTGCGGCGGCCGCTCTCTTCGTCTTCGACGGAAGCGAAGTCTCGACGCGCCAGATGCTGGTGGCCCTGCTGGCCCTCTTGTGGTCGCTGCGCCTTGGCCTCCACATCGCCGCACGCACGGCCCGCGGCGGCGACGATCCTCGCTATCGCCAATTGCGCGAAGAATGGGGAACCGCCTTCCCGGTTCGCCTGTTCTGGTTCCTCCAGATCCAGGCCCTGGCAGCGCTGGTGCTCGTCCTCTCGATCGCGATCGCCGCGCACAATCCGGCACCTGGCCTCAGGGCACTCGACGCGATCGGCATCGCCGTCCTGATCGCGGCGGTCGCGGGCGAGGCGGTCGCCGACCGCCAGCTTTCCGCCTTTCGCTCGGATCCCGCGAACGAGGGTCGCGTGTGCGACGTCGGCCTGTGGGGCATGTCGCGCCATCCCAACTACTTCTTCGAATGGCTCGGATGGTGCGCCTACGCGCTCATCGCCATCGATGCGACGGGCTCGTATCCATGGGGTTGGCTGGCCCTCGCCGGGCCGTTGCTGATGTACTGGCTGCTCGTGCACGCCTCGGGCATTCCCCCTCTCGAAGCGCACATGCTGCGCTCTCGAGGCGAGGTCTTTCGCAAGTACCAGCAGCGCGTCAATGCGTTCTGGCCCGGCCCGCAAAGCGGCCCGGGCGTCGCCGTCCGAAAGGGGCAGTCCCGATGAGCCTGATATCTTCGGTTATTCGCGTCGCCGAGCGTGCGCCGCTTCCGGATCCGATGGCGCGCATGGGGATCGAATTTCTGGTCGGCCGCACGAGACGCAGGCTTGCGACGGCCCGGGATCGAGAGGAACGCGACTTCGTTCGTGCCATGGTCGAACGCCCGATCGCCGAGCATGTCGACGCCGCCAACGAGCAGCATTACGAGCTGCCCCCCGAGTTCTTCGCGCTCACGCTCGGCCCTCGCCGCAAATATTCCTGCTGCCTCTATCCGACCGGGCACGAGACGCTGGCCGACGCCGAGCGGCGGGCACTCGACGAAACCGTCGCGCATGCCGAACTCGCCGACGGACAGAAGATCCTCGAGCTCGGCTGCGGCTGGGGCTCGCTGACGCTCTACATGGCGGAGCGCTTCCCGCGGTCGGAAATCACCGCAGTGTCGAACTCGACGCCGCAGCGGCTTCACATCGAGGCCGAGGCTGCCGCCCTCGGCCTTCGCAACGTGCGTGTCGTGACCGCCGACATGAACGCCTTCGAGCCGGACGGCGCGTACGACAGGGTCGTGTCGGTGGAGATGTTCGAGCACATGGCGAACTGGCAGACCCTGCTTTCGCGGATCAAGACATGGCTTGCACCGCGAGGAAGGCTGTTCGTCCATGTCTTCAGCCACAAGCGCAGTCCCTACCGGTTCGACCTCGAGGACAAGGCGGACTGGATCGCCCGGTATTTCTTCACCGGCGGCCTGATGCCGAGCCATGACCTGATCCGCTGCTTCCCCGATTGCTTCACGGTGGAAAAGGAATGGTGCTGGAATGGCCTTCACTATCGCAAGACCGCGATGGACTGGCTGGCGCGCTTCGATTCCAACCGCCCGCGCATCGATCGCATCCTGTGCGAGGTTTACGGCCCGGACGCCGCACTCTGGCGTCGGCGCTGGCGTCTCTTCTACCTCGCGACGGCCGGGCTATTCGGCCACGCCGGTGGCGCGGAATGGGGAGTGAGCCACTACCTGCTGCGCCCGGCGTGAATGCATGACGCCCGTGCCTCTGGTCCGGCAGGCCTGGCGGCAGGTTGCCGCCTATGCCGGCCACCGCGATCCAATGGTCGCCGCCTGCAACTCGATCGCGCTCGTCGTGGCCTTCAATCAGCCCTTCTATCCGTTCTACGTTCGGTGGGCCGTCAGCGAGAACGTCTGGCCGACCCTCTTTACGTTCCTGTCGACGCCGTTCTTCCTGGCAGTGCCGCTGCTGGCCAGGCGATCGCCGACCGCAGGCCGTGCCCTTCTCGTCCTTGCCGGGATCGGCAACACGATCCTGAGCACCCAGGTGCTCGGGCGGGCATCCGGTGTGGAAGTCTTTCTCATCCCCTGCGCGCTGATTGCCGCGACCTTCTTTCGGGTTTCGGAGCGACTGATTGGCTTGGCGCTCGTCGCGTGCGCCATGCTCGCCTATCTTGCGCTGGATGGCGTGCATCCCGGCGCTGCCGTCCCCTACACCGCCGTCGAGCAGGGAGCGTTTTTGAGGTTGAATGCCATGAGCGCGGGCATGCTCACCGTCTTCGTGGGCCTCGTCGCCTCGGGCTTGCTGAGCCGGCAGGCGTGCGCGGGAACGTCAGGGCGGGGATGAAACGGCGCGTGTGATCAGCAATCCGACGGTGGCGGCGCAGGCCGTCACGAACGTACCCCAGCCAAGATCCGCGATCGTTACCGCCATCGGCCAATTCCTCAGGGTCGCCAGGTTTGTCAGATCGTAGGTCGCGTACGCGAGAAAGCCGAGGAACGCGCCATGGAAGGCGGCCGTCGTCCAACGCTCGCTGGCCAAAGCCGGCGAGACGGCAAAAACCACGATGCCCGCGATGTAGATCAGATAGAAGAGCATCGCCGGGACCACCCTGAAGCTTTCGAGCAGCATGTCGCCCATAAGCGGTCGGTAGAGCCGTTGTGCCGCGAAGGTCAGCCAGATCGCGTCGAGCGCGAGAAAAACCAGACCAGTCGCGACGTAGGCGATGGCATAGGCTTTCAAACGGTTTCCTTTCCCATGGCGAAGCGCAAGGAAATACGCTCCGGCACGACGCCCGGATCACCGGCCGGGCCGTCACCTCGATGAGGATCGTCGAGGCGGGGCGGCTGCCCGCCGCAGGTGATCCGGTCGGCTGGCAGCTGCGTATAGCTTTCGACATCGTGGGATGATGCATACCGGGAGCTCGAGCCATGATTTGGCGTGCTGCTGCGATCCTGGCACTTGCAAGCGTCGGCGGCAGTGCCGTCGCCCAGCAGGCCCGCAGCCCGGACGGGGTGTGGTTGCGAGACGACGGCAATGCACGCGTGAGGATCGCGCCGTGCGGATCCGAGCTGTGCGCGACGAACCTGTGGATCAAGGACACGAGCAAGGGTGAAGAGGTCGGCGACCGGTTGATCATGTCGCTCGATCGCAAATCCCATTCGAAGCTGGCGGGAACCGCCTACGATCCGAAACGCGCCAGGAGCTACAGCATAACCGTCATCGTCGGCGACAGCAGCTTGACCACGCGCGGCTGCATCCTCGGCGGGCTGCTCTGTCGGGACGTCAGTTGGGTACCGGCGAACTGACGGGAGGGTGGGCTCGCTCGTGCCGGTCGAGGTGCGTGTCGACGATGACGCCGCAGCCCGGCAGCTACCCGAGCACGACTCCGCCGATCAGGTTCTCCTCGTAGAGACGCGCGAGGTCGACGCCGCCGACGGGGCGGGCGACCTGGAGAGTCGCGATCGCCCGTGCGAGGCGGGCTTCCTGGTCGCGGCGCAGCGCCTCGGCCTC
>CAMFJT010000110.1 GCA_945957125.1 uncultured Rhodospirillales bacterium | reverse complement strand
GCGCCACTCCGTGGCGCTCATGATCATGAGATGAGCGCCACGGAGTGGCGCGGTCCCAGCAAGAAGATCAGACCGGATCGAGCACCACGACGGGGATCTCGCGCGGGGTCTTCTTCTGGTAGTCGGCGTACGGCGGCCAGAAATTCAGCGAGTCATCCCACAGCTTCTGCCGCTCGGCGCCGGACGCGGTGCGCGCCTTGGCCTTGATCGTCTTGGTGCCGACCTGCAGCTCGACCTCGGGATTGGCGAGGATGTTCTTGTACCAGCCGGGATGATCCGGCGCGCCACCCTTGGACGCCACGATGTAGTAGCTCTTGCCGGTCTCGCCGTAGAACAGCGGGAACAGGTACTTCTCGCCGCTCTTGCGGCCCTTGGTGACCAGCAGCAGCGAGGGCACCGTGATCGGCTTCATGTTCGGGAAGTTGGCCTCGTACATGTGGCCGTCCTTGCCGCCGCTCTTGAGGTAGCGGTCGACATGCTCGGACATCCACTTCGGCAGGCCCTCGGGCACCTTTGCTTCGATCATGATCGCATTCCTTTCGAGTTCGTTCAGGGCAGCTTCGTCGATTGCCACGCCACCATCTGCCACCGCCCGTCGCGCCTGGCGTAAACGTCGGTGAAGCGCACGCCGAAGGCAAGCGGATTGCCGTTTGCCGTCACCTTGATCTGCGCCACGCCCGTCAGCACGACGGTGTCGCCGAGATCCTGCGCCTTCACGTCCGACGGCTCGACCGCAGAATAGACGGTCGCGCCCGACGTCATGTTGTCGATCAGGCTGCGCTTGGTGTCGAGCCGCGCCGACGAATGGGTATAGACAAGGTCATCGGCGATCAGTGTTTCAAGGGTAGCGACATCCCTCGACGCCATCGCCTGCATGCGCTTGCGGTCGAGATCGATGACCGCCTGTCCGTTGCCCGCCATGAATTCCTCCTCAGTTGATCTCGATCACGTCGGGGCCGCCGGCATAGAGCGTCTCGACCAGCGCCTTGCGCCGCTCCAGCGTGGCGCGCTGGTTGATATAGCCCTTGTCGGTGATCTCGTGGCCGTCGACCGACGGCGGCTCTTCCATCAGCAGCACGCGCCTGACCCGCATCGAGGAGCCTTTCGCCTCGGCGTTCATTCGCGCCAGTCCCTCCTTCACCGTCGCCACGACCGCGGGATGCGACAGCACCTCCGCCGTCGAGAGCTGCAGATTGTCGTCACCCGCCACGCGCCGGCAGGCCGCGAGGTTCGGAAATCCCAGCAGCCCGACATGGTCGCGATCCTGGCCGCATACCACCGCGTCCTGCAACACCGGCGAGACAGCGGCGACCGCCGTCGAGCGCAACGTGCCGACCAGCACGAAGGTGCCACTGCTGAGCTTGAAGTCCTCGACCACGCGGCCGTCGAACACCAGGCCCTGGCTGGGATCGGCGGGATCGACGAAGCGGCCGGCATCGCCGATCTGGTAGAAGCCCTCCTCGTCGAACATCTGCGCGGTGAGATCGGGCCGCTTGTGATAGCCCGGCGTCACGATCACGCTCTTGAGCCGCAGCTCGTAACGTCCTTCCTCGCCGGTCGGCACCATCTTGAGCTGCACGCCCGGAAACGGCAGCCCGACCAGGCCGACCCGCTCCGACGCCCAATGCACCGTCGTCGCCGTCGGCGCGGTCTCGGTCGAGCCCCACCCGGTGATGAACGGCACGCGATAGCCGGTGTGCTTGACCGCCAGCCGTTCCATGCGCTCGTAGAGATCGCTCGACAGCGTGGCGCCGCCATAGGCGAGCGAATTGAGATTGCCGAAGAACTTCTGCGCCAGCGCCTCGTCGTTCTCCAGCGCCGTCGCCAGCATCGCATAGCCCGCCGGCACGTTGGCGAAGGCAGTCGGCGAAATCTCACGCAGGTTGCGCAGCGTCTCCTCGAACAGGCCGGGCAGCGGCTTGCCGTCGTCGATCCAGGTCGTGCCGCCTTCCGCGAGATTGCCCTGGAAGGTCGCGTTGCCGCCCATCGTGTGGTTCCACGGCAGCCAGTCGAGCTGCACCGGCACCGGATCGCTCGCCTTGCGCACCCGCGCCATCTGGCCCATGGCCACGTTGGCGCACATCATCTCCTGGGTGTTGATCACCGCCTTGGGCATGCCGGTGCTACCCGAGGTGAACAGGAACTTGCCGACGGTCTTCGGCTCGATGCGCTCGATCGAGCGGCTGACGGCATCGGTCGCCGTCGTGGCGACCAGTTCGCTCCACGGCAGCGACTGGCGCTCGCGCGGCGGCTTGTCGACATGAACCAGCAGCACACCGTCCAGGTCGAGATCGGCCAGCGCGTCGCCGTAGATCTCGCCGTTCTGCACGAACACCATCCCCGGCCGGACCAGATCGAAGACGTATTTCAGCTTGGCGTGATCGCGGCTCATCACCGAATAGGCCGGCGACACCGGCGCGACCGGCGCCCGCGCCTGCATCGCCGCCATCGTGAGCAGCGCGAACTCGATGGAATTCGACGACAGGATCATCACCGGCCTGTCCGGCCCGAAGCCGCGGTCGAGCAGCGCCTGCGTCACCGAATCGACCTGCTTCTTGGCCTCACCGTAGGTGACCTTCAGCCAGTCGCGCGACGGCCCGCGGCGCTGCGCCAGCCACAGCCGATCCGGCGCCTCGGCCGCCCACTTGGCGAGGAAGGCGGGAACGTGCCTCTCGTACGGTTTGAGCTTGTGGTTCGACTGCAGGACGATCGTGCCGTCGGGCCGGCGATCGGCGCGCACGTCGCGGCTCAGGAAATCGATCGGCTTGAACGGCACCTGCATCAAGCTGTCCACCGGCGGTTCCTCTTTGTTCCTTTTGGGCCGCCCATGTAGTCTCTCCATGGCGTTCACGGCAAGGGAGTTGGCTGCAAACCTCCTGTCAATGCGGAACGGCGTGGTGCAACATGCCTGCGGCATCGAACGGGGGCGCCTTGCCAATGGATTTCGATCTGGTGTTGCGTGACGTGCGGCTCGCCGATTCCGCGCCCGGTCGGCCGTCGACCGACATCGGCGTGAAGGACGGGCGCATCGCGGCCATCACGCCGGCGCTCGCCGGCAGCGCGCGGGAAGAGGTGCAGGGCCACGGCCGGCTGGTCTGCTCGGGCTTCGTCGACACCCATATCCACCTCGACAAGGCCTGCATCCTCGGCCGCTGCGCGCACACCACGAAGCGCAATCCGCATCTGGCGATGGAGCGCGTGTCGGCGGTCAAGCACACCTTCACCGTCGACGACGTGATGGAGCGCGCGAGCGGCACGCTGGAGAAGTGCATCGGACACGGCGCCACGCGCATGCGTACCCATGTCGAGGTCGATCCCAAGGTCGGGCTGCGCGGTTTCGAAGGGGTCAAGGCGCTGGTCGATCGCTACAGATGGGCGATCGACCTCGAGATCTGCGTCATGCCGCAGGAGGGCCTGACCAACAATCCCGGCACCGACGAGCTGATGGTCGCCGCCCTGAAGAACGGCGCCACCGTCGTCGGCGCGGCGCCGAACTACGACACCGACCGCGCCGCGCAGATCCAGCGCGTCTTCGAGATGGCGCGCGAGTTCGACGTCGACATCGACATGCATCTCGACAGCGGCGCCTCGGCGGAAGAGCTCGATACGCTGCTGGTCTGCGACCTCACCGAGAAATACAAATGGGGCGGCAGGGTCGCCGTCGGGCATGTCGGCAAGCTCTCGACCATGCCGCAGGCGGATCTCGACACGGTCGCGCGGCGCATGGCCGATGCCGGCGTGGCCGCCACGGTGCTGACCGCGACCGACCTCTATCTCGGCGGCCGCCATACCGACCGCAACGTGCCGCGCAACGTGGTCGACCTCAACCGCCTCACCGAGCTCGGCGTCACCTGCTCGGTCGGCACCAACAATGTCCTCAACCCGTTCACGCCGTTCGGCGACGGCCAGCTCCTGCGCCAGGTCAACATGCAGGGCATCGTCACCCAGCGCGGCAACGACGACGAGGTGAAGGCGCTGTGGGACATGACCACGTCCGCCGCCGCGCGCCTGATGCGCCAGGAGGACTACGGCATCGCCGTCGGACATCCGGCCGACCTGGTCGTGCTCGACGCGCCCGACGCGATCATGGCGGTGCGCACGGTGGCCCCCGTGCTGGCCGCCTTCAAGCGTGGCCGGCGCACCGTGACCCGCGAACCCGTACGCCTTCACAAGCCGTAGTCGACAAGAAGAGGAAAGAATGGCCAACGAAGACCTGCTCGCGCTCTCATCTGTCGAGATGCGCCGGCGCATCGGCACCAAGGAAATCTCGCCGGTCGAGCTGCTCGAGGCCTGCCTGCAGCAGATCGAGCGGATCAACCCGGCGGTCAATGCCGTCACCGCCATGTGCATCCCGCGCGCGCGCAAGGAGGCGAAGGCCGCCGAGCAGGCGGTGCGCCGCGGCGAGGACCTGCCACTGCTGCACGGGCTGCCGACCGGCATCAAGGACCTCGAGGAGACCCAGGATCTCCTCACCACATACGGCTCGCCGCTCTATCGCGACTTCGTGCCCGCGCACGACAACGTCATGGTCGCCCGCGTGCGCGCCGCCGGTGCCGTCGTGGTCGGCAAGACCAACGTACCGGAGTTCGGCGCGGGCTCGAACAGCCGCAACCCGGTGTGGGGCGCGAGCGGCAATCCGTTCAATCCGATGCTCAACGCCGGCGGCTCGTCGGGCGGCTCGGCGGTGGCGCTGGCGACCGACATGCTGCCGGTCTGCACTGGCTCCGACACCGGCGGCTCGCTGCGCAACCCCGCCGCCTTCTGCGGCGTGGTCGGCTTCCGCCCCTCGCCCGGCATGGTCGCCGTCGAGCGCCGTGCGCTCGGCTGGACGCCGATCTCGGTGCTCGGCCCGATGGGCCGTAGCGTCGCCGACGTGTGCCTGCTCTATGCCGCGCAGATCGGCCAGCACGACATGGACCCGCTGAGCTTCCCGCTCGAGCCGGAAGCCTATGCCGATCCTTGGCCGGTCGATCTAGGCAGCCTCAAGGTCGCCTACACCGAGGACTTCGGCGGCGCGCCGGTCGAGAAGGGCATCCGCGCCACCTTCCGCGAGAAGATCAAGGCCATGAAGCCGTTCTTCGCCCGGCTCGACAAGGTGGACGTCGACTACGGCGGCGCCGACCGCTGCTTCGACGTGATCCGCGCCGTCGCCTTCCTGTCGCGCTACCAGGACCTTTACGCCAATAAGCGCGATCTGCTCGGCCCCAACATCATCGCCAACTACGAGCTGGGCGCGAAGCTCACGCTTGCCGACTTCGCCTGGGCGCATGCCGAGCAGACCCGCATCTTCCGCCGCTTCCAGGAACTCTACAGGGACTACGACCTGGTGATCGGCCCGACGGTCGGCTTCACGCCGTTCCCGTGGAAGCAGCTCTATCTCGACGAGATGGATGGCCGGAAGCTCGGCACCTACTACCACTGGATGGCGACGAAGTATTTCGTCACGCTGACCACCAATCCCGCCGTCTCGCTGCCCTGCGGCCTCGACCACAGGAAGATGCCGTTCGGCCTGCAGGTCGTCGGCCGCTTCCGGGGCGACGGCGAGGTGCTCGGCGCCGCGCACGCCATGGAGCAGGCGTTCAAGACGATCCCCGGCCTCGCGCGGCCGCTGCCCAATCTCAAGAAGCTCGAGAAGCCGACCCCCGCCCTGAAGTCGATCGTCACCCATCCGCCGAAGCTCGACGCGAAGCGCGCCAAGGGTCCGCCCCCCGGCGCGCTCTGATCCCGACTTTCGCAAAAGTTGCCCGCGGCCGACGTTCTTTTTCGCGCCGCGGGCATGACACCTTTCGCCTCTTGCTCCGTTGATCGAGGCCACCGTCCGCAGACGGGCTGAAAATCGAACGATGGAGGAGAAGAGATGCGCAACGCCAAACTGATCGTCGCCACGCTCGGCCTCGCCGTCCTGACGGCAGGCTGTGTCCAGGAAACCACGACCTACTATCCCAACACGGCCTATAATCCGCCGCGGAGCGGATACACGACGTACTATCCCGGCACTGCCTATCCCACCACGGCCTATAACGCGCCGCGCGGCGGCGGCTACTGGAACTCTCCCACCCGCGATGCCGATCGCGACGGCATTCCGAACCGCTACGACCGCGACGCCAACGGCGACGGCGTGCCCGATCGCTACCAGGGCCGGCCGCGCTACTGACCCGCCATCCCCTAAGGCACCGCGCCTCACGTGGATGTGAGGAGCGGTGCTTCTGTTGACACAATTGGGTCACCCCGCGCCACGATCGGATGCGTATGTCATGCACGGGAAGGACCCGAGACAAGGGCTTCCCCTGGAGGGGTGAAATGCGCAACGTCAAATGGCTCGCTGCGGCGGTCCTGGTGGCCTCTACCACCGGCTGCGTTGAGTCCGTCAACCAAGGCTACGGCTATAGCCCGGGTTACGGCTACAACAGCGGCTATAGCGGCTATGGCTACAACAACAGCGGCTATTCGAGCGGCTACTATCCTTCGGGCGGCTACTACAGCCGGCCGGCGCCCGTGAACAACTACTATTACAGCCCGCCGCCGACGACGACCGTGGTCAACCAGACCCGTTACGTCCCGGTGCCGACACCTGCCCCCCCGCCGCCGCGGCAGGTCGACCGGCCGAACGATCATCGCTGGGGCAACAACAATCCTCCGCCGCCCCGCGCCGATCGCCCGAACAACCCTCCTCCGCCGCCGCCCCAGGCGAACAACAATAATCCTCGGCCAAACCCGGGGTCGGGTCCGAGCGGAGGCAACCGGCACGATCGCGATCGCGACGGCGACGGTCGGCCCGACCGCCGCGGGTCCTGAACCCCGCCGCGACGGCACGGACGCCAGCTGGTATGTTGGCGTCCGATGCGGTTGCTCCTCGCGTTGCTGCTGTGCACGGCCGGACTGTCGGCGTCGACCCTTCGGATCGACACACGCACGGTGCCCTTTCCGCACGACGCTTATATATGGCAACGCCTCTGGACGCCGAAGGTCGTGGCCGCTGCGGCCCGCTCCGCCGACCTTCTCCGTGGATGGCGTGTCCTTCTGGCCGAATCCGATCGATCCGGACATTGGGCGAAGATTGCGATCCCCTGGGACGAGCTTGGTGCCACGGGCCGGCCGGTCGTCGGCGTTCTGCGGATCGATGGCCGGCTCGAGGAGCAGCGTATGCCGGCGGTTCTCGATCGAATCGCCGCGCTCGTCGATGATGCACGGGATCGCCTGTCCGGGATCGAGATAGACTACGATTGTCCCACGTCGCGCCTGTCGAGCTACGGGCGCTTCCTCGTCAGCCTGAGAGCGCGCCTGCCGGCCTCTCTGGCGCTCTCCATCACCGCCTTGCCCACCTGGATGACCTCGGCCGAGCTCGACAGCTTGGCCCTCCCGCTCGACGAGGTAGTGCTGCAGGTTCACGCGGTCGACGATCCGCGCCGCGGCCTCTTCGACCCAGCGCAAGCCGAGCGCTGGACGCATAGCTTCGCCCGACGCATCGGCCGGCCGTTCCGCGTCGCCCTTCCCGCCTACGATGTCCGCGTGACGTGGCGCCGCGACGGTGCCCTTGCCGGCGTCGAAGGCGAGGTGCCGCGGCTCGATGGGGCTGCTCCGGGCACCACCCTGCGCGCAGCGCCCGAGGCCGTTCTTTCCTTCCTGCACGCCCTACAGCGCGCCGCGCCGGAGAACCTTGCGGGCATCGCCTGGTTCCGGCTCCCGACCGACGCCGACAAACGCGCCTGGAGCCCCGGGACCTGGCGCGCCGTCCTGGCCGATCGCTTGCCGCCCGGCCGCGTGAGCGCTTCGCTCGTGCCGGCCGAGGCTGCCGATCTCTGGACCGTCACCCTGTCCAACGACAGCGCGGTCGACACGCTCGTCCCGCGGCGCATACGGCTCGATCCCGACTGCGCGATGGCCGACGGAGCCAACGGATTTCATCTCGTCGACGGCACGCCGCTCATCCTCGAGGGCGGCGGCCGCCTTCGACCGCACGACACGCGCGTCATCGGATGGGCGCGTTGCAGGCAACCCCGGAGGCAGCTCGATGTCGCCCCGTAAGATCGCGGTCGCCGCGCTGGTCGCCCTTGCGACGGTAGGCGGCGCACTCGCCTGCGGCCCCGACTTCCCCTGGCAGTTGCTCGATGACCGACACGCCACCCTCACCGAACCGGTCGCCTTCGGCTTTTCGTTCGACGCCACCCGCCTGGTGGCCACGCCCCAGGACACGCTGCGCGCGGTCGAGCCCTCAGACCCCGGCGACACCTCGTCCGAGCCCGAGGTCCTGGCGATCGAACGACACGAGGCGCAGTCCGGCACCTGGCAGGCACTCGTTCCCGATGTGCCGGCCGGCGCGCGCACCGCCGAGGCATTCCTCCAGCAGCTGCAGGCGGCACGGACAGCCGCCGATGGCCCGGCGGCGCAGGCCGCGGGCGCCGGCCTCCCGAAAGCAGTGGCGCTCTATGTCGCCGGCGCCGTCGAGTTCCAGGCCCAGCGCTACGACCGGGCCGCGGCGTATTTCGCGGCGATCGACGCGTTGCCGCAACGCCAACGTGCCATCCGGGCCGTCGCGGCAGCCTACATGACGGGCCGCATCCATCAGGCCCGCGGCGAGGCCGAGGCGGCGCGCGCGGCATTCCGGGCCACGCGCGCGCTGGCCGAAGCCGGCGCTCCGGATCCGATGGGCCTCGCGGTCGCGAGCTTCGGCGAGGAGGCGCGCGTCGACCTCGTGGAGGCGGGACTGATCGAACCTGCGCCCTGGCCGATCGAGGCGGTGGCCGATCCGGCGAAGGCTGCGTCGCTCATCGGCCAAGCTGTCCGGCTCTATGCCGAGCAGGCCGCGCGCGAATCGAAGGTCGCCCTGCTGTCGCTGCGCCAGGTCGCCTCGCTTCTGGTCGCCGACGCCGACGTGCTCGGGCAGGTGATCGGGGATCCCCTGGTGCGCCGGTTGCTCGTCACCTACGCGGTGTCGCGCGAAGGGCCGTGGGACGACGAGAGCAGCGAGGTCGTCAGCGCCGGCGTGATCGAGGCGGTTCTGAAGCTGCCGACGCCGACCGCGGGCGAGGAAATCGACCGGCTCGCCGCACTTGCCTACCGTACCGGCCGCTACGACGTGGCCGGGCGATTGACGGCGAAGACCGACCGGCCGCTCGGCCTGTGGGTTCGGGCCAAGCTCGCGCTGCGCCATGGCGACCGGGAGGCCGCCGTGCGCGACTGGAGCGCGGCACTGGCGGCCAGCGCAAAGGAAGGTATGCCCGACGACCTGGACGACGACGCGCGCACGCGCCTGCGCGGCGAGGCCGCCGTCGCCAAGCTGAGCGCCGGCGCTTACGAGGACTCGCTGCGCCTGCTGTTTCCGGTGGCGCAGACCTATTGGGGCGACGTGGCCTACGTCGCCGAGCGCATCCTGACGATCGACGAACTCAAGCGCTTCGTCGACGGCCTGCCGCCGGCCGCGCCGAAACCCCGACGCGCCTCGACCGACGAGCCCGCGCCGCGCGATCGCCTCGAAGACCTGCGGGCCCTGCTCGCCCGGCGGCTGGCGCGGGACGGCAGGGTCGCCGAGGCGCTGCCCTACTTTCCGGAGTCCGTCGAGCGCTGGTCCGACGATCCCGCGCAGCGAGAGGTGCCGCTGGCTGCCGAGGCGCGCGTCTATGGCAACGCGATCGACGCCGCGCGACCGACCTGGCGCTGGCGCAACGTCTCGCGCGCCGAGGCGCTGTTCGAGGTGGCCATGCTTTCCCGCAAGCGCGGGATGGAGCTGCTCGGCACCGAGGGACCGCCCGACCTCGCGGCGGTCGACGGCAACTACACCTGGGGCTACGGCCAGGAGAGCCCGCGCGGGACCGCCGACACGACAAGCCGCTCCGAGCCGAAGGCCCCCTTGCTCGGGCCGGACGAGGCGAGCCGCTTCGCCGCCAGCGCGCCGACGCCGGACAAGCGCTTCCACTATCGCGTCGTCGCCACCGACCGCGCACTGGAGGCTGCCGACCTGCTGCCGCAGGGATCGCAGGCCTATGCCGCCACCCTGTGCTGGGCGACCCGCTTCGCGTTCGACAGTGACGACGAGGCCCGCGCCAAGAGCATCTACCGCCGCTACGTCGCGACAGGCCCGCTACAGCCCTGGGCCAAGCGCTTCGGCCGCGACTGCCCCGCGCCAGACTTCGACGCTGCGCGGGACTATTGGCCGAAACGGGTCCTGCACCTCGCCCGACGTCATGCGGCCCTGACCCTTGTCACAGGGCTGGGCGCCATTCTCCTGCTTGCCGGGGCGGCTGTCGCGATCCGGCGCCGTCAAGGATCCGGCTCTGCGCCCTCCTGAACGACGACACCCCTCATATTCCTCCGCCCCAATAGCGAGTGAGGAGCATGAAAGGGCGTTTGCCCAGCCGGCTCTACTCCGCCGCCTTGCAGGCGAAATTGGCGGCATCGTCGACGCTGCCGTTGCCCGAGTAGCGGGCGACTTGCGGGTAAGGGCATAGGGGCCGCGTGCGGACGGGCTTGCCGTCGGCCACTTGCGTCGCCGTGATCGCGGCGGGCGCCGTGCCGTTCTCGACCCAGTTGATCAGCGCCGTCAGCCCGTCGAGCCGTTCCGGCCCGACGCCGCCGCGGCAGTGGAACATGCCGGGCACCATGAACAGCCGGAAGAAGTCGGGCGTGTCGGCGCCGTTGGCCGCCACCGCCTTCTCGTAATAGTCGATGCCCATCAGCGGCGGCAGCGCGGTGTCGGCCCAGCCGAAATACATCAGCAGCTTGCCGCCGCGCGAGCGGAACGAGGAGAGGTTGGGATCGGTGGCGTTCAGGAGCGTGCGGGCATCGGCGAACTTCGCCATGTCCTTGTCGAAGTCGAACTTGCTCGAATCGAACGACGGGTCGGCCTTGAGCGAGGACCAGTAGCGCACGAAGCTGTCGCCATAGGCGTGCTGGAACGACTTCTGCCCCGCCGGCGGCGTCAGCCACAGGTCCCAGCCGCTGGTCATCTTCCCGCCGGCGGTGAAGGACATCCCCGTCGCTTCCGAGCCGACCGGATAGCCGAACAGCGTCGACTTGCCGTTGACCTTGAGCCCTTCGTGGATCCTGGTGACGGCGGCACTCTGCGCGGCCGTCAGGCAGTCCTCGCCGTCCTGGCTCGCCGCGCATTGCTTCACGTCGCGCGCCGCATCGAAGTCGCACTTGCGCGGATCGTCGATCAGCCCGTCCTTCAGGCCGTCCCTGGCATCACAGCGCGCATAGGTGGCGTCGGCGACCAGCTTGAGCTTGGCGAGCGACACGGGCGCCTCGGTCAACACCTGGCCGTTCCACAGGCTCTGCGTCACTGTGTCGACGAAGTTCAGCACCGGCGCGCCGGCCAGGATGCCGTCGAAATCCTCGGGGAAGCGCTGGGCGCTGATCAGCCCCTGCCGTCCCCCGGTCGAGCAGCCGTCCCAGTAGGAATAGCTCGGCGCGCGGCCGTAATAGGCGGCGACGATCTTCTTGCCTTCGCTCACCGTCATGTGGACGGCACGGAAGGCATAGTCGACGCGCTTGGCGTAATCGGCGGCGAAGCTGGCCAGCGGCTCCGCGGCAGCATCGTGCCCGGTGTTGGTCTGCACCGTCGCGAAGCCCTGCTTCAGGGCGTTGGCGCGGATTGCCGGCCGCGGGCCGGATTCCGGGTTCTCGCCGGCGAAGCCGCCATTGCCGTGCATATAGAAACGCCGGTTCCAGTAGGCCGGAAGGTTCAGCTCGAAGCGGACCTCGGGCGCAATCAGGCCTGACACCCGGCAGTGCTCCGGAATGCCGTCCGCGGCGGGCACCACGCGGGCGGAGAGGATCGTCATCGACGCCCAGGCGAGATGCGCCACGGCCGCGCACGGCATGGCGGCTTTCACGCTCGCCACGCTATAGCGCACCGGCGACTGCACCGAATCGAGGAAGCTGTAGCCGTTCTGCGCCGATGCGGCGGCCGGCATCAACGCGAGCGCGGCGAGGACTCCTGCGGTGCGGACCATGACTTCTCTCCCTTTGCGCTCTTCTTCTTTTTCAGCTCGCCATCGTGCTGGCCGAGCGTCGGCGCGGCGCGGCGTACGCCGCCCGGCGTCGCCGACATCTTGATCGGCACGCCGAGAGTCTTCTGCCTGCCGGCCTTGGCATGCTCGACCTCGGCCACCATGCCGCGCGCCAGGATCTGCGGATCGGCAAAGACCTCGTCATGATGCAGCACCGGACCGGCCGGAATGCCCTCGGCTTCGAGCGCGGCCATCCAGTGGGCCGTCGAATGCTTGACGATCTCTTCTTGCAGCAGGGCGACGATCGCGCCGTTGTTCTTCACCCGCAGCGCATTGGTCTTGAAGCGCGGATCGTCCGGCAGCTCGGGCTTGCCGATCAGGTCGCAGACCTTGCGGAAGAAGTTCTGCTGCGCCGCCCCGATCGTCAGCCAGCCGTCGCTGGTCTGGAAAACCTGGTAGGGCGAGGAGCCGCGATGGCCCTGTCCCAGCTTCTCCGGCCGCACGCCGGTCGCGAAATAGTTGGCCGCCTCGTAGACGCCGAGCGACACCGTCGCCTCGAGCAGCGAGGTCTCGACCCACTGGCCCTCGCCCGTCCTGTGCCGCGCCTGCAAGGCCGACAGCACGCCGACGGTGAGGTAGAGGCCGGCGCCCACGTCGGAGATGGCGAGCGGAATTCGGTAGGGCGGACCGTCCTTCGGCCCGGTCACCGACATCAGCCCCGACATCGCCTGGATCACCAGGTCGAAGCCGCCGCGTTTGGCATAGGGACCGGTCTGCCCGAAGCCCGAGATCGAGCCCAGGATCAGGCGCGGATTGCGCGCATGCAGCGCGCTCCAGCCGATGCCGAGCTTGTCGAGCACGCCGGGGCGGAAATTCTCCAGCACCACGTCGGCGCCGTCGACCAGGTCCCAGAATATCTCGAGGTCGTCGGCCGCCTTGAGGTCGAGCACGATGCCGCGCTTGTTGCGGTTCCACAGCATGAAGGGCGCACCCTCGCCCTCGACGAATGGCGGCGCACCGCGGATCGAATCGCCCTGCGGGCTCTCGATCTTGATCACGTCGGCGCCCATGTCGGCGAGCTGCATGCCGCAGAACGGTCCCGACAGATGCGTCGTCAGGTCGAGGACCACCAGCCCGTCGAGCGCCGCCGGCATCCGGTCACACCAGATACTGCTTGAGATCGGCCAGCGTGTTCGTCCACGCCGCGACACCAAGCTGGTTGGACACGACCCTGCCCTCCTGCACGATCAGGAAGCGCGGCGTCCCCGACTTGAGCGGCAGCTGCGCCAGGATCGACCGCAGGCCACGCGGCCAGCTGCGCTCATCGTAGGCGTCCTTCAGGGTGATCGGCTCGATCTCGAAGTAGCTCACCTTCTGGATCTCTTCCGAGGCGAGCCAGCGCGGATGGGCGTTGGCCCGCCATCGCTTGCAGCCCCCGCAGTCCTGGCCGCCGATATAGATGACCTGGATGTCCGGCGCCGCGCGCACGGCGCCCGGCATCCCCGACAGCATCGAGGAAGCGGCAAGGCCGGCGAAAAGAAGGGCGCGGCGATTCATGTCGGGTAATGTAGTGCGGCATGGCGACCACGGCAAAACCCTCTCTCCTCACCCTGGGCGATTTCTTCCGGCTTGCGGTGCGGCGTTTCCGCGCCGCACGGCTGGCCTACGGGCACGGAACCACCAATGCCGTCGACGAAGCGGCCTTCATGGTGCTCGAAGCCCTAAGACTGCCGATCCACAATCTCGATCCGTGGTTCGGTCTGCGGCCGACCCCGGCGGAACGGGCGCGCCTGCTCACCCTGATCGATGCACGGGTGAGCCTGCGCATGCCCGCGCCCTATCTGCTGGGCGCCGCATACATGCGCGGCATCCGTTTCCATATCGACCGCCGCGCGCTGATCCCGCGCTCCTTCATCGGCGACATCCTGGCCGACGGGATGCTGCCGATCGAACCGGGCAAGGTGCGGCGCGTGCTCGACCTCTGCACCGGCTCGGGCTGCCTGGCCATCCTGGCGGCTTTTGCGTTCCCACGGGCGAAGATCGACGCGGTCGATCTGTCGCCGGGAGCGCTGGCCCTCGCACGGCGCAACGTGGCGACCCACCGGCTGGGCGATCGCATCGCCCTGCATCGCGGCGATCTTTTCCGGCCGCTGGGCGCAGAGCGCTATGACCTGATAATCAGCAACCCGCCCTATGTCGATGCCGGCGGCATGGCGGCGCTGCCGCCCGAGTATCGTCACGAGCCGCGACTCGCGCTGGCCGCCGGCGCCGACGGCCTCGACCTCGTCCATCGCATCCTTGCCGAAGCGCCGCGGCACCTGCGCAAGGGCGGAGCCCTGCTGTGCGAGATCGGCCGTGGCCGCCCGCCGCTCGAACGCGCCTATCCGCGCACCCCGTTCGTCTGGCTCGACACCGAGCAGAGCGAGGGTGAGGTCTTCTGGTTGCCAGCCTCGGACCTGGCGAAGGCGTGACGCGCGACCGCAGGGACGCGCCCTTTCAGGCCGTATCGCCGAGGCAGATGCCCAAGGCACGGGCGGTGCGCATCAAGGCGCCGTCTGGCGCCACGGTGCGGGAACGGCCGACCACCTTCTCCAGCGGCACGTCGATGACGGTACGATTCCACCAGCCGACCATGCGGTCGGCCTTCCCCGCAGCAAGCAGATCGACCGCACCGACGCCCAATGCCGCGGCAAGCAGGCGGTCCTCCGCCGTGGGCTGGGCGCCGCGCTGGACATGGCCGAGCACCGTGGCGCGCGCCTCCGCACCGGTGGCGACCATGAGCCGACGCGCCAGCCACTCGCCGATGCTCGCCTCGCCGCGCGGGCCCTCTTCGTGCGAATCGCCGGCCGCTTCCGCGACCACGACCAACGCCGACGTACGGCCGGCGCGGCGACAGACGGCGATGCGCTGCACGACGTTGGCAAGTCGCCAGCGCACCTCGGGAAGCAGCACGACGTCGGCGCCGCCTGCGATGCCGGCGGCGATGGCGATGTGGCCGGCATCGCGGCCCATCACCTCCAGCACCATGACCCGATCGTGGCTGGCGCCGGTCGGCTGCAAGCGGTCGAGCGCCTCGGTGGCCACGGCCACCGCCGTCGAATGACCGATCGCGCGTTCGGTGTGCCCGACATCGTTGTCGATGGTCTTGGGCACGCCGATGAACGGCAGGGCGGTCTTCGACAGCAGCCGGCGCAGGATCGCGAGGCTGCCGTCGCCGCCCACGCCGATCAGGCCGTCGAGATGCAGTTCGCGCAGGCCCTCGACCATGTCGGCCGAGCGATCCGCGATCGTGCCGTCGGGCATCGGGAAGGCGAATGGATCGCCGTGACTGGTGGTGCCGAGGAATGTGCCGCCCTGGCGCGCCAGCACCGCGTCGAGCCGCGCAGGGTCGAGCGGCTCCGCCGCCACCGGCCGGCGCAGCAGTCCGAGCGTGCCGTGGCTGATGCCGATCGTCCGCCAGCCGTAGCCATGATGCGCACGCAACGCCACCGCCCGGATGGTGGCGTTGAGGCCGGCGCAGTCTCCGCCGCTGGTGAGGATTCCGATGCACTTGGTCATGGGCGCCTCCAGAGCTAGTGTAACGCATGGCGCGCGCTTCGAAGACAGCCCCGATCCTGCAAGCTGATCGCGTGCGCCTGCGCCCGTTCCGTGCCAGCGACCTCAAGACGGTCCACGCGCTCCATTCGGATCGCGAGAACCTGCGCTATTGGGGCGTCGATCCCAGCTCCTCGCTCGATACCACGCGCAAGATGATGCGCTGGCACATCACCGGCGCGCCGCGCACCTACATGATCTGGGCCGTCGAAGAGAGGAAGAGCCGGCGCGTGGTCGGCATGATCAACTATTTCCGCCGCGACGTGCGCGAGCGGCGGGTCGAGGTCGGCTGGCTGATGCTGCCGTCGGCGCAGGGCAAGGGCTACATGACGGAAGCCGGGCGGGCGCTGCTGCGCTATCTGATCGACACGCTGGGAGTGCACCGCATCGAGGCCTTGATCCGGCCCGAGAACAAGCCGTCGGCCGCGCTTGCGCGACGGCTGGGATTTCGACTGGAGGGCGGGCCGCTGCGCGATCGCTGGCTGGTCGACGGCCAATGGCATAGCGTGATGCTATACGGCCTGATCGCCGGGGAGGAGCGCTGATGGGCGCCGTCGCAAGGAACTGGACGAGAAACTCGATAGCACCCGCGGACTGGACGGTGTCGCTGCCCGATGCCGCGGTCGGCGAGTTGCTGGCCGTGCGCGACGAGATGCGTCGCGCGCCGGTGCCGACCTTCGTGCTCGATCCGAACGACTTCGCGCTCGATGCCTGTCGCGCGACGATGGACGAGGTGCGGCGCCGGACCCAGGACGGGCCGATGTTCGCGGTGCTCGACCGCCTGCCCTTGCCGGAGCTGACGCGCGAGGAGGCGATCGGCGTGTACTGGTTGATGTCCAGCCTGCTGGCCCGTCCCGTCGCGCAGAAGCTCAACGGCCAGATGTTCTTCGACGTGATGGATACCGGAGCCAAGCTCAAGCCCGGGTCCGGGATCCGGCCGACCGTGACCAACGTCGACCTGCGCTTCCACAACGACAATTCCTATAACCGGACGCCGCCGGACTATGTCTGTCTGCTCTGCCTGCATCCCGCGAAGGAAGGCGGCGTCAGCCAGGTGATGAGCGTGGCCACCGTCCACAAGGCGCTGGAGGCACGCCATCCCGAGCTGATGCCGCGGCTCTACCGGCCGTTCTGGTACGACCGCCATGCCGAGCATCATGCCGGGGAGCCGACGACCTATGCCGCGCCGATCTTCGAGCGCGGCGCGGACGGCACGATCCTCGCCCGGCTGGCGCTGGGCGAGATCCATGCCGGTTACGCGCTGCGCGGCGAGCGACCGGACAACGAGACCGCCGCCGCGCTCGCCGCCGTGCAGTCGGTGTTCGACGAGCCCGACCTGCATGTCGAGCTGGCCTTCGCGCCGGGCCAGATCCAGTACGTCAACAACCGGGCGACGGGCCATGCACGCACCGAATTCGTCGATTTTCCCGAGCCCGAGCGCAAGCGCCATCTCGTCCGTTTGTGGCTGAGAAACGAGGGAAAGCGCGGCTATTGCGGGTGATCGCCCGGGCGGTGTGCAGGATTCTGTAAGCTTGCGATGCTAGGATCGCCGCCGAGATGCCCGCCCGATCCCTGTCTTCCCGGTCCTTCCTGCGCGGCATCGGCTTCGTCATCGGTGTGGGACTGGTCGTCGCGTGGGTCTCGCTTTCGCTCCGGCTGCATACCCGGCCCGACACTATTCAGAATATGTCGCACATCCTGCACGGCGAGCCGCTGGTGTTCGGCGGCGACAGCTCGTCGGTCCATCCGTTCTACAATCGGATCCTGTTCCCGAGCCTGCTGTCGGCACTGACGAAAGGCGTCGGCCATCTCTCGGAAAGCCAGTGGTACATCCTCCTGCGCATCGCCACGGTGACGATGGCGCTTGCCGCCTTCGCCTTCACCTGCCTGCGCTCGCTGCACGTCACGCCGCGCGACCTGCGGCTCGTCACGGCGCTGATGGCGATCTCGATGATCGCCTCGTTCGGCTACCCGTGGGAGGACCCCACCGACGTGATCGACGTCTTCGCCCAGTCGCTCAGCGTCCTGGCGGCGATCGAAGGCCGCTTCCTGCTGTGCCTGGGGCTGGCCGCGTTCTTCGCCTGCAATCGCGAGTCGGCGGCCTATGCCGGCATCATCTGGTTCTTCCTGGCACCCAGCCCGCGCCCCTGGCTGCGTCGCGGCCTCGAGATGGTCGCGATCTCGCTCGCCAGCTACGCCGTCGCCATGGCGATCCGGCTGCACATCAGCTCGACCGGTGCGGCGAACTGGCTGCCGCTGCCGCACAACCTCGAGGCCTTCGGCCTGGCGGTCGGCCACTTCACGCTCGTGAACTGGCTGGGCGGCCTGCTGGCCGTCACCCTGTTCCTGTCCTGCAGCCTCGACATGACAGAAAGCCTGGTGCGCCGCTTCGTGGCGTTGTCCGCGATCTTCGCGCTTCCGGCCATATTGTTCGGCTATATCGACGATCTCCGCGTCTTCCTGCCGTGCGCCGTGATGCTGTGCTTCGCCGTCGCCGCCAGCCGGCGGATCGACAAAGAGGCTTGAGCGGACGAATCAATCTTGCCGCCCGCCTCGGCCGCCGCATGATGGCCGGATGAAAGCCCACTATGCGGCCTTCGCGCGCTACAACGCCTGGGCCAACCGCCGCCTCTACGATGCCGCCGCCGCCCTGTCCGATGTGGACTACCGGGCCGATCGCGGCGCCTTCTTCGGGTCGATGCACGGCACGCTGAACCACCTGCTGACCGCCGATTGGGTGTGGATGCATCGCTTTACCGGCCAGGGTCCCTCGCCCGAGCGGCTCGACATGATCCACCACGAGCAGCTCGCCGACCTGCGCCGTACGCGCGAGGCAGAGGATCGCCGCATCATCGACTATGTCGACGGCCTCACCGAAGCCGAGCTTGCGGGCACGATCCGCTACCGCCGCGTCTCGACTCCGGAGGAATTCGTGCAGGCACTCGAGCCGGCGCTGGCCCATTTCTTCAATCACCAGACCCATCACCGCGGCCAGGCGCATACCATCCTCTGCGCCTTCGGCCAGCGCGGCCTGGTCCTCGACCTGCTCTACTATCAGCGCGAGGTCGAAACCGGGCGGGCGTGAGAAAATCACCCGGCAAGGGTGAAAAGCTCGGCCTCCTCCCGCACGCCGCGCAAGCGGTGGCGGCCGAGGGACATCAGATGGCTCCGACTCTCGCTGGCCGCTTCGGCGAAAGCCTGCGAGACGAGCAGCGGATGGCCAAGCTGCTTGCAGAGCAGCTCGATGCGAGCGGCCTCGTTGACCGCCGGCCCGATCACCGTGAAGTCGAGCCGTGACCCGGTCCCGACATTGCCGTACTGCACCGCGCCGACATGCAACGCGATGTCGAGCCCCGGCGTCGGCTGGCCGCTCTCGCGGCGGCGCGAGGCGAGCAGGTCCATGAGGTCGAGCGCGTCGCTCGCGGCGGACAGGGCCGCCGCGCAGGTCGCGGCCCGCCGGCGGGCGTCGGTGCGGAAGATCGCCAGCAGCCCGTCGCCGAGGAACTTCAGCACCTCGCCGCCGCGCCGGCCCATCGGCCGGACCATGCAGTCGAAGCAGTCGTCGAGCAGCGCGATAAGCTCGCGCCCCGGCAGCGTGTCGGCGAGCGCGGTGAAATCGCGCAGGTCGGCATAGAACAGCACCGCCTCGACTTCGTGCACCTCGCCGCGCTGCACCGTGCCGGCCAGCACGCGCGAGGCGGGATCGGCGCCGAGATAGGATTCCAGCAAGCCCTGCCCGACCCCGCGCATGGCGACCGCCTTGATCGCGAGCGCGAAGACCGGCAGCGCCTCGCGCAACGCGGCGACATGGGTTTCGTCGAAGCCGTTCTCCGCATCGGTCGCGACCGAGCAGACGAGCCAGAGACGGCCCACGCCCTCGTGGGCGCGGGGACCGTCGACCCCGGGCAACAGCTCGCCGAACGGAAAGATGCTGCCCAGCCAGTCGGTCATGCCGAGCCCACGCAGCTCGGCGAAGACGGGAGCCTCATCGGCCGACGGCGGCTGCCGCAGATCGACGCGGCGCTCGAATGTGCCCGCCCTCAGCATCGGCGCGAACGGGCTTTGCTGGACGACCGGCTGCCCGATCTCGGCATGCTGGAACTCGAAGCGCGTGGCCGGCCCCGTCGCCCGGTCCCAGGTGAGCGCACGCGCCAGCACCATCGGATGCAGCGTATTCATCCCGAGGAAGATTCGCGCCGCCGGCACGCCCGACGCGGCGAGCCGGCGCGCGAAGCCGTCGACCAGCTCCTCGAGCGGCAGGTTGCGCAGGCCCGACTCGGCCAGCCAGAGGGACAGGTTCATCCCGCCAGTCTAGGACAATTCCTCTTCGCTGGGACCGCGCCACTCCGAGGTTGTGAATTTATTGCCGGACATTGGATCAT
>CAMFJT010000109.1 GCA_945957125.1 uncultured Rhodospirillales bacterium | reverse complement strand
GCGGATGCAGGGCCAGTTGAGGCGCGCCGCGACCTGCTCGATATGGGTCGACTTGCCGGTGCCGTGATAGCCCTGGACCATCACGCGTCGATTGAACGCGAAGCCCGCGAGGATCGCCATCGTCGTGTCGTGGTCGAAGAGGTAGGCGTCGTCCACCGGCGGCACGTGCTCGGTCGCCGTGCTGAAGGCCGGGACTTCCATGTCGGTGTCGATGCCGAAGAGCTGGCGGGCGGAAACCTTGATATCCGGCATGCCCGAAACGTTCTGGCGGGCAGCGGTCGTCGTGGAGGCCATCACATGTCCTACAATACAAAGCCCGCCAAATTGCGGGCTCAATCACCATAGTCGCAGGCCAATTTGTGTGCTGCAAGCGACCAATTGCCGTGGCTGCCCTGAGGAAGGCTAATCACTCGACGGGAAAATGCTCCGACGCCCGCAATGTGGAATAGGCGAGGTTGATCTCCTTCAGCCGTTCCTCGGCCTCCCGAGCGCCGCCATTGGCATCGGGATGGTGGATTTTGACCAGTTCCTTGTAACGAGATTTCACGTCCGCCTGGGTCGTCGGCCATGAAAGTTCAAGAACACCCATCGCATTGCGCTCCGCGGGCGTCAGCTGCTCGCTGCCGTCCATCCGCGGCCGCGGCTTCTCATCCAAGCCGGCTTCTTCCCTGAGACCGAGCGGGTCGAGGATCTGCGGGCCGTTGCTGCGCCGGCCGCCGAGCGGCCAGACAGGGCGCCGCCATGTCGTGTCGGCCCGGATGTGACGTTCGATCTCGTTGGCGTCGAGACCGGCGAAATAGTCCCACTTCTTGTTGTAGTCGCGGACATGCTCGAGGCAGAACCAGCGGTACTGGTCGAGCCGGTCGCGCGCGAACGGCGCGCGGTACTCGCCCTGCAGGCGGCAGCCCGGCGATTCGCAGACTTTCTGGAACGCTTGGGCGCCGTCGGTTGCCGCAAGAGGTTTGGCTCGCCGTCGGGACATTCGGCTAATATGTGTTCAACGCATGGGACGGGCAAGAGAGGCGAGCGATGGGTGCGGTGGCGAACGCGATTGACAACAAGCTCCGGACGCGATTCGCGCCGTCGCGGCTCACCATCGAGGATGAATCCTCGAAGCATCGCGGCCATGCCGGACATCGCGAAGGCGGCGAATCGCACTTCCGGGTCGCGATCGTCTCGGCCGCGTTCGAAGGAAAGAACCGCGTCGCGCGCCAGCGCCTGGTCTACGAGACCTTGAAAGACGAGTTCGCCGCCGGCCTCCACGCGCTGGCCCTCACGACCCTGACGCCGGGCGAAGATCGGTAATCGCGTTCCTCTCCCCCGCTAGGGGGAGAGGCTAGGAGAGGGGGGTACAGGCGATGTGCGCAACCCCCTCTCCCAACCTCTCCCCCTAGCGGGGGAGAGGAGAAAGAAAGAGATCAGCCGTCCATCTCGATCGGCTTGTTCTTCGCCGCCTCGCGCACGGCATCGGCATCGGGGCCGGTGTAGAATTGCGGCACCCAGCGCCGGGTGACCTCGCTGTCGGATGCCCAGGTGTGGCAGCTGTCGAGCATGTAGGGCTTGCGTTGCGGGGCGGACGGGTCGTGCGGCTTGGGTGGCTTGCCGATCTTGACCCGATGGGCCGTCTCCAGCTCGCGCGCCTTGCGCGAGCCCGCGGTCTGGAAGGCCGTCGTGGCGACCGGACCGAGCAGCTCGACGATATGGGTGCAGCCCTCGGTGCCGCCCAGCCGCTCGCGCACGGCGCGGGTGAAGCCGCCGCCGATGCGCAAACCGATCAGCTTCTTGAAGTTCGGCGTGATGTCGCCGCACATCCGGTACGGCGACTTGTCGGTCACCGCTTCGACGTCGACGATGGTGAAACGATGGTCGATCGTGAGGCGGATCGACATGTCGTGCACGAATTCGCCCGGCGGCAGCGGCCCGCGCCATTCGTTGGCATGCTCGTAGGTCTTCTCGTCGGTGATGCGGCCCTCGATGTCGTAGAGGCCGTCGTCGCGATAGAAACCCTGGCAGGTGACCTTGCGCGTATGCAGATGCTGTCGCCCGACCGGCGGCGAAAGCGGCATGTCATGACCCTTTCGGAAGGTGGTTGCGGCTGGTCCGCTGGCGGACCCTAGTTGGCGGCCTGTATGGCCGCCGGCGGTACGATGCGCAACTCGGCGATGCGGGTCCCCTCGCGCTTCAGGATCTCGAACCTGAAGCCGTGGAACGCATAAACCTGGCCAACCTCGGGGATGCGCCGCGCCTCGTGCAGCACCAGCCCGGCGATGGTGATGGCGATGTCCTCGGGCAGGGTCCAGCCATATTCCCGGTTGAGGTCGTGGATCGGCACGTCGCCCTGGCAGATCAGGCTGCCGTCCTCGCGCGTGACGACGCCGCGCTTGATGGCGTCGTGCTCGTCCTCGATGTCGCCGACGATCTCCTCGATGATGTCCTCGAGCGTGACGATGCCGCGCAGGGCGCCGTACTCGTCGACCACGATGGCGAAATGCTCGTGCCGGGCGCGGAACGCCTGGAGCTGGTTGAACAGGATGGTGGATTCGGGAATGAACCACGGCGCGGTCATGATCTCGTCGACCTTGACCTCCGCCGTTCCGCCTGCCGCACGCACGGCACGGAACAGGTCCTTGGCGTGCAGCACGCCGACCACGTTGTCCGGCTCGCCGCGATAGAGCGGGATGCGCGTGTAGGGCGCGGCCAGCATGTGCGCCGCGATCTCGTCGGGCGGATCGTCGGCATCGATCAGCACGACGTTGCCGCGATGGGTCATGACGTCGCTCACCGTGCGGTCGCCGAGATCGAGCACCGAGCGCAGCATCGCCTTCTCGGCCGGCGCATCGTCGTCGCCCTGGCCCGAGCCGTGCAGCTCGATGGCGCCGCGCAGCACGTCGGCCTGCTCTTCCGCATCGTGCGCGAGCGTGGCATGCACGCCGAGCAGGCGCAGGAAGATGCGCGAGATCCAGGCGACGGCGCGGGCCATCGGCCCGAGGATCGCGAGCGTGACCACGATCGACGGCGCGAGGGTCAACGCGACCCGGTCGGCGCGCAGCAGCGCCCAGGTCTTGGGCATCACCTCGGCGAAGATCACCACCAGGATGCCGACGATGACCGTGGCGTAGACGACGCCCGCGGCGCCGAACAGCGAGGTCAGAACCGCGGTAGTGAGGGAGGCCGACAGGATGTTGACCACGCTGTTGCCGAGCAGGACGGCACCCACCGCCTCGTCCTTTCGGTCGAGCAGCTTGTTCACGACGACGGCGCGCTGGCTGCCCTGCTGCGCCAGCCGGTGCATGCGCGGGCGCGAGGCGCCGGTGACGGCGGTCTCGGCCGCGGACATGTAGGCGCCCAGGGCGAGGCAGAGCACGACCAGCGGGGCGGCCACGTAGAGCGGCAGATGTAGCGAGAGTTCGGGCTCCATGGGCCGTCAGGCGGCGATGGCCGTGTCGAGCAGGCCGCGCAGTGCCGCCTCGTCGACCTCGCGGGTCACGAAGGCGCGGCCGATGCCGTTGGCGAGGATGAAGGTGAGCTTGCCCGCCTCGGCCTTCTTGTCGCCGCGCATGTGCTCGATCAGGCGGGTGGCGTCCCAGGTGCGGCGATTGTCGCCGCCGATCGTGCGCAGCCGTACGGGCAATCCGACGGAAGCGAGATGGCGGCGGACGCGCGCGGCATCGGTAGGCGGGCAGAGGCCGACTTTGGCCGACAGGTCGAAGGCCATCGCCATGCCGGCGCCGACCGCCTCGCCGTGCAGCAGATCCGGGCCGAACCCCGTCTCGGCCTCGAGCGCGTGCCCGAAGGTGTGGCCGAGATTGAGCAGCGCGCGCAGGTCGGTCGTCTCGCGTTCGTCGGCGGCAACGATCCGTGCCTTCGATCGGCAGCTCTGCTCGATGGCGTAGGTGCGCCTGGCCGCGTCGCCCGCCAGCACCGCCGCACCGTTGGCCTCGCACCAGTCCCAGAATGCCGGATCGTCGATCAGGCCGTACTTCGCCACCTCGGCATAGCCCGCCAGCAGCTCGCGGCGCGGCAGGGTGTCGAGCACCGTCGTGTCGGCCAGCACCAGCCGCGGCTGGTAGAAAGCGCCGACCAGGTTCTTGCCGTGGCGCGTGTTGATGCCGGTCTTGCCCCCGACCGAAGAGTCGACCTGCGCGAGCAGCGTGGTCGGCACCTGGATGAAGTCGACGCCGCGCAGCAGGGTCGCCGCGGCGAAGCCGGTGAGGTCGCCGACCACGCCGCCGCCCAGCGCGACCAGCGTGACCTTGCGGTCGGGCCGCTCGTCGAGGAGGGCGTTCATCAGCCGGCCGAAGGCGGCGAATTCCTTGCTGCTCTCGCCCGCAGGCACCGTGACGGTCGCCGCCGCGATGCCGGCCTTGGCGAACGAGGCGACGAGACGGTCGCCGTAGAGCGGCGCCACCGTTTCGTCGGTCACAACGATGACTCGCCGGGACGGGAGCAGGGCGACGCTAAGCTCGCCTGCGCGATCGATCAGGCCGGGGCCGATCAGGATATCGTAGCTGCGGCCGGCGAGGCTGACCGGAACGGTGCGGACGGTCATGCTATCGCTCCGGTCGGCTGCGGCGCGAGATGGCGGCGCAGGGCGTCGAGGACCTGATCGGTCGTGGTATCGGCGGGCTGGGCCGTCGATTCGACGACGAGATCGGCTTCGGCATAGACGGGGTAACGCTGATTCATCAAGCGCGCGAGAATCTCCCGGGGATCGCCCTGGCGCAGCAGGGGGCGATGCGTGCGCTTGCGCACGCGGTCGTGCAGCACGTCGAGGTCGGCGCGCAGCCAGACGGTGATGGCGTTCGCCCGCATCAGCGCGCGCGTCTCGTCATCCATGTAGGCACCTCCGCCGGTGGAGAGCACGTGCGGCGGGCCTTCGAGCAGACGCTGGATGACCCGCCGTTCGCCGTTGCGGAATTCGGCCTCCCCGAAGCGCTCGAAAAATTCAGCGATCGTGCAGCCGGCCGCCCGCTCTATCTCTTCGTCGGCATCGACAAAGGGCAGGCCGAGGCGCAGCGCCAGCCGTTTGCCGATCGCGCTCTTGCCGGCGCCCATCAATCCGACGAGCGCTACCGTGCGCGGAAGCGTAAGAGGGGGGGAAGCGTCCATGATCCGTTCGAGCCTCTGCATGTCGCCCATTCCGCCGCTTGATTCAAGCGAACGGGCCGCCGTCGTTGCCGCTTCGCGGGAGGACGGGTAGGTTGCGTCGCGTGCCCCTCTTCCGCTCCAGGAGCCTTCTGCAGCTCCCCGCCATCCGGCTCGGACCGCTGGCGATCATCGTCGTGCTTTGCCTCCTGCTGGGTGGCCTGGTGGTGCTGGCCGTGATCGAACCGCGGCCGCCGCTGAAGCATTTCGAGGTGCCCGTGCCGAATGAACGTCTCGCGCGCTAGCCTCCTGGTGCTTGTTGCGCTTGCAGCGGGCAGCCTGTCGGCCGGGGCGCAAGGCCGGGACGACGTACCGACCGGATTCCTGAGGCCAAGCACCGGCGGCCTGCCGACGGAGGCGTGGAGCGGGACGAGCCTGGCGACGGCCAAGCGGCTGGTGGCGGCCCTGCCCGCCGGTCCGCGGAGCCGGGCGCTGCGCGACCTGCAATTTCGCGTGATGGTGAGCGAGCTCGCGCCGCCGGCGGCGGACGGCAGTCCCGAGCCGACGCTGTTCCGGCGCAAGGTCGAGCGCCTGGCGGCGATGGGCGAGGGCGAGAACCTGAACGAGATGGTGCGCTCCGCCGGGGGTTATGGCGATCCCGCCGTCGCCACCCTGACGGCCAATGCGCTGATGCTGTCGGGCGAGGCTGCCAGTGCCTGCGCCGTCGTGACGGCCAATGGCCTGATTCCCGCCTTTGCGGCGCGTGCGCTGGCGGCCTGCCAGGGCATCGCAGGCGACAGTGCCGGCGCATTGGCCGCTGCGCCGGACATGCGCGCCACCGATCCGCAGCTTGCCGTGTTGCTGCAGAGCGTGGCGAGCGGGCAGCCGGCGGCCGGCGTGCCGGCGGGACCGCTGGACGGACCGGCGATGGTGATGTTCGCGCTCGCGGGCGTTCGTCCGCCCTTTGCGGCGCTGCAGTCCAACGACCCGCCGATGATCCGCGCCGTCGTCGCCGACCGCTCGCTGCCGATCGTGGCCCGGATCGAGGCAGCCGAGCGCGGCGAGGCCTCGGCAATCGTCGAGGCAACGCGGCTCAGCGACCTTTATGTCCAGGCCGTGCGTGAGGGCGCCTCTCTGCCTGCAGCCATGGCGCGGCGCGCGCGGCTCGTGGCTGCCGCGCGCAATGCCAGCAATCCGGACGAGGTCATGCGGTCGCTGGCCGCGGTCTACGGCGAATTCCGCGGCAGCCCGCTGTTCGCGACCGTCGCGCGCGCCAGCGCGTCCAGCCTGCTGACCCTGCCGGCCAGGCCCGAATACGCCAACGTCGCGCAGGAGGCGATCCGCGGGCTGCTCCTGCTCGGCGACAGGACGTCGACCCGGGCGTGGATGAAGCTCGCGCTGTCGGCGGTCGCGAGCAATGCCCGCGCCGTCCTGGCCGTGGAGCACATGCTGCCGCTGATCGCCGTCGCCGGAGTCGACGAGGCCCATCGGCTTTCGGCCGAAGAGGTCGAGCGCTGGTACGACCTGATGCAGCAGGACGATCCGGCCCGCGCCCCGGTCCGCGGCTACGTCTTGTCCGAACTGCTGCGTGCCACGGACGCGATGCCGGCGGACGTGGCCTTGCTGCCGCAGGCGCCGCCGGCCGGCGTGCGTGGAATCGCGTTGTCCGGCGCGACAGCGCAGGCCTTGCAGGCCGCCGTGGCCGGGCGTCGGCGCGCGGAGACCGCGCTGCTGGCCTCGGTCGCGATCGGCGAGACGGCGCTGACCGACCTTCATCCCGCCGCCGTCGGCACGATCGTGCGTGCCGTCCGAGAGGTCGGCGAGGAGCAGGCGGCGCGGCTGTTCGCGATCGAAGTCGCCATCGCGCACGGCCTGTGAAGAAAAAGCCGAAACCCGAGCGGACTCGGGAGGTCGAGGCATTTCTCGAGATGCTGCAGGCCGAGCGCGGCGCCTCGCGCAACACGCTCGCGGCCTATGCAGCGGATCTCGACGACCTCCAGAAGTTTCTCGCGCGGCGGCGGCAGAAACCGGCCGCCGCGGACACCGAGGCCCTGCGCGCGTACCTCAAATCGCTCTCGTATGTCGGCATGACACCACGCACCGTGGCGCGAAAGCTCTCGGCGATCCGACAGTTTTTCCGCTTCCTGCTCGCGGAAAGGATGCGCGAGGACGACCCGGCCAGCACGCTCGACGCCCCCCGGCTGGGCCGCCCTCTGCCCAAGGTCCTCGCGCGCGCCGAGGTCGACCGGCTGATCGAGGCGGCGCAGGCAACGGGCGGCGCCGACGGCGGCCGGCTGGCGACGCTGCTGGAGATCCTCTACGGCACCGGCCTGCGTGTCTCGGAACTGGTGACGCTGCCGCTCGCCGCGGTCGAGCGTGATCCGACGGTGCTTGTGGTGCGCGGCAAGGGCGAGAAGGACCGCATGGTGCCGCTGTCCGACCCGGCCCGCGCCGCGATCGCCTCCTGGTTGCATGTCCGATCTATCATGCTCTCGGAGAACGAGACGTCCCGCTATCTCTTCCCGTCGCGCGGGCGCACCGGCCATCTCACCCGCCAGCGCTTCGCCCAGCTGCTGAAGGAGGCGGCGCTGGCTGCCGGCATCGATCCTGCGCGCGTCTCGCCGCATGTCCTGCGTCACGCCTTCGCCAGCCACCTGCTCGAAGGCGGCGCCGACCTGCGCAGCGTGCAGCTCATGCTCGGCCACGCCGACATCGCCACGACGCAGATCTACACCCACGTGCTGGACGAAAAGCTGCGCGCCCTGGTGCAGGACAAGCATCCGCTGGCGCGGCGACGTCGGCCCCGGCCGGTTGACAGGTCTCGGGAGCCGGGCGACACCTGACCCCGCATGACGACATATCTCGAGTTCGAGAAACCGGTCGCGGAGCTGGAAAGCAAGATTGCCGAGCTTCGCCATTTGCCGAATTCCGGCGACGTTGACGTCGCCGACGAGGTCATGCGCCTGCAGGACCGGGTGCAGCGGCTGTTGCGCACGACCTACGCCAAGCTGACGCCGTGGCAGCGGGTTCAGGTGGCGCGTCACGTCGAGCGGCCGCACGCCCAGCGTTACATCGACCGGCTGATCGCCGACTACCAGCCGCTCGCCGGTGACCGCGCCTTCGGCGAGGACTTCGCCATCGTGGGCGGTATCGGCCGGCTGAACGGCCGCAGCATCGTGGTCGTCGGCCAGGAGAAGGGCGACGACACCGATTCGCGCATCAAGCACAATTTCGGCATGCCGCGGCCGGAGGGCTACCGCAAGGCGCAGCGCCTGATGAAGCTCGCCGACCGGTTCAAGCTTCCCGTCGTGACGCTGGTCGATACGCCCGGCGCCTATCCCGGCCTCGATGCCGAGGCGCGCGGCCAGGCCGAGGCGATCGCCAGCTCGATCGACACCTGTCTCGCCATCGGCGTGCCGCTGGTGAGCGTGGTGATCGGCGAGGGAGGCTCGGGCGGCGCGCTCGCCATCGCTTCGGCCGACAAGGTCTTCATGCTGGAGAACGCGGTCTATTCGGTGATCACGCCGGAGGGCTGTGCCTCGATCCTGTGGCGTTCCAACGCCAACGCCCAGGACGCCGCCGAGGCGATGAAGGTCACCGCACAGGATCTCAAGAAGCTCGACGTGATCGACGACGTCATTCCCGAGCCGATGGGCGGCGCACACCGTTCGCCCGACGAGACGATCGACACCGTGGGCAAGGTCGTCTCCGAAGCGCTCGGCCAGCTCGTCGACCTCGACCCCGACACGTTGCGCCGCCAGCGCCAGGACAAGTTCCTCGCCATGGGCAAGAAGGGCCTCTGAGCGCGATCGAGGCGAAGGGCCGGGATAATTCTCAACTTATTGGAGAGTGATCCCGCGACCCAGGTCCCAGCTCCCGCTGCTGCATCGGGCGAGTACCCCGCCGAGATTCGCTCCACGGCAAGAACCCATGATGCGCAGTCCGATGTGGCGACCGTTGGCAAACTGCCATCGTTCCTGTTGTCAGGCCTTGGCCTTGGGCTTCACCCATAGTTCCGACGTCCGCTCCATCTCGATCAACTCGTTCGGGAACTCGCGCTCCTGGAAGGCCAAGAGGTCGTCGAACGACCCATTGAGCCACCTGTCCCACTCGTCCTCGAGCAGCAACACCGGCATGCGATCATGCAGCGGCACGATCGCGGTATTGGAGTCGGTCATTGCGCCCGAATAGACCGGCCCCCATTCCGAGCTGTTCCGCCACAGGCCGCCCCACGCGATGATCGGGTGATCCTTGATGTTGACCCATGTCCGCGTCTTCGAGCCCTTCCGGCCTTCCGCTTCTGCGAAATGCGTCACGGGGATAAGGCAGCGCCATTGCGGTTTGGTGGCCAGGCCCTTCCACATGTTCTTGTTGAGATCGGCGATGTTGTTGACCGGCTTGGGCTTCGACTCGGGTGTCTGGAAGGAGAGCTTGAGCGGGAATCCCCAGGTCATCGACTGGAGGATGCGCTGTCCGTTCTCCTCGCGGATCACCAGGCCCGGTGTGCCGGGATAGGCCTCGGCCGGCACGTTGGGAAACGAGGTCGGAGGCGTGACGCCGAAATGGCGAGCGACTTCCTCGACGCTCTTTCGGACGGTGTAGAGGTTACACAAGGCGCGATCCTTCCTGTTTGCGGCGTGGCCGGTTGCTGCGCTTGCCGAGCGGCACCCAGAGTTCGTCGGTCCGTTCCATCGCCATCCGTCCTGCGGGGAAGGGGAGACGAAACTGGAAGCCGATCACGTCCCGAATCGAGGCGGTGAGCCACAGGTCGTATTCCTCCGGCGCGAGGATGATCGGCGTGCGGTCGTTGAGCGGCTTCACCAGTGCGTTGCTTTCGCCCGTCATTGCCGCATAGACGGCGCCCCATTCGGGTACGTTGCGGCAGAAACCCGCCAGCGCGAACACCGGCCAATCGGGAATCGTGAACCACGTGCGGGTCATCCAGCCCTTCGGCCCGTCGGGCTGGCCGAGCGCCGAAGCCGGAATGAGGCATCGATAGCGCGGATCCGGTGCCATGCCTTCCCACATCGGGTTGGTGAGGTCGGCAACAAGATTTACGGGTGACGGTTCGACCTTGGGGCCGGGCCGCGGAAAGCCCCACTGCGCGATATGCATCGAGCGCTTCTCCGCACTGCCGCGCACGATCAACCCAGGCTCCCCCGGTCGTACGGGTGACGGGGCCGACAGGCCCGGCAGCCGATCGACGCCGAACTGGCGAGCGAGGTCGGTGGGGCTGACGTCGAGACGATAGAGGTTGCTCACAGGGAAGAGCTTAGCCCGTGTCCGTCTGCCGGCAATCCAGGCGGCCGAGAAGAGCGACGGGGCCCAGATATCGCGCGTCCGATACAGGACACGACGCCATTAGAGCGAAAATGCCATGGCCCAATGTTCTCTTATTGTTCTCATTGGCCGAGTCGGTTTACCTGTCGTCTGCCCGCGACCTTGGAGGACATCATGTGCACGCTCCAACCCAACACCGATCCTGATCGACCGCAGGTCGTGGCCGCATGGATGATCGCCGATGGCGAGCGCGCCGAGGTCGAGCGCCGGGCTGATGACGGCGAATTCGACCCTTGAAGCCCCGATCCGCCACACCCAAAGCGAGAGGCGAAAATGCGAATGGCTCAACGCGGCGAAACTGTCGCTTCGCTGTTCAGGACGGCGAACCTCTTCCTTGGGATGCGTTGCCGTCGATGCGCGCGGAGAACGCCTCTCGACCTGGCGGACCTGCCAGTCCACCCCCGCGACAGGCGCGAGGTCGTGCGTCTGCCCGTGGTCTGCCGCTGTGGTGCCGCGGCCATCGATTGGTTCGTGCTCGAGACGGCGGACGAAGCTGCAGTCTTCGTAAGGGGCCTCACGGTCTCGCCGCCGATCGGTGCCGTCGGCGACGCATCGTCGGGCGATTAGGTCGGGGCCGGGCGGAGATCTTGCGGAAGCGCCTCCATGGCCGGCCTCAACCCCTACAGGCTCTATTCCTTCCGGGAGCTGCGGGCTGTGATGGGGCAGGCGTGGGTGGTGTGCCGCCCGTGCTTGCGGTTCGTCGACCTTCGGGTTGCCGACGATCGCGACACGCGGGCGACGACATTCAGTTGTTGCCTGTGCGGACGTGAAGGCCAGCTCGCTTTCGAAGATCCGGCAGGAAACGGCCTGCAGTACGATCCACGCGACCAGCCGCAGCGGCATCCTCACAGGATATTGCGGCTACAGCAGATCGCCCGGCTGGCCGGACCTCTCTCGCCTCGCAAAGTCGTTCGTGAGGACCTGCCGCAGCAGGCAAGCTCGCCACTTGAACCAATGCCGCGCTATCGGCTCAAGGGCATGCCGTTCCACACTCTGGGCCATGTCATCGATGCCGGTCTGGTCGTTACCGTCTACTGCCCGAGATGCCGGCGATACGCTCGCCCGAAGGTCCCGCCATCTGCAGTCGAGCGATGCTTCGCCACCGCGGTCTTCCGGTGCCAGCGTGTGGTCCAGCGCTGGTCCGCCGTACCGCCCGAAGTATGCCGGACGCGCGGCAGCCTCGCGCTGGAACCGGTCGAGCGCATTGCGCCGGGCAGTGTCATCACGCGCGTGTCCCTGACATGCAGCCGGTGCGGCTGGCAGATCTCCGACGTGCGCGAGGATCGATTGCCCTGGCGCGATCACCCCATCGACAGCAGCACCGAACGGTACCGCTGCCCGGGTTGCGGAGGGGTGGTCGTCGGCCAATGGCATACGCGCGCAGCGATGCGAGGTCCTGACAGACCGCCTCCGGGTGATGGCGCGGACGTCGTCTGAGCAAGCCCTGAAAACACCGCCAGTACGCAGGGCTGTCCGGGGAACATCCGGGACGCGACAGAGTCCATGCTCCTCTTCTCTGATCGGAGGAGAGGAGCATGAAGAGTGGCGACCTTGTTCCGGGGCTCGCCCGGTGCGAGATGCCGATGCCGACGATGAGTTGTGGGCGGCCGTCTGGCGACAAGAAGTGTCCGCCCGGTCGCGCCTTCGCTTCGCTCCCGGCGCGTCATCGTCTTGCCGGAGCGCCCGTGGTACGAACGAGGCGACGCCTGCGAGATTGGCGCTCCCAGCGATGAAGGACTTCGGACCTTGACCTTGCGCCTCTCCGTCCTCGACCAGTCGCCGATCCGCAAGGGCGGCACGGCCGCGGATGCAGTGCGCGAGACGCTCGAGCTGGCGCAGCTTTGCGATCGGCTGGGCTACCATCGCTACTGGCTGGCCGAGCATCACAGCAGCCAGGCGCTGGCAGGCTCGACGCCCGAGGTGCTGATCGCCCGCGTCGCCGGCCTGACGGAGCGTATGAAGATCGGCTCGGGCGGCGTGATGCTGCCGCATTACAGCGCGTACAAGGTGGCCGAGAACTTCCGCATGCTGGAGACGCTGTTCCCCGGCCGCATCGATGTCGGCATCGGGCGCGCGCCGGGCAGCGACCAGCGCACCATGCGCGTGCTCGCGGCCGGCAAGCCGAACTGGAGCGACCCGTCCGAGTATCCGGTGCAGGTGAGCGATCTCGTGGCCTGGCTGCACGACGCGCTGCCCGATAGCCATGGTGCGCGCGGCGTGACGGCGCAGCCGGCAGGCCCGACCACGCCCGATGTCTGGCTGCTCGGCTCGAGCGACGACAGTGCCGCGCTGGCGGCGCATTTCGGCCTGCCGTTCTGCTTTGCCCACTTCATCAATCCCGACGGCGGCGATGGCGTGACCCGCGCCTACCGCGCCCATTTCCGGCCGTCGGCGCTCCATCCTCGGCCGCAGGCCATGATGGCGATGGGCGTGATGTGCGCGCAGACCGACGCGGAGGCCGACCAGCTGTCGAAGAGTCGCGAGCTGTGGGCGATGCGGCTGCGCACCGGCAACGAGCCCGGCCCGTTCCCGCCGGTCGAGGAGGCGCTGGAGGCGGAGAAGGACCCGCGGACACGGGCTTTCATGACGGCAATGCGTCGCCGCGGCGTCACCGGCTCGCCGAAGACGGTACGTGCGGGCATCGAGGAGCATGCGCGGCGCTACCAAGTCGACGAGATCATGCTGGTGACGATCTGTTTCGACTTCGCCAGGCGCAAGCGCTCGTACGAGCTGATCGCCGAGGAGTTCGGGCTCGGCGCATAGAGGCGTTCGGATGCTGGGACCGCGCCTCTCCGAGCCTGTGAATCTTTCGAATAGCTGGGAGCGCGGCTCTCCTGAGCCGCTCATGGGATCGCGCAAGACCGAAGAATGAGCGGCTCTGGAGAGCCGCCCTCCCAGCAGAAATCTCTCTTGAATCGAAATTCACACACTCGCAGCGGCGCGGTACCGGCGACTACAGCCCCGCGAGCGGGAAGCCTCCCACCTTCGCGTTGTGCGGGCGGCGGGCCTCGATGTGGCGGCGGGCTTCGTCGCGCCGTCCGGCGCGGAGCCTGGCCGTCGTCACGGCGTACTCCAGCAGGTCGCGTTGCGCGCGGCTGCCGCCGAGGCGCTCATGGGTCGCCAGCAGCGGCTCGAGCTGGTCGACGGCGGTCTCCCAGTCGCCGCGGGCGAAGGCCGCGAAGCCGCGGGCCATCGATGGCACCATGTCGCCGGCCGCGCCGCGCGGATTGTCGCCGAATGCGGCGAGCTTCTCGTCGTCGCCGGCCATGGCGTAGGCCAGCACCGTGTGCATGTCGACGAAGCTGAGGCCCGGCCGGCCGAACCACTGTGTGGCGTAGTCGGCGAGTTCGCGCCACAGCTCGGGGCGGCGCTCCTGGCCCGCCATCTCGGCACGAAGCAGGAAGGCGGGCCCGTCGGTCGCGACGTTGACCTGCGGCCCCCAGGCGGCGCCAGGCCGCAGCGCATCGTCGTAGATCCGCCAGGCGTCCTCGTGGCGGCCGGTCTCCATCGACCACAGCGCCATGTGCCAGTTGTTGTGGCAGTGCATCAGCCCGTCGCGCGGATAGTCCTTCATCCAGTCGACGAGGAAGGCGAGGCCCGCCTCGCGCTCGCCGCGCTCGTAGAACAGATGGCCGCGGATATGGGCGGCGTGTGCGCTCTTCGGAAAGCCCGCGAGCGCGGCATCGATGTTGCGCTCGCCCGCATCGAGCTGGCCGAGCTCGATCTGCGCGAAGGCGAGCTGGGTGCGGTACCACCAGTCGTCGCCGTACTCCTTCTCGAGCGGCTCGAGGATGGCGAGCTGCTCGACCTCGCGGCCCACCTTGCCGGAGAAGCCGATCAGGCCGAACACGCTGGTCGCCGGCGCGAGGGCCATGGCGTCGCGCGGCCAGCTCTTGATGTGCTCGCGGATCGCCGCGAGGGCGGCCTCGCCCTGGCCGGTCAGGATCCGGTCGAAGATGGCGATATGGCTCTGCTCGCGCGGTGTCGTGCCGGCAGCCAGCTCGAGCGCGCGGGCCCGCGGTGCCTTGGCCTCGTGGCCGCGGCCCAGGAGCTGCTTGGCGCGAGCGAGCGAGATGTGGGCGAGGGCGAAGCCCTCGTCGGCCGCGACCGCCTCGGCGAAGGCGGTGTCGGTGCCGGCGGTGGCGGCCATCAAGCTGTCGACGCCCCGGACGTAGGCGTCGCGCGCCGTCGCCGAGCCCGTGCTCAACGCGTTGCCGTAGCGGTCCTTCATTGTCGCGTTTGTCATGTCAGGGCTTCTCTCCCCTTTCCGGCGCGGTATAGCACGGCCGATGGCGGGAGGGCTGCTGCCATATGATCATGGGCGGGCGAGACGCCCGCGGGCCGGCCAAGGCATCGGATGAACCAAGGGCATCGGATGAACGAAGCCGGCGTTCGCGAGGGCGGCGACGACGCCGCTACTTTTTCAGCACCTGCTGGACCGCCGTCCTCAGAAGCTGGTCGGCCTTGCTAATGGCCTCGGAGCGCTCCCCGTCCCTCGACTTGCCGATCGTGCCGAACACATACTGGCCGCCATCGTCCAGCGGTACCACGGTGTAGCGAATCTCGTAGGAGTCGCTCTTCTCGTTGCACGCGGTGAACAATCTGACGACGTTCCTGCCGTCCCCGTCGGGTGTCGTTCCGGAAGCGAACTTGCCCTTGCAGCCGCGCGCGTCGTCGGCCAGCAGAGTCGTGGCGAGCTCACTGCTCGACTTGACGAGCCCCTTCGGCACGATCCTCAGCATGCCGAGGACGCCGTCCGCATGCCAGATCACATGCCAGCTCTCGAAGGCCCCCTTGTCATCCAGCTCCTTGCGCTCCTTCGCCGTCAGGATCTTGAAGTTCGCCAGGTCGCCTTGGCCCAGGATATTCGCCACCAGGGTAGTCGCCTCGATCTTTTGTTCCGCGGTCACCGCAGCGAGCCCGGGCGAAGGCGCAACGGAAGGCCGTGCTCCCGTCATCGGCGGTGGGGCGAGGCTCGGTGCGTTGGCATAGCGCCGGGCACAATCGAGCACCTCCGAGAGGGCCGCGTAAGTGCCGTCGAGGTTGAAGGCGTACTTGTTGCCCAGAGTCCGTACGGTCAGCACATACCCCTTGCGGAACGCATCGAAGATGGCCGTGGTGCCCGAGAGCTCCGCCAGGACGAGGCGAGCGGTGGTCGCCTTTGCAGTGACGCGATAGGGGCCGATGCCGTCGAAATACATCTCGAGGTCGACCGACTGGCCGGTTTGCAGGTTCCAGCCCTCGGCCGTCCATCCGACACGCCAGGAGAAGTCGTCCGACACGGCGAAGATCATCGATATGCCGCTGCGATAGGGCGCGGAGATGGCGCAGTGCGTGAACTTTCCGGTCGAGTCGCTCATATAGGCGCTGAGCCGCCACCCCGCGACATTGCCGCCCGAGCCCGGAACTTCCCTCGCCCAGGCCTGCGTCGTTCCCGCAGCCGCGATGAGCAGCAGCAAGGTCGCCAGCCCTTGCAGGCTGCGACGCAACGCAAGTCCCCAGCTCCGCCGCATCGTCACCCCCACGTGGTCGTGCCCCGCGACGATCCTACCACCGGCGGACGCAGGGAGCGCAAATGGATTCTCGGCGCGACGGCCTCAACCCTGCCGCCGCCTCACGGGCTCTCCTTGCCGGCCGTCGCATCCCACATCGGCGAGGCCATCGTCTCGGTGAAGCTGGTGAACATCAGGTTGAACGAGACGCTGATGCGATCGGTCTGCCCGTCGTTGGCCGGCACGGTGTGCTTCACCCACGACGGGAACATCAGCAGCCGGCCCTCCTTGCTCTGCGCATCGGCGCCGTTGGCGGTCATCCGCGTGTATTGTCGCGGGCGGGGCATGATCATCGACGGGCGCGGATCCTGGAACTGGATGCGCGAGCCGACCGGCGGCACGGCGACGTAGTACACGCCGCTGAGATAGTTGTTCGGATGGTGATGCGTCGGATGATAGGCGCCGGGCGGATTGATGTTGGCCCAGCAGCCGGTGATCGTCATCGGATACTGGTCGATCTGCAGGAAGCGGGCGACGCCGCGTGCCGCCGTCTCGACCAGCTTCACGAAATCGGCGAAGGCGGGTCGCTTGTGCAGGTCCTGCGGCGTCTGCCAGTTGCTGCCGGCCGGAACCTTGGCTCGCGGTTCGATCAGCCGCTCGATCTCGGCCTTCAGCATGGCATTGAAGGGCATCGCCTCGGCCGGCCGGAGGTCGACGATCCAGAGGGGGGTGGGAAAGAGTTCCTGGACTTCCTGCTTCTCGATCATGCCGGCGAGTATAGGACGAAATCCCTCGTCCAGTTTTCCTCGCCATGAAGATCGGGAGGAGAATGAAGGGAGCCTACTTCTCCGTGCCGCGCTGCAGGCGGTCGAGCTGGGCGGGGATCGCGGCGGGGTCGGTCACCGGCAGGGAGCAGAAGTTGCGCGTGCAGGCGAAGGCGGCGGGGCCGTCGGGATAGTCCGGATAATCGACGTCGGGGTTGACGAGCGGGCCCTCGGCCTTGTCCCACCATTCGGCGCGCTTGTAGCCCAGCGGATAGGCCAGCGCGGCGGCGTAGAGCGCGGCGCTGCGCGGATCTGCCTTGGCGCCGACGACGGTCACGTGCACCGGCTCGTTGCGCAGTTCCTCTTCGGCCAGCAGCACGTCGGGCAGGAAGGCGTAGGCGTCCACCACCGCCGGAGAGGCGAGATAGCCCATCCCGGCCTCGGCGATCTCGCGATGGCGCGCCGACCCGGAGTAGGCGGCAAGCAGGGTGAAGAAGCGTGTCGTCGCGACGTTGTCCTCGCGCTGCTTGACCGGCTTGGGCAAGTGCTTGGCATCGGCCGAGGCCGAGGCGACGAAGCCCCCGGTCTTCGGATCGACGAACGTCGCGGCGATGAAGTCGCCGGCCGCCATCGCCGCCGACAGCCATTTGCGCTCGCCGGTCGAGCGATGCAGCGCGAGAAGCGCGGCGCCCATCTCGACGGTGTCGGCGAGGTAGGGGCCGCCCCTGTCCTGCTCGGCATGGCGAAACCCGCCGCCGGGCAGGGCGCGCTCGCGCAATGCCCAGTCGGCCGCCGCGACGGCGAGCGACAGGGCCTGCCTGTTGCCTGTCGCGTCATGGTAGGCGGCAAGGCCCTGGATCGCCTGGCCGCTCTCGCGGGCATACTGACGCTTGTCGACGCCGGGCTGGCCCTCGGCCATGCCCATCGAGGCATGGAAGCCGCCACCCGGGCCCGCGAGCTTCGACTCGAGGAAGCCGTAGATCCGGTCGGCTGCCGCGCGATAGGCGGGTTCGCCGAACAGCACTGCCGCGCGGGCATAGGCGGTCAGCGCGGCCTGCTGCGCGAACATCGGGAATTCGAGAGAGGGCTTCGACCAGTCGGGCGCCAGCGTGACCTGGCTGATGCCGCCGCTGTCGCCGTCGATCAGCGCGGTCATCGCCGTCAGCGTGCGCCGGATGCGTTCCGCCGCCTGGGCGTCGCCGGCCTTGGCGCGATCGAGGAACCAGCCGAGCGTCGGCCCGTCGACCAGCTTGCTCTTGCTCCAGCCGCCATGGAGCGGATCGTAGGCTTTGTCCATGAAGGCGAGGATGGCGTCGCGCTGCCCGGAGGCGAGACCAGTGGCAAGCGTGCGCCCACGCTCGGGTCCGCCCGGATTGCCGTAGTCGACCGGCGAGGGGTCCTTCACCGTCTCCTTCAGCACCGGGATGAAGAACCTGGGCGAATAGAAGCCGCGCAGCTTGACGATCTCCGTGCCGTCGGGCCCGAAGATGACGGTGGCCGGCCAGCCCCAGCGCTCGTAGCGCTGCGAGATGTCGGGCCGGCTGTCCTGGTCGACATGAACCGGGATGAAATGCTCCTTGAGCTCGGCGCGGACCGCGGGGTCGGCCCAGGTCTCGCGGTTCATGGTCAGGCACCACGGGCACCACCAGCTCTGCAACGACACGATCACGAACTTCCTCTCGCGGGCCGCGCGCTCGAAGGTCGCCTCGGTCCACTCGCTCCAGAAGCCGTCGCTGTTGTCGAGCGGCGCGGCGCGGGCGACGCCGGCAATGCCGAGCAGCAAAATCGCGAGAAGACAGGCCAGGCGTTTCATGAATGCCATTTGCGATGAGGGGTCTTCGGTGGTCCAATCACGATCGAACACAGGATCAGGAGGAAACCTTGGCCATCACCGTCCAGCCCGTCACCGCGGACTTCGTCGCCGAAGTGGGCGATGTCGATCTCTCCCGTCCGCTGGCCGCCGAGGACCTGTCCGCGATCCGTGCGGCCTTCACGAAGTATGCCGTGCTGGTGTTTCCCGACCAGGCCTTCACCGACGACAGCCAGCTCGATTTCGCGCGCCATTTCGGGCCGCTCGAGACGACAGTGTTCAAGGCGCGCAAGGACCACAAGCTGCGCCTGCACGAGAACCTCGCCGACGTGAGCAACCTCGATGCCGAGAGCCGCGTGCTCGACACCAACGATCGCCAGCGGCTGTACAATCTCGGCAACCGCCTGTGGCACACCGATTCCTCGTTCAAGCGCCTGCCGGCCTATTGCTCCATGCTGCATGCCCGCTCGATTCCGCCGATCGGCGGGCAGACCGAGTTCGCCGACATGCGCGCGGCCTACGATGCCTTGCCCGAGGCCACGAAGCGCCGGCTCGACGGGTTGGTCGCCTATCATTCGCTGATGACCTCGCGGGCGCGGCTGGGCTTCAGCGACTTCGACGAGAGCGAACGCCGGGCGTTCGAGCCGGTGCCGCAGGTGCTGGCACGCCGGCTGCCCGACTCGGGCCGCATGAGCCTCTATGTCGCCAGCCATGCCGGCACGATCCGCGGCCTGCCCGACGGCGAGGCGCGCGCGCTGATCGACGAGCTGATCGCGCACGGCACGCAGCGCCAGTTCGTCCATAGCCATCGCTGGCGGGTCAACGATCTCGTGATCTGGGACGACCGCTGCACGATGCATCGGGGCATGGATTTCGACGATCAGCGCTGGCGCCGCGACATGCGCCGCGCGACGGTTTCCGACGTGGCGCCGACCTGCGAGCAGATGGGCCTGGCGGTAGCCGCTGAATGACGCCGGCTGCGTTTGCCGGGTTGGCGCTGTCGTTCCACGGTGCGACGGAGGGCAGGCATGGCGGTCATCCCGACTTCCGCGCCGCCGGCAAGGTCTTCGCGTCGATGGGATTCAAGGGACCGGATTCGGCAACGGTCAAGCTGACGCCGGAACAGCAGGAGATGCTGGTTGCCGCCGAGCCCGCGATCTTCACGCCGGTCGCCGGCACCTGGGGCCAGCGCGGCTACACGATGATCCATCTGCCGGCGGCGGACGAGACGACGATGAAGAGCGCGCTGGCGATGGCGTGGAAGAACGTCACCGCCGCATCACCGCGCGCCGCCAGACCGGGTGGCCGTGGCTCACTTCCGAAAGCAGCACCTCGCGCAAGGTCCGGTTCAACGCGCCGCGCTCCACCTCGGTGAAGCCGCGACGCTCGTAGAACGGCTTGTTCCAGGCAACGTCTCGATAGGTCGTCAGATAGAGGGACCGGTGGCCGAGCGCGCGGGCGACGGCGACGCAGTGCTCGATCAGCGCGGTGCCGATGCCTCGG
>CAMFJT010000108.1 GCA_945957125.1 uncultured Rhodospirillales bacterium | reverse complement strand
CTCAGGGTGAGGCGGGTGTGCAGTGAAAGGCCGAAAGACTCACAACCTCTCAGAACGACAGGAATGGACGCGGCAGACATCTCCGTCGCCTGTGCAAGACTCAGGCCGCGTACTGGCTCGAGGTCAGGGCCGGCCACAGCGCCTGCGGGCCGGCTTTGGCGAAGGCGGTGCCGATCTTCTCGCCCCAGAAGCTCTCGCTGCCGAAGTCGCGCCGCCACACCCAGAGCCGCCGCGTGTAATGATGCAGGACGTGCTCGTGGGTGAAGCCCATCGCGCCCATCGACTGGTGGGCGATGGCGGCGATGCGCTGGGCGAAGTCAGAGGCCTGGCTCTTGGCCGCGGCGATCGAGAACCGGCCGCCCTCCTCCAGCCCGCCCTCGTCGGCGTCGCGCGCCGCCGCCTCGGCGGACGCGATGGTCGCGGCGACCAGGCTCGCCAGCTCGGCCAGCATGTGCTGGATCGCCTGGAAGGTCGAGATCGGCCGGCCGAACTGCACGCGCTGCTTGGAATATTCGACGGCGATCGCCAGCACCTTGTCGGCCGCGCCCGCCATCTGCATGGCACGCACCAGCGCGGCCAGCTCGACGGCGCGATCGAGCCCGACCGGCGAGGCGCCGGCGAACTCACAGGCCGGATTGTCGAACGTCACCGTGCCGTAGGGCTCGCCGGCATGGGTCGGCACCTCGTTGATGCTGACATTGCCGGCCGCGACGACGGCGACCATCGGCTTGCCGTTGGCGTTGGCCACCGTGACGAAGCGGTCGGCGACCGCGGCGAACGGCACGCGATCGACCTTGCCGCTGAGGCGGTTGCCGTTGAACGTCACCTTGCCCAGCGCCAGCGTGCTGGTGCCGGTCGCCGGCACGCCGTTGGCGGACGCCACCAGCAGGTTGGCGAGCGCGGTCTCGGCGAGCGGCACCGGCACGGCGTGCGAGCCCGCGAGCCGCAGCAGCGCCAGCATGTCGGCCAGCGTCCCGCCCGCGCCGCCCTTGTCCTCGGGGACGGCGATCATCGGCAGGCCCATCTCCTCGATCTCCTTCCAGAAATCGGCGGGCCACACGCCCTTCTCGACACCGTTGACGATGTCCTTGCCGCAGCGCCCGGTGAAGAAGCGGTCGGCGGTCTCGAGCAGCATTTCGCGCGTTTCGCGATCCATCTGAATCTCCGTCACGAAGCTCTATGTGATCCCGCTAGCGCAGCCCCAGCCCGCGCGCGACGATGCCGCGCAGGACCTGGGTCGTGCCGCCCTGGATGGTGTAGCTCGGCGCCATCATCGTGGCGTACTGCGCCACGTCGAGGAAATCGGCGAGGTCGTCTTCCGTCGTGGCGTCGCTCTCCGCGAGCACGCGGGCAATCTCCGGCAGGTCCTGCTGGTAGATCGTGCCGAGATCCTTGACCAGCGACGCCTCGATCGCGGGCGACTTGCCGCCCTGCATCATGCCGGCCACCGCGACCGACATCTGGCGCAGGGTCCACAGCCGCGCGATGAGGCGGCCCAGGATCGCCGCCGCGCGCTTGGCCGGCTGACGACCGAGCACGCGCACCAGCTCGCGCAGGATGTAGTAGTTCTGCATGAAGCGCTCGGGGCCCGAGCGCTCGAACGCCAGCTCGCTGGTGACCTGCAGCCAGCCGTCGCCTTCGTTGCCGATCAGGCAGCTCTCGGGGATGAAGGCATCGTTGAACGTGACCTCGTTCCAGTCGTGGCGGCCGGCGAGGTTGATGATCGGCCGGATGTTGACGTTGGGCGTCTTGAGGTCGACCAGGATCTGGCTCAGCCCCTTGTGGCGGTCGCCGTGCTGACCCGAGGTGCGGACCAGCGCGATGCAGTAGTGGTTGCGATGCGCGCCCGAGGTCCAGACCTTGGTGCCGTTGACGCGGAAGCCGCCCGGCACCGGCTCGGCGCGCGTGCGCACCGAGGCGAGGTCCGAGCCCGAGTCCGGCTCGCTCATGCCGATCGAGAAGAAGCATTCGCCGGCGGCGATGCGCGGCAGGATCGCCTGGCGCTGCTCCTCGTTGCCGAAGCGCAGCAGCAGCGGGCCGGACTGGCGGTCGGCGACCCAGTGGGCGCCGGCCGGTGCGCTGTTGCCGAGCAGCTCCTCGGTCACGACGTAGCGTTCGAGGAAACTCTTCTCCGAGCCGCCGTATTTCTTCGGCCAGGTGATGCCGATCCAGCCCTGCTTGCCGAGCTCGCGGCTGAACTCCGGTGAAAACGTGTTCCAGCTCGCGAAGCGATCCTCCGACTTTATCTTGGGCAGCGCCTCGTGGAGGAAAGCGCGGACCTCGACGCGCAGCTCTTCCGCTTCGGGCGGCAGATGGAACGGCGGGAACTCGAGCTTGGGTATGGACATTGGCCTTCTCGGCGGTTGGATGCTTCCTCTCTGTCGGCTAATCCTAGCCTGCGCAACCGAGGAGTTTCGAGGGTCGAATGCCGCGCCGGACGCCCCGCCTGCCGCCCATGATGGCGGAATTCGACGACGACGAGCGCGATGCCGTGCTCGCGGCCAATCGGGCCTTCTATCGTGCCTTCAACGAGCGCGACTACGAGGCGATGGAGCAGCTCTGGGCGCCGGCCGGCGCCATGATCTGCCTGCATCCGGGTCAGTCCCCCCTCTACGAGCGGTCCGAGATCCTGCGCAGCTGGCACGGTATCCTGGGCCATCCCGAGGCGCCCCGGGTGCGCTGCACCGACGAATGGGTGGTCGGCCGTGCCGGCCTCGCCCTCGTGGTCTGCCGCGAGATCCTGGCCGAGGGCCATCTCATGGCGACCAACAGCTTCGTACGCCTGGGCAGCGGCTGGCACATGGTCGGCCACCATTCCGGCCCCGTCCCCCCGGTCGAGCGCCGCCCCCCGCCCCCTTCAGCCGCCGACCCCACGCGGGACCGCCGCAAGCTGCATTGAGCATCTGCGAATTTCGCCACTTGGTATCATTCCGCTGGGAGCGCGGCTCTCCAGAGCCGCTCTTTCTTTGGCTTTACGCCATCCCATGAGCGGCTCTGGGGAGCCGCGCTCCCAGCTATTCGAATAACGCCCGAGCATCAACGGCCGAGCGGGCCATCGGGGCGGATCAGGGAGCGCAGGCGGGTGTAGGGGATGTCGACGGTGTAGCGGCCCATGACGTAGGCGGCGACGTCGTACTGATTGAAGATGATCTCCAGCGAATCGGGCTTGAAGAGGTAGCGGTCGGCATCGCCCATGAGCTTGTCGAAGCTGGCGGGCTCGAGCGCATCGGGGAAGCCCGGCCGCTCGACGAATTGCCGCTGCAGGTCGGCGCGGGCAATGTCGGTGACGATCCGCTTCCAGCCCGAGCCGGCAGCGAAGACGCCGGCCGGGCGCACGCCGAGGCCGGTGCGCAGGTCGACCAGCGTCGCGGTCACGCCGCTCGATCCGTGGGCGCCGCCGGTGAAGACGTAGAACGTCGTCGCGACGGAGATGGCGTGCGGCCCGGGCCGGTAGAGCGCGAAGCTCTGCAGGTAGGTCCAGATCTGGTCGAGGCCGGGGCCACCGCCGTCCTTGCCCGGAACCGCATCGTCGGCGCCCTGTCGTGCCGCCTCGGCGAAGGTCTTGTTGACCGCCGAGAAGTCGGCATCCGGCCCGTCGAACTGCGGATAGCTGGCATCGATCTCGTAGCGCGTCGCCCCGACCTTGCCGCTCTTCAACAAGGTCTGCTCGCTCACGAAGGGATAGGGACCGTCGCCCATGGCCTTCAGGGTCGCCGTGCGCGCGGCGTAGCGTTGCCCGACGCAGCGCGCCACGTCTTCCGCCTCGCCCGTGCAGGCCTTCGCCCGGTTGGCCAGCCAGCGGAGCTGGTCCTGGGTCAGATGGTCTTTCGCCGGCGCCGACAGCCGGTTCCAGAGCGCGCCATACGCCGTCGCCATCGCGCGATCTGCCGCGGCCAGCTTCGGATCGGCGCAGATCGCCCGCTCGACGACGGACGATGCCTTGGCGCAGTCGAAGCTCGGCTGGGCGCCCGCCGTGCACGACCAGAGAAGGGCAACGCCGGCCGCGACGACACGAAGGATCACACCCGCCTCCACTGCTTGAGGCGCCGCACCGCCTCCTCCATTTCCGCCGTCGAGCCCGCGAAGGAGATGCGCAGCGTCCCCGCTCCGCGGGCGCGGTCGAAATCGACGCCCGGCGTCGTCGCCACGCCCGCCTCCGCCAGCATGCGCTTGCAGAAGTCGCGGCTGTCGTTGGTGAGGTGCGAGACGTCGGCATAGAGGTAGAAGGCGCCCTGCGCCGGCGTCAGCCGGTCGAGGCCGGCCGCCGGCAGGCCCGCCAGCAGCAGATCGCGGTTGGCCTTGTAACGCCGCACGTGGCCGTCGAGCTCGTCGCGGCCGTCGAAGGCGGCGAGCGCGGTATGCTGGCTGAGCGTCGGCACGGAGATGAAGAAGTTCTGCGTCAGCCGCTCGATCGGCCGCACCAGCTCGTCCGGCACGACCAGCCAGCCGACCCGCCAGCCGGTCATCGAGAAGTATTTCGAGAAGCTGTTGACCACGATCGCATGGTCGGAAACCTCGACCGCCGAGGTCGTTTCGCCCTCGTACACGATGCCGTGATAGATCTCGTCGGAGATCAGCCTCACGTCGCGCGCGTCGCACCACTGGGCCAGGGCCGTCAGCTCCGCGCGGCTCACCATGGTGCCGGTCGGGTTGGACGGGCTCGCCACGATCAGGCCGGCGATCGGTCCTGCTTTCTCGAGCGCGGCGACGGTCGGCTGGAAGCGATCGGCCGCGGAGGTCGGCAGGTCGACGGCCTCGAGATTGAGCGCCGCCAGGATGTTGCGATAGGCCGGATAGCCGGGCGCGGCGAGCGCCACCCGGTCGCCGGCATCGAAGCTCGCCAGGAAGGCGAGCGGAAAGCCGCCGGACGATCCGGTCGTCACGATGACGCGCTCGGGCGAGACCTCCGCGCCGTACGTATCGCGATAGTGCCGCGCGATGCGTTCGCGCAGTGCCGGCATGCCCAGTGCGGCGACATAGCCGATGCGATCGCCGTCGAGCGCGGCGTGGGCCGCCGCCAGCGCCGCCCGGGGCGCGGGCGTGCTGGGCTGGCCGACCTCGAGATGGATGACGGTGTCGCCGGCCGCTTCCTTCTCGGCGGCGGCGGCCATGACGTCCATGACGATGAACGGATCGACGCCGCCGGCGCGGCGCGAGACGGGACGGGCCATCGTTCGGATCAGCGCGACGTGGCGTTGAGCGCGAGCCCGCCGCCGGCCGGATCGATGCCGCTGTTGCACGTCACACCGCCGCTCCTGATGCCGTCGGGACAGGCGATCGCGTTGACGTATCCGCCGCGTCCGCCATGCGCCTTGAGCGCGGCGGCGACGTACTGCTTGTCGCGGACCGTGCCGCGCGCGATGTAGCCGGTAGCGAACGTCGCGGATGGCGAGCCGCCGCCGGCGCCGGCGAACAGCACCTCGCCGTTGCCCGGATTGCCGATCACCAGCGGGCTGATCGCCGTGCTGTCGGCGGTCGGCGTGGCAAGCAGGATGCCGGTGCCCGGCACCATGACGCGCGCGCCGAAGAGCTGGCCCATCGACAGGCTGCAGGCCGCCGCATTGCCCTTCTCGTCGATCGCCGCGAACCCCGCGATGCCGCCGGAGTCGGCGGGCACCGCGCCGCCGTCCGCCTGCCCCTTCCAGCCGGCAAGCACATTGGCGCCGGCCATCGGCGCGGGTGCCACGTAGAGGCGGAAGCCGCCGTAGCTCTCGCCGGCCGGTGGGCCGGCCTGGGGTACGGTATTGCGGATCGTCTCCATGGGCATGCTGCCGCCGAGCTGCGACACCTGGTCCGACACCAGCCGCGCCAGCGCGCCCTGCGAGAGATCGACGCCGCCGCGCTGGCGGAGCACGCCGAGGGTCGCGGCCAGGTCGGTCTGCACCAGACTGTCGCCTTCGGTCACCGCGGTGCCGGTGCCCCGGCCGAAGATTCGCCGCGCCTCGCTATCGGCGCCGAGCGCGACCGCCCCCGCCTGCAGGTCGCGGGAGAGCGCGCGCGACACCGGGACGCCGAGCCGCGCCAGCCGCTCGGCGGGCGCCACGGTCGCCTCCCAGCGCGCCTGCCCGTGGCGGACATGCATCAGGGTGATGGCGCGCACGCCGCTCGGCACGGTGACCTGGGTGCCGCGGATCGCGCCCGGTGCAGCCACGGGGCCGAAGACGAACGCCTCCCCCGCCCGCGTCTTTGCGTCATGCACGATGCAAACACCCGAAGCGCCGAGGCTCGCCGCCGACGGCAGGGTCACCGCCATGGCGAAGTACATCGCGGCAGCGGCGTCGGTGGCGTTGCCGCCGGCCAGCAGCACGTCGCGGCCGACTTCCGCCGCGCGGCTCTCGTCGGCGGCGACGGCGGCGAACTTGACTCCCCGCAGCAGGCTGCTCAAGGGCGCCCGATTGGCGGCGATACCCGCCGGATTGGCAACATTCTCCGGCGCGGGCTCACTTCCGCCACAAGCCGAGAGCAGAAAAGCGCCCACCAGCCCCAGCTTGCGCAATTGACGGCGCGGCCGGCGATTCATAGCTTGACGGTTAGCCGTGCCGCCCCTGATCCAACGCATCTTCGCCCTCTCCTGTGCCGTCCTGCTCGCGCTCACGTCGCTTCGTGCCGCCGATGCGCAGCAAGGTCAACGCCTCAGTCTGGTCCGCGACGCCGAGATCGAGAGCTCGATCCGGACCATGGTCACGCCGATCTGGCGCGCGGCAGGCCTCGATCCCAGCGCGGTCGAGATCATGATCGTGCAGGACGGGTCGCTCAATGCCTTCGTCGCCGGCGGCCAGCGCATCTTCATCAACACCGGCCTGCTGCTGCGCACCGAGCGGCCCAACCAGCTCATCGGCGTGATGGCGCACGAGACCGGCCATATCGCCGGCGGCCACCTGGCGCGCGCGCAGGAGGAGATGGAGAAGCTGAGCACGCTGCAGATCCTCGAAGCGCTGCTCGGGGCCGGTGCGATGGCCGGCGGCGCCACCGGCGGGGCCGGGGTCGGCCGGCCGGCTCCCGCCGATGCCGGCGGAGGACTGGGGGCGCCCGGGTCGCTGATGTACTTCCTGAAATATACCCAGACCCAGGAGAACTCGGCAGACCAGGCGGCGATGACCTACCTCGAGCGTACCCACCAGTCGGTCAATGGGACGATCGAGTTCCTGCGCATCCTGCAGCGCGAGGAACGCATGATGATCGGCCGGCGCGATCCCTACCTCTCGACCCATCCGCTGACGCCCGATCGCATTGCCTTCTTCGAGGAAGCGGCGGCCCGCTCGCAATACACCAATGCGCCCGAAACCGCGCAGTTCCTGGAGATGCACCATCGCATCGTTGCCAAGCTGATGGGCTTCCTCACGCCCAACGTCGCGCTGCAGCGCTACGCGGAGGGCGACCGCGCGGTGCCGGCGCGCTATGCCCGCGCGATCGCGCTCTACCGCACCGGCGCGCTCGGCTCGGCGCTGCTGACCGTCGACGGCCTGCTGAAGGAGTATCCCAACGATCCCTATTTCAACGAGCTGCGCGGACAGATGCTGTTCGAGAACGGCCGCGCGGCGGAGTCGCTGGCATCCTATCGCCGCGCCGTGCAGCTCCTGCCGGCGGTCGGCATCCTGAAGGTCGATCTCGCCCGTGCGCTGCTCGAAACCAACAAGCCGGACAACGACCGCGAGGCGGTGCGCAACCTCGAGCTGGCGAACCAGACCGAATCGGGCAATTTCGACCTGTGGCGCCTGATGGCCACCGGTTACTCGCGCCTCAACAACCCGGGCATGACCTCGCTGGCGCGCGCCGAGATGGCGATCATCCGCGGCAACCGGGCGGAGGCCCAGTCGCATGCCGCGACGGCCGAGCGCCAGCTTCCGCAGGGAAGCCCCGCCTGGCAACGCGCCCAGGACATCAAGGCCTACATCAAGTCCCGCCCGCGCGGAAAATGAGAACCCTCTCTTTCGGAGTAAGCTGAATGCGTTCTGTCCTTCTCGTCCTGTGCGGCGGCCTCGTCGCCGCAGGCGCCATCCTCGCGGTCCGCGGCACGATGTCGATCGGCCCGGTGGCGGCTTCTTCGTCCGCGGCGGCCGTCGACAAGGCAGCGCTCGGCCCGGCGATCCGCGACTACCTGATGGCCAACCCCGAGGTGCTGGTCGAGGCCATGCAGGAACTCGAGCGCAAGCAGGACAGCCAGCGCGACACCCAGGCCCAGAAGGCGATCCAGGAGCACCGCAAGGCGCTGACGACCGATCCGGAGAGCCCGATCGCGGGCAACCCGAACGGTGACGTCACCATCGTCGAGTTCAGCGACTACCAGTGCCCCTACTGCAAGCGCGCCCACACGGCGGTGAAGTCGGTCCTCGCCGCCGACGGCAAGGTAAAGCTCGTGTTCAAGGACCTGCCGATCCTGGGCGAGCCCTCGCGCATCGCCGCTCTCGCCGCTCTCGCGGCACGGGCGCAGGGCAAGCACCTCGCCCTGCACGACGCCCTGCTGGAGTTCAACGGCAAGCTCGACCGCGACCGCATCATGGAGATTGCCGGATCGGTCGGCCTCGACGTCGCCAGGCTGCAGAAGGACATGGACGATCCCAAGCTCAAGGAGATCATCGAGCGCAACATGGCGCTGGCCTCCGCGCTCGGCGTGCGCGGCACGCCGGCGTTCGTGATCGGCAACCAGTTCGTGCCCGGCGCCGTGGATGCCGAGACGCTGAAGCGCATGATCTCCGACGCCCGCACCAAGGGCTGAAACGCGAGTTTGGACTTGTTGCCGGACCGCGGGCGCCTCGCCCGCTCGAGATTCATGAGGCGGGCGGGACCCCCGCGCTCCGGCAAGAGCCGACTACGGACCCGGATAGCCCTTCCATAGCCATTCGAGGGCGTACGGCAGCGTCTGCCCGACGGTCGGGCGGTCGACGTGCTTGGCGTTCTTCGTGAACAGGTACTGGTAGTGATAGCCCTTGTCGGCCAGCACCTGCGCCATGCGCGCCGACGACAGCGTCCAGTCGTGCATGCCGTCGGGATTGGCCGGGTTGGGATAGAACAGGTCCTGGTCGCCGACCTGGAACCAGAACCGGATCGGCTTGGTCGGGCTGTTGGGGATCAGCGGTGCGCCGAGCGGATCCATCGCCGTCGACACGACGCCCAGCTTCACGTTCAGCACGGGCTCGGGCTTGCCCGGCACCAGCCCCGCCCACGGGCTGTGATACTCCCACGCCCCGCCGCGCAGCGAGGGATCGGAGGGCCATTGCTGGTTCACCATGGTCGGCGAGTAGGCCAGCACGCGGCGATAGAGATCGGGATGGAACCAAGCCATCGTGAAGGCCGCCGCCCCACTCGAGCTCAGCCCCATTGTGGCGCGGCCCTCGGGGTTTTTCGTCAGCTTCACGTTGGCGCTCTTCTCGACCAGCGGCAGCACCTCGCGCTCGACGAACTGCGTGTAGACGCCCGACACGGTGTCGTACTCCTTGCCGCGCTGCGCGCCCTGTGCGTCCTGGCCGCCGGCGGCGATGCCGATCGCGACCATCGGCGGCACGCGCCCGGCATGGATCAGGTTGTCGAGGATGACGGCGAGGTCCTTCCACGCGCTCGACGGACCGTCGCCATAGACGAGGAACGGCATCTCCGTGCCGGGAGCGTAGCCCGGCGGCACATAGACGATCACCTCGCGCGTCCAGGTGCCGGGACGGCTGGTCGTGACGATCAGGTTCGACTTGTCGCCCGGCGCCGTCGTCGTGGCGTAGATCGAGCCGTTGGGGCAGTTCGCCGGATCGTCGCGCACCAGGCCCGGATTGTAGATCGTGCTGTCCTTCGACGACATGGTGAAGGTCGTCACCGTGCCCTTGGGCACGCCGTCCCTGGCCACGGTCTCCGGCGCGGGATCATGGGTCGGACCGACGATGAAGTTGCCCTCCGCACCGGCCGGCGGCAGCGTGCCGTCGGGCAGCTCGGTCGCCTTGGGATAGTTCGCGCTCCTGGGATCGCGCGTCGGCGGCGCGGTGCTGAAATCGAGGCCGGTCGTGTCGATGAAGAACGGCGCGGTCCTGTCGGTCGAATTCGCACCCGCCGGCAGCTTCGCCTGTGAGGTGACGCAGGCCGGCTGGGCCATCGCTCCGGACGCGAACCATGCGGCGCAGGTCATCGCACTCACCGTTGCAGTGAATAGCTTCGTCATCGTTCGTCTCTCCTGCACGGCATGGCCGTCCGCTTCCTTCCCAGCGAAGCCGGGGAAGAATAGGTTGCACGAGGAGTCTTAAAGGATAGGCCGTCCGACTTGAAGGCGCCTACAGGTCGATCCTGTCGAGGCCCCAGGTGATGCCGGCGATGTCGGGCAGCTCGCGGCCGTCGTCCTTGCCGATCTCCGCCTTGATCGCCGCTTCCAGCTTGGCGTTCATCGTCTGCAGCAGGGCGGCGTTGGCGACCCGGTCGATCGCGAGGTTCGATGTCTCCCCCGGATCGGCCTGCAGGTCGTAGAGCTCGACGTCGTTCCACTTGAACAGCTCGTCGAGCGTCGCCGGGCTGTTGTGGTCGAGCGGCGAGAAGTAGCGCGTGAAGCGGTACCGCCCGTCGAATGCCGATCGCACGTGGCCGCGCTTGCGCAGGTCGGGCTTGAAGCCCTGCCGCTTGGCCTCCTCCTTGGGGTCCTTGCCGGCCAGGACGGCCTTGGCCGCGAAGTCGAAGACGCCGGCATCGTTGCTGGCCAGGCCGCTATAGGTGAACAGCGTCGCCGGGCGCACTGCGTCGACCGCCTGCGTGCCGGGCGCGGACAGCAGCGGCGCGAGGTCCTTGCCCGGCAGCGCACGCCCTGCCAGCTCGCCGGCACGATCCGGCGTCACGCCGGCGAAGGACAGCAGCGTCGGCACCACGTCGATGTGGCCGCTGAGCGAACGGCAGCTCTGCCCGCCCTTCACGTCGGGATGCACGACGGTGAACGGCAGCCGGTTGGTCTCGGCGTAGGCGAACGGCCCCTTGCCGCGCAGGCCGTGGCTGCCCGCCATCTCGCCGTGATCGGCGGTGAAGACCACGATCGTGCGGTCGGTCAGGCCGAGCGCGTCGAGCTCGGCCAGCACCATCGCGAGCTGCTGGTCGACGTTGCGGATGCAGTTGATGTAGTAGTCGTTGAAGCGCTTCCAGCGCACGTCCTCGAGCGGCACGTTGCCCAGGATGTAGTCCCAGACGCGGTCGAACTCGCGATGCGCGGCCGGCCGCCCCGGCGCATCGAGCGGCTGGCGCAGGCTGGCCGGCACCGGCACGTCCCAGGTCGCCCTGTAGAGCTCATGCTCGGGCGCGCGGGCGGCATGCAGGCGCAGCCGGCCGTTGTCCTGCACCTGCTCGCCCGGCGCATCGGTGTTGAAATACATGATGTCGTGCGGGTTCACGAAGCTCATGAACATGCACCACGGCTTGCCCTCGTCCTGCAGCGGGCGTCCCTTGGTGCGCAGCCAGTTGATCCCGCTGGCGGCGGTGACGTGGTCGAAGCTGTATCCGCCGAGGGTGTGGCCGATCAGGTCGCCCGGCGAAAAGTTGTCGGCGAAGCCGTACTTCTCCATGTGCGGCGTCATGAACTGCTCGATCGAGCGCGTGTCGAACTCGCGACTGAGATGCCACTTGCCCTTGTAGGCGGTGTAGTAGCCCGCCTTGCGCAGCATGTGACCGATCGTGGGACGGTCGGTCGACAGGTTCTTCATCCACGGCACGTCGAGATTCTCGAACATGCCGTTGTCCGGGGTCTGCAGGCCGGTGACGATCACCGAGCGCGACGAGGTGCACATCGTCGCCGGGCACTGGTGGTTGGTGAAGGTAACGCCCGTGCGGTCGAGCCGCTCGTGGCCGGGCAGCGACAGCCCGGTGGGCCAGCGCGCGTGGTAACGCTCCTGGTCGGTGAAGACGAAGAGGATGTTGAGACCGGCACGCGACGCCGCGCGCGAGACCGACGACCGGAAGATCGGGCCGGTCAAGGCGGCGCCCGCGGCCGCCTTCAGGAACCCGCGCCGCGTCGCGCCGCGCCGGAAACTCCCTGTAGCCATGGCGACGCACTCCCGCGTTGACGATTTGGTTTGCAGCCGAAATACCATAAATGCACGCAGGCCGCCCACGCCGTGGCCACGTATCGCAGGGGGCATTGATCGTCCGTGAGCCGCCGATCGTCTATCCGTTTTGCGCCACGCGAGGGCCGGCTTTCGCTGCGGGGATTCGATCGCCGCGCGCTCGACTATTCGATGCTGGGCACCACCGTGGCCCGGCACATGCAGCTCGGCCCCGGTGAGCTGCACGCCTCCATCGAACGGCTGCGCTTCGGCACGCTGGCGATGCGGGTGACGGATTTCTCGACGGCGATGCGGGCGACCATCGAGCCCGCCGGCGACATCGTGACGCTCGGCTTCGCGCTGCACGCCGACGAGCCGATCCTGATCACGGGGCAGCGATTTCACGCCGGCACGATGAGCCTGTTCCCCGCCGGCCGGGCGTCCGAGGTACGCTATCCGGCGGGCTCACGCTCCGTCACCCTGGCGGTCCCCTCCGCCGTCTACGCACGGGCGCTCGCCGGCGCATCGATCGTTGAAGCGACGGGCGCGACGGATACCAATCCCCTGGTGCAGGTGTCCGGCGCCGACGGGGCGCGGCTGCGTGACGTCGTCGCGGCGATGCAGGCGCTGGCGGCACGCGAGCCGGAGCTGTGGCTCGACGGCCAATGGACCGCGAACGCCGAGCGCGCGTTGCTCGAGGCATTCCTCCGCCCGCTCGATGGCACCGCCCCTGTCAAGGCCGGTGCCTCCGGCCGCGGGGACGCGGCACTCGCCATCGTGCACGAGGTCGAGGCGCGTCTCGACGCCGAACCGGCCACGCTGCCGTCGATGCCCGCCCTCTGCGCGGCCCTCGGGGTTTCCCGCCGTACCCTCGAGCGCGCCTTCCGCGACCTGCTGGGCGTCAGCCCCGCGCAGCACCTGCGGCTGCGCGCGCTGAACGCCGTCCGCGAGGCCCTGCTGCTCTGCCCGCCCGAGCCCGGCATCGTCACGCGCATCGCCATCGATCACGGCTTCTGGCATCTCGGCCGCTTCTCCCTGTCCTATCGCAGGCTCTTCGGCGAGCGGCCGACCGACACGCTCGGCCGCGCAGCCTCTACACGACCTCGCCGCACGCCTTCAGGAAAGGCTTCGTCGCTCCGTCCAGGTGCCGCTTTCCGAGAGTGATGGCCGCGATCGGCCCGCCGCTGTCGCCGAGGTCGACATCGAGCGTCCGCAGCCACGCCCGGTACGAGCGATGCTGCTCCATGCCCAGCGGCAGGATCGTCAGGAACGCCGCGCTGGCCAGCAGGTTGAGCCGCATGTGGACGGAGATGGTGGTCACGACCGCGGACGGCAGGTCGAGCTTGCGACGCCGGAACACGTCACCGACCAGCCGCCCCAGGAAAGAGTCCGCCGGCGAGAGCGTCCATCGCTCTTCCATGAGATCCGAAAGGGCAAGCTTCCTGCGCCGCAGCAGAGGATGATGCCGGTTGGCCATCACCGCGAGCGTCGACCTGTAGAGCACCCTGGCCGCGAGATCCTCGGCGATCGAGGACGACACCCAGCGCGTGATCACCACATCGACGCTTCGCTCCCTGAGCAGGCGCAGCAGCGTCGCCGTGTCGCTCACCTCGACGTGGTAGGTGATCCTCGGATAGTCGCGCGACAGGCGCACGATCGCTTCGGAGACGAAGATCGAGATGGGCTCGGTCGTGCCGATCCGGACCTCGCCGCGCGCCGGGTCCGAAAGCGCCTCGATTTCCTTCACGCACTGGTGCAGGTCGTCGAACATGACCCGCCCGCGCTCGACCAGCAGCCTGCCCGACGCTGTCAGCTCCACGCCGCGGGAGGAACGGTCGAGGACTGCCGTTCCCAGCACATGCTCCATGTCGGCGATGGCCTTGGAGATGGCAGGTTGCGACAGCGCCAGGCGGGCCGCGGCCTTGGCCATGCTGCCTGCCTCCGAGATGGTCTGGAGCGTGTGCAGATCCTTCAGCCGAAGGCGGCGGCCGATCCGGTCTTCCCAACGCATGCGCACCGCTCCGTTGGTTATAGGGATATAGGCAAACGGTAATTCCGGTTATAGCCGAAACGCGCGACGCTCTCCTCCGCCAACCCGGAGGGCGTCATGATCGCACTTCCCCGCCGCGCTGCATTTGCCGGCCTTGCCTCGATGGCCTTGCTCGCCGGCCGGGCAATCGCCCAGGACCGGCCGGTCAGGATCGTCTTTCCCTTTGCCGCGGGGGGCTCGGGCGACGCGCTTGCGCGGCTGCTCGCCGAGCACCTGCACGGAAGCCTCGGCGCGGCGGTCATCGTGGAGAACAAGGCGGGAGCGGGCGGGCGGATCGGCGCCCAGGCCGTCAGGCAGGCGCCGCCGGACGGAACGATGCTGCTGCTCGCGGGCTCCTCGCAGCTCACGCTCCAGCCGCACACGACGCTCGACCTGGGGTACGACCCTTTTGCGGATTTCACGCCGGTGTCCCAGATCGTGACGTTCGATCTGGCGCTCGTCGTGCACCGCGATGTCCCTGCCCGCTCCGTGCGCGATCTTTCCTCATGGCTGAAGAGCAATCCCGATCGAGCGGTGTACGGCTCGCCCGGCGTCGGCACTCTCCCCTTCTTCGCCGGCCTGGAGCTCGGCCGCGCGCTCGGAGTGCCGCTGCGCCATGTCGCCTATCGCGGCACGTCGGCGGCGCTGCCCGATCTTCTCGCCGGCCGCATCCCGCTCTACGTAGCCGCCAGCGGCGAGCTTGCCGAGCATCACAGGCAGGGCGGTGTCCGCATCCTGGCGACGTTCGGCGCCGCACCGTCGCCGTTCCTGCCCGACGTCCCGACGCTCCACGACGCGGGCATCGACGTCGAGGCGCAGGGCTGGTTCGGGCTGTACGCGCCCGCCCGGACCGCTGCCGCCACGGTCGCCGATCTCGAACGCCGGATCGGCGCGGTGGCCCGGACGACCGAATTCCGGACGAAGGTCGAGGCGCTCGGCTATCGGGCCGCCTGCACCACGGCGGCCGAGCTCGCACGCCTCCAGCGGGCGGAGTTCGATCGCTGGGCCACGATCGTGGCGGCTTCCGGCTTCAAGCCGGAATGAGGAGTGGCGCGCCCCCGGCGCAAGCGCACCCCATGCGCTTTACCGGAACGGCGGCTCGTCGAAACCGCGGAGCTTGCGCGAATGCAGCGAGCCCAGCTCGCCGCGCAGCAGGTCGATCGCCTCCAGGCCGATGCGCAGATGCTCGCCTACCGCGCGCTGGTAGAAACGCGTGGCGGCGCCGGGCAGCTTGATCTCGCCGTGCAGCGGCTTGTCCGACACGCAGAGCAGCGTGCCGTACGGCACGCGCAGGCGATAGCCCTGCGTCGCGAGCGCGGCGCTTTCCATGTCGACGGCGATGCAGCGCCCGAGCCCGATGCGGCGACGCTCCTGCGACCAGCGCAGCTCCCAGTTGCGGTCGTCGTAGCTCACCACCGTGCCGGTGCGCAGCCGCCGCTTCAGCGCGTCGCCGTGCTCGCCGGTGACCCGGGCCGCCGCTTCCTGCAGGGCGAGCTGGACCTCGGCGAGCGCCGGCACCGGGATCTCCGGCGGCACGAGGTCGTCGAGGATGCGGTCGCGCCGCAGATAGCCGTGCGCCAGCACGTAGTCGCCGATCGTCTGCGACTGCCGCAGGCCGCCGCAATGGCCGATCATCAGCCAGCAGTGCGGCCGCAGCACCGCGAGATGGTCGGTCGCGGTCTTGGCGTTCGACGGGCCGACGCCGATATTGACGATCGAGATGCCGCCTCGCTCGTCGCTGCGGATGAGATTGTAGGCCGGCATCTGGTAGCGCTGCCACGGCGCGGCGGCGATGGCTGCCGCCATCGCATCGCTGCCCTGCCCGCGCCTCACCGTCGTGCCCCCGGGCAACGCCAGGCGGTCGTAGATGCCGTCCGGCCGGGCCAGTTCCTCCACTGCCCAGGCGAGGAACTGGTCGAGATAGCGCTGGTAGTTGGTGAACAGGATCCAGGGCTGGAGGGTGCGCCAGTCGGTGCCCGTGTAGTGCACCAGCCGATGCAGCGAGAAATCCACCCGCAGGGCATCGAACAGGGCGAGCGGCCGCGGCTTGCCCGGCTCGAAGCGCCAGGCGCCGTCGGCGATCTCGTCGCCGACATGGGCCAGCACCGGGGTCGGGAAATGGCGGGCCAGCTCGCTGACCGAGAGATCGGCATGGAGAAACCCGTCGCCGGCCTCGGTGACGAAGGGATAGGGAATCTCCTGCCCGCCGACGCCGACCTCGATCCGGGCGCCGAACTCCTCGACCAGCGGCCGCAGCTGCTCGAGCAGGTAGCGGCGGAAGAAGCCGGGCTGGGTGACGGTGGTCACGTAGCGCCCCGGTTCCTGGAACTTGGCCCAGGCCCGGCGCGTGTAGGGCGCCGGCCCCGCGGGCTGCCAGTCGACGCTGAGCTCGGGGTAGCGGAACGTGGCCCGTTCCTGCGCCGTCGGCGGTTCGCCGGTCGCCGCGAACCGGGCCAGCGCCGCCCTCAAGCCGTCGCAGGCCGAGGTATGAAGCGCTTCCAGGCGGTCGATCGCCTGCTCGGGCGTCAGCCCCGCCACCGCGGCCTCAATTGCAGGTCGGCTTGGGCAACGGATCGAGCCGGGTGATGCGGTATTCGATGCCGCCGTCGCCTTCCTCGTGGGTGCCGTAGAGCTCGATGCCGTTGTCGAGCATCAGGCTGCTCATCTCGTAGGCTGCCTCGCCGCTCTGGCCCTTGCCCTCGGAATCGAAGAAGGCGCCGCGGTAATAGATGCGCGCGCGATTGTCGCCCAGCGCCTCCGCCCCCTCGGGCAGCTTGAAGTCGGCCAGGCGCCGGGGAACGCGGCCGATCACCAGGTTGACCGACTGCGGCGGCTTCACCTTCTCGCCGTAGAAGAACAGCGCGTCGAAGCCGCCGTCCTCCGCCTTGGCATGCCGGATGGTGGCGCGGGTCAGCGCGTTGGGGAACATCGTGCCCTTGGGCAGCGCGACTGACTGGCCTTCCGGCTCGCTGAACAGCGCCTGCCCGCCGCCTTCGTCGTCGAGCGTCGCCTCGCCGCGCAGCAGGTTGATCTGCTTGCCCTCGGCGGTGCTGTGATGCTCGAAGCGCAGCTTCCGCCCGTCGCGGCTCTCGGTCATCGTCGAGGTCTGCTCGCTCACGATCGAGCCCTTGCCGCCCTCGACCTCCAGCCGCATGCGCTGGTTGATGACGTAGCCGTCGCAGGTCTGCTTGAGCTCGAAGGCATAGGTGCCGGGTGCTCCCATGCCCGGCTTGCCCTTCTCCAGCATCGTGACGGTATAGACCGCGCGGTGCGGCTGCAGCTCCTGGGCCGCCGCCGGAAGGGAGAGGCTTGCCGCCAGGACGGCGATCGGCAGGAAGCGTGTCGTCAGCATTTCGGCCTCGGCAGGGCTTGGATCTGGACCAGCCGCGCGTCCACGGCGAAATCACCGTAGTCGAGCAGCATCGAACGGGCGATGCCGTTGGCGAGCAAATCGAGCGCCAGCTCGTACTCCGGCTGGGCACCCTGGTCGCCGTTGGCGAAGAAGGCGAAGCGCACGCCCCACGCAGCCTGTCCGCGCAGCAGCCCGACATCGCCGCGCACCGCCGGTGTCCCCGCCGGCGGCCGCGGCGGCTTGCCGATCACGGCGTTGACCTGGAAGGCGCCGTCGAGCCGCGCGCCGTCGAACACCTTGTAGGACACCGATTTGTCGCCGGCCTTGGCATGCTTGATGATCAGCGCGAGATGGCTGGTCGGGAACAGCGTGCCGGCCGGCAGCTCGAAGCTGCGGGGTTCGGGCAGCGTGAAGCTGGCACGGCCCTTGCCGCCGATCGATTCGAGATCGGCCTGGCCGCGCAGCTCCTCGTCGACCTCGTCGTTCTGCGCGTTGCGCACACTGAAGCGCAGCTCGAGGCCATCCTTGGACTCGTAGCTGGTGAAGTTCGAATCGGTCTCGAACTCCTCGCCGTCGTTGCGCAGGAAGGTGAGCTTGATGCGCTGCTTGACCGCCCAGCCCTCGCACGATTCGACGGTCTCCAGCACCATGTTGCCGTTGACCTCGACGATCCCGCTGTTGGGACGGGCGACGGAGAGCTTCATCTCGTAGGTTGCGCGATGCGGCACCAGCACGCCCGCAGGCGCCGGCGCCTGGGCGGTCTGCTGCTGGGCACCGGCGTGGCCACTTATCCACAGGACCAGCAAGAGGAGGGCGCAGACGGCGGCCAAGGAGACCGCTGTCGGGGTGCGAGACCGGCGAAGACTATAGCTGGGCAAAGGACAATTGGCTGGGGACTAGGCCTTGTAGCCGAATGCCGTACCGTAATATCCATACCTTCCGATTTCCAGAAACATCGCGTGCGTCAGGGCTGCACAGGGGGGATATCAACCATGACCGATCGCAAACCTCGGGTGCTGGCGACCCGTCTCTTCCCCGAGGATGTCGAGAAGCGCCTGTGCGCGCACTTCGACGCCAGGCTCAATCCGCAGGACAAGCTGTACGACGGGCCGTCGCTGGCCAGGGCTGCCGAGGGGTTCGACGCCATCATGTGCGCGGCCGGCGATGCCATGAACGCGGAGACGATCGCCGCCCTGCCCGGCTCGATCCGCATGATCGCCACCTTCTCGGTGGGCTACGAGCACGTCGACGTGGCCGCCGCCGCCCGGCGCAACATCGTCGTCAGCAACACGCCTGACGTGTTGACCGACGCCACGGCCGACATCGCCATGCTCTGCCTGCTGGGCGCCGCCCGCCGTGCCCACGAGGGCACCACGATGCTGCGCAGCCACAGCTGGATCGGCTGGGAGCCGCGCCAGCTCATGGGCGTACACGTCACCGGCCGGCGGCTCGGCATCCTCGGCATGGGCCGGATCGGGCAGGCGATGGCCGACCGCGCCCGCGGCTTCCGCATGACGATCCACTACAGCAACCGCTCGCGCCTGCCCGCCGAGCTCGAGAAGGGCGCCGTGTTCCATGCCGATCCCGAGGACATGCTGCCCCACTGCGACTTCCTGTCGATCAACGCGCCGATGACGCCGGCGACGCGCAAATGGGTCAATGCCGAGCGCATCGCGCGGCTGCCGAAGGGCGCGGTGGTGGTCAACACCGCGCGCGGCGGCGTGGTCGACGACGAGGCGCTGATCGCGGCGCTGAAGAGCAGCCATCTCTTCGCCGCCGGCCTCGATGTGTACGACGGCGAGCCGAAGATCCATCCGGGCTACTACGACTTGCAGAACGCCTTCCTGCTGCCCCACATGGGCTCGGCGACGGTCGACACCCGCAATGCGATGGGTTTCAAGGCGCTCGACAATCTCGAGGCCTTCCTGCTCAGGGGACAGGCGCCGCCTGACCTGGTGAAGCCTTCCTGACCGGCTTGGTGCGGGGACGCGCCTTCGCCTTGCCGGCCTTCGCCGGCTTCTGGGGCGAGGCCTTGGGCGGCGGCGCCGGCGGCGGCGGCGCCTCGGCTACGGCCACGGGGGCAGGCTTGTAGGTGTCGGCGGTCCAGCTTGCACCCGGAGAGCCGGCCGGAGCGTTCAACGGCGGCACGTAGGCGACACCGTCCTCGCTCGGCTGCCGCGTCGGCTGGCTGTAGTCCACCTTGTAGGGGTCCTGGTCGCCTTCGCGTTCGCGGCAGACCTTCTGGCTGCGGAACATGCGCCACAGGGCACAGTCCTTCTTCGACACGATCGAGGCGAGATGGTCGGTCGTGCTCTTGCCGCTCTCCGCCAGCGAGACCCCGTCGGCGCCATAGCTCACCATCGTCACGGCGGTCGGCGCGCAGGCGCCGGTCACCAGCGACAGGGCGAAGGCCAAAGGCAGGACGATCCGGCGAGAGTTCATTTTCTTCCTTAGGAAGATCCTGTAACTCTCTGAACTATAAGGATCACACCGAGACTGGTCCAGCGTGCTTTCCGCACGCTTTTCGTTGCTACCGCGCCACTGATAGCTTTGTGAATTTATCGGCCGATGGCAAAAAACGATCTGGCTACACTTCCACCTCATCCTGAGCCACCAGCGCCACAGGCGCTGCGC
>CAMFJT010000107.1 GCA_945957125.1 uncultured Rhodospirillales bacterium | reverse complement strand
ACGCCGCCCTAATACTACTAGTATATCTAATAGGGCGCGCCCTCCCCCCCCCCCGGCCTGGGGGGGGGGGGCCGGCGTCCCCCCCGCCGGGGGGGGCCCGGACCCGCGCAACACCGCGACTCCCGACCCCCTCCGTCGCGGACTACCGCGCCACCTCCCCCGAAGACGGGGGAGGGAGAGCATTTGGAAGAGCAAATCATGCTCTCATCTCATTCCGCCGAAGCGCCCGACGCCTTGATGATCGGCAGCCAGAGGTCGAGGTCTGCCTTTACCACCCGCTGCGCATCGGCCGGGGCTCCGGGCGGCAGTGCCTCGATGCCCTGGGCCTGCATCTTCTCGCGGATCGGCGGCAGGTAGGCGATGCGGTTCAGCTCGGCGTTCAGGCGCGCGGCTATCGCGTCAGGCACGCCGGCGGGGGCGGCGAAGCCCATCCAGGTGTCGACGACATAGTCCTTCACGCCGGCTTCGATCATGGTCGGCAGGTCGGGCAGCAGGGTCGAACGCTTCTCGCTCGTCACGGCAAGCGCCTTGAGGCTGCCGGAGCGGATCTGGCCGAGCACCGTGGGCGTGTTGAACAAGCCCATCCGCACCTCGCCGTTGACCACGGCCATGATGCCGGCCGGCGTCGCGCGGTAGGGCACGTGCTGCAGCTTCACCCCGGTGCGCAGCTCGAGCAGCACGCCCGACATGTGATGCGAGGTGCCGACGCCGCCCGAGGAATAGGTGTACTCGCCGGGTTTCGCGCGCGCCTGGGCCAGAACGTCGGCGACCGTCTTCGCGGGATTGGACGGATGCACGATCAGCACGTTGGAGACGCCGCCGCTGATCGCCAGCGTCGTGAAGTCCTTCAGCGGATCGTAGCCGGGATTCTTGTACAGCCCGATATTGAACACCTGCGTGCCCTGCGAGACGAGCGCGACGGTGTGGCCGTCGGGCGCCGCGCGGGCGGCCTCGGCGATGGCGATCGTGCCACCGGCGCCGGTCTTGTTGTCGACCACGACGGTCTGGCCGAGCGCCTTCGACAGCTCCTCGGCGAAGAGACGCGCGACGATGTCGGCGGTCGCGCCCGGGGCGAGCGGCACGATCAGGCGAATCGCCTTGCTCGGCCAGGTATCGGCACGCGCCGCGGCCGGCAGGGCAAGCGCGCCCAGCAGCAGCGTGCGCCGTTTCATAGCCCCACCGAGCTGGCGACGAGTTGCGCGAGCTGCCGGCGCAGGCGCTTGATCAACGGCTCGGTGCCGCGTTTGCCGAGCAGGTTCTTCATCTCGTAGGGATCGCTCTTGAGGTCGTAGAGCTCGTCGCACTCCACGCCGTTGAGCGACTTCTGCGTCCAGTGGATGTATTTGTGCCGCTTGGTGCGGATCGCCTTGTAGCTCATGCCGATCAGCCACGGCATGGCGTTCTCGCTGAAATATTCGCACATGAACGAGGCGCGCCAGCCGCGCTTGGTGCCACGCTTCGACAGCGGGCGCAGCGAGGCGCCCTGGATATGCTCGAAGTCGTCGGCCTTTGCGCCGGCGAGGTCGAGCACGGTCGGCGCGATGTCGAGCGCCAGCACGAGATCGTCGTTCACCGTGCCCGGCTCGAACCACGCCGGATAGCGGATCAGGAACGGCGAGCGGATGCCCTCCTCGTACGCGAAGCGGCGCTCCGGTCCGAGCCCGTGCTCGCCGAAGAAATAGCCATTGTCGCCGAGGAACAGGATGAAGGTGTTGTCGAGCTCGCCGGTCTCCTCGAGCGTCTTGAAGACGTCGGCCATGCCCTCGTCGACCGACGCCATCATCGCCGCGCGCAGGCGGATCTCCTCGTCGGTGCCGGCCCGCATGCCGTCGAGCAGCTTGCGCGAGGCGGCGTTGGTGCGCAGCGCATGCGCCTCGGTCCAGGCCGGCTTCTGCTTGACGACCTCCGACGGCGCCACCGCATTGGGCCGGCGCGGGAAATGCTCGCCCTTGTAGAGGTCGGCATGGCGCGGCGCCGGCAGGTAGCCGCCGTTCCTGAAATCGATCGTGCCGTCGGCCGCCTGGTAGGCGTCGGGATGCACCGCCTTGTGCGCGAAGAACAGGGCAAACGGCTTGTCCCGTTCCTTGCGCAGGAAATCGACCGCATGCTTGTTCAGCAGGTCGGTGATGTAGCCTTTGTATTGCCGTTCCTTGCCGTCGATGTTCAGCACCGGGTCGAGGATCGAGCCGTGTCCCGGGAAGCTGACCCAGCGGTCGTAGCCCGGCCGCGGCCCGCCGGAATTGCCCATGTGCCACTTGCCGACATGGGCGGTCTCGTAGCCCAGCCGCTGCAGGATCACGTGGTAGTTGGGCAGGCGATGGCTGTGCGCGTCGCGCGCCACGTTGTCGATGATGCCGTGCCGGCTGGCATACTGGCCGGTCAGGATCGAGGCGCGGTTGGGCGAGCAGAGCGGCGTGGTGTGGAAGGCGGCATTGAACATCGCGCCTTCGTGGCCGATCCGATCGATGTTCGGGGTCTTCATGTAGGGATGGCCGCAGATCCCCAGCTCGTCGAACCGCAGATCGTCGATCAGGACGATCAGGAAATTGGGCTTGCGCTTCTTTGCCATGACTCCCCCCACCCTTTCCTCCCCAGTCTTCTGGGGAGGAAGCTGATCGCACGCACGTCGCGTGCCGGAACGCACGCTACCGGGCGGTCTTGACGGAGACCAGAGGCCCGCGCCCTAAATCGCGGGAACGCAATCTCGAGGATCAGCAATGACCGACTCTGCCCTGCCTCTGGCAGGACTGCGCGTACTGGACATCAGCTCGTTCATCGCCGCGCCGGCCGCCGCCGTCGTGCTGGGCGACTGGGGCGCCGAGGTGATCAAGGTCGAGGGGCCCGACGGCGACCCCAACCGCTCGATCATGCACGACTCGTCGAACTACCCGAAGGCCGAGGTCAACTATCCCTGGCAGATGGATTCGCGCAACAAGCGCTCGATCGTGCTCGACCTCAAGAAACCCGAGGCGCGCGATGCGCTCGACCGGCTGATCGAGAAATCCGACATCCTGATCTGCAACTTCCCGCCGCCGGTGCGCGACAAGCTTCGCCTGGCCTACGACGATGTGAAGAAGGTCAACCCGAACCTGATCTACGCCTCGCTCACCGGCTATGGCGAGACCGGACCGGACCGCGACCGGCCGGGCTTCGACGCCACTGCCTATTTCGCCCGCTCCGGCCTGCTCGACGCGCAGCGTTACGAGGGCGGCCCGCCCGGCGTGCCGGGGCCCGCGCAAGGCGATCGGGCCACGGCCATGGCGCTGGTCTCCTCGATCCTGATGGCGCTGATCCATCGCATGAAGACCGGCGAAGGCTCGTGGGTCGGCACGTCGCTGCTCGGCAACGGGCTGTGGTCGTGCGGCGTGATCGCCCAGGCGGCCCTGGTCGGCGCCTTCCTGCCCCATCGCCCCCCGCCCGAGCGGCCGCGCTCGGCGCTGGGCAACATCTACCGCACCGCCGACGACCGCTGGCTGCAGCTCACCATCGTGCGCGCCGACAGGATGTGGCGGCCGTTGTGCGAGGCGCTGGGCATGCCCGCGCTGGCCGACGATCCGCGCTTCGCCGCCGAGCCCGAGCGCCGCACCAACTCGACCGAGCTGGCGCGGATCATGAGCGAGACCTTCGCCACGCAGCCCTACGAGCACTGGCGCGAAGCGCTGGCCGCCCAGGCCATCACCTTCGGCGTCATCAGCCGGCCGCAGGACGTGCCCGACGACCAGCAGGCCGTCGCCTGCGGCGCGGTGGTCGAGACCGCGATACCCGACATGCCGAGGACGCTCGCCAACCCGATCCGGCTCGGCTTCGCCGAGCAGCGGATCGCCCATGCCGCGCCGGCGCTGGGCCAGCACAGCGAGGAGATCCTGCGCGAGGCGGGCCTGAGCGCCTCGGAGGTGGCCGCGCTCAGGACCGCGGGCGCGATCCGATGAGCGAGCCGTTGCTGCCGCTGGCGGGGCTGCGGGTCCTCGACATCAGCACCTTCATCGCCGCGCCGGCCGCCGCGGTGGCGCTGGCCGACTACGGCGCCGACGTGATCAAGATCGAGCCGCCGGGCGAAGGCGACCCGCACCGCCACAACTACAAGCGCGCCGCCACCTATCCCCGGAGCGAGCACAATTTCCCGCTGCAGCTCGACGGCCGCCTGAAGCGCTCGCTGGCGCTCGACCTCAAGAAACCGGAGGCGCGGCCGGTGCTCGAGAAGCTGGTCGAGCGCGCCGACGTCATGATCGTCAACTTCCCGCCCCCGGCGCGCGAGCGCCTCCGGCTGCGCTGGGAGGATGTCGAGCCGCTCAATCCGCGCCTGGTCTACTGCTCGCTCACCGGCTACGGCGAGACCGGTCCGGATCGCGACCGGCCGGGCTTCGACATCACCGCCTATTTCGGCCGCTCCGGCATTCTCGATTCGGCGCGATACGAGGGCGCGCCGCCCGGCCTCTCGCTGCCCGCGCAGGGCGACCGCGCGACGGCGATGACGCTGGTGGCCGCGATCCTGCTCGGGCTGCGCCATCGCGACCAGACCGGCAAGGGCTGCTGGGTCGGCAGCTCGCTCTACGCCAACGGCGCGTGGGCCAACGGCACGACGCTCGCCGGCGCGGCGATCGGCGGCACGCTGGTCACGCGCGAGCCGCCGCACAAGCCGAAGAACGCGCTGGCCAACCTCTACCGCACCGCCGACGACCGCTGGCTGCAGCTCCTGATCGTGCGCGACGACAAGATGTGGCCGACGATCTGCGCGGTGCTGGGCCGGACCGACCTGATGAGCGACCCGCGCTTCACCGACCGCGAGGAGCGCAAGCGCCGCGCGCTCGAGCTGTACGCCGAGATCGCGCCGGTGTTCGCCTCCAAGACCTACGCCGAATGGGAGGCGCTGCTGTCGCCCACCGGCATTCCCTTCGGCGTGATCGGCCGGGCGGTCGACGTGGTCGACGACGAGCAGGCCCGGCATGCCGGCATCTTCGCCGACACGGCCAATCCCGACGTGCCGCGCACGGTCAACAACCCCATCCGCCTCGGCTTCGCCCAGCCCCGCGTCTCCGGCCGCCCCTCCGCCGTCGGCGAGGACAACGAGTCCGTGCTGCGCGAGCTGTCCTACGGCGAGGCGGAGATCGAGGCGCTGAAGAAGGCCGGCGCGCTGGGGTAAAATCTTCCGCTGAAAGCTCTGCTCACTGCGCCGTCATGCCGCCGTCGACGAAGAGCAGGGCGCCGGTGACGTAGGAGGCGTCGTCGGAGGCCAGGAACAGGATGGCGGCGGCGACCTCCTCGGCGCGACCGGGGCGCTTCATCATGGTGCCGCGCGCGGCCTGGGCATTGTATTGCTCGACGGTCTGGCCGGCGGCCGCGATGCGGCGGGCATGGAACGGCGTGAAGATCGGGCCGGGACCGACCGCGTTCACGCGGATGCCCTCCGGCGAATGGTCGGCGGCGAGCCCCCGCGTCAGGCCGGCGATGGCGGCCTTGGTCGTGTCGTACTGGAGATTGCCGCCGCCTGCGACGACGGAGCGGACGGAGGCCACGTTGACGATGGCGCCGCCCTTGCCGCGGCGCAGCAGGGGAACGGCGGCCTTGGCGCAATTGACGTAGCTCATCAGGTTGACGTCGAGGATCTCGCGCCAGCTCGCCACGCTCGCCTCGTCGACCTTCTCGTATTTTCGGATGCCGGCATTGTTGACGAGGATGTCGAGCTGCCCGAACCGCTGCGCCGCGCCGTTCACGAAATCGAGGCAGGCCGCCTCCGTGCCCACGTCGGCCTGCGTGAAGGCGACCTTGGCGCCGGCGGCTGCGAGCTCGGCCGCCACGCGCTGGCCGCGCTCGCCGTCGCGATCGCAGAACGCCACGCGCGCGCCCTCGGCGACGAAACGCCTGACCGTCGCCTCGCCGATACCCGATGCGCCGCCCGTCACCGCCGCGACCTTGCCGTCGATCCTGCCCATGCCGATTCCCTTTCATTGCTCCGACCGGCACAGAATGCAGTTCATCATTGCGTCGGTCAAAACCCGCGGGCGGTGGTACGGTTTCGGCGACGCGAGGGAGGGCCGCCTTGGTGCGCAGCGGAGAGATCGTCTTCACGGGAATGGATCGCGTGGTGTTCGGCCGTCCCGCCGCCGAGGCAGTGGCGGCGACGGCGGAGCGGCTCGGCGCGCGGCGGGTGTTCCTGCTCGCCAGCCGCACGCTCAATCGCGAGACCGACGTCGTGCGCAACATCGCCCGCGCGCTGGGACCGCGCTATGCCGGCGTGCACGACGAGATGCCGGCGCACAGCCCGCGCGACGCTGTGGTCGCCTGCGCCAACGCCGCGCGCGAGGCCGGTTGCGACCTGCTGGTCAGCGTCGGAGGCGGCTCGACGACCGACGGCGGCAAGGTCGTCACGATCTGCCTCGAGCACGACATCCGCGAGCCCGACGGGCTCGAGCCGTTCCGCACCGTCGTCGACGAGATCACCGGCAAGCGCCGCTTCCCCGAGTACCGCGCGCCGCGCGTGCGCCAGATCTGCGTGCCGACCACGCTGAGCGGCGGCGAGTTCCATGCCCGCGCCGGCGTTACCGAGCCCCGGCTGCGGTTGAAGCAATCCTACATCCATCCCGGCATCATCCCGCTAGCGGTGATCCTCGATCCGGCGATCGCCGTGCACACGCCGGAATGGCTGTGGCTCTCCACCGGCATCCGCGCGGTCGATCATGCGGTCGAAACCTGGTGCTCGATCAACGGCAACGCCTATACCGACAGCGCCGCGCTGCAGGCGCTGCGCCTGCTCGGCCGCGGGCTTCCGGCGGTGAAGCGCGATCCGGCCGATCTGGCGGCGCGGCTCGACTGCCAGATCGGCGCCTGGGTCTCGATGACCGGCGTCGTGAGCGGAACGCGCATGGGGGCCAGCCACGCGATCGGCCATGTGCTGGGCGGCAGCGCCGGCGTGCCGCACGGCTATACCTCCTGCGTCATGCTGCCGGCGGTTCTGGCGTTCAATGCCTCCGTCAACGGCGATCGGCAGGCAGAGATCAGCACTGCGCTCGGCGCGGCCGGCGAGCCCGCGGCCGACGTGCTCGACCGCTTCATCGCGGGACTCGGCCTGCCACGGCGGTTGCGCGACGTGGGCGTCCACAAGGAGGACTTGCAGAGAATTGCCACGAATTGCATGCTCGACGACTGGACGTACTCCAACCCGCGCAAGATCAACGGCGCGCAGGAGATCGTGCCGATCCTCGAAGCGGTGTATTGACCCCATGCAACGACGCTCGCTGATTCGCGCCGCCACGGCGGCGACCCTGCTCCCCGCTGCGGCGCGGGCGCAGAACTTCCCCTCGAAGCAGATACGCATCCTCGTCGCCACGCCGCCGGGCGGCGGACTCGATCTCGTGGCGCGCATCCTGGCGCAGGAGCTGACGAAGAGCGCCGGCCTGTCGGTCCTGGTGGACAACAAGGTCGGCGGCGCCGGCACCATCGCCACCCGCGAGGCGCTGCGCGCACCGCCGGATGGCTACACGGTCCTGCTGGGCACGATCGGCACGCTGGCGGTCGTTCCCTACGCCATGAAGGACGCGGGCTACGATCCGACGACCGACATCGTCCCGATCTGCCTGGCGGTCGATTTCTCCAACGTGCTCGTGGTCCATCCCTCCGTGCCGGTCCACACGCTGGCCGACTATCTCGCGCTGGGGCGGCGGCCGGAGGGCATCGACTATGGCTCGGCGGGCATCGGCAGCGCCGGCCATCTCGCCGGCGAGCTGTTGCGCGCGCGCAGCGGCGCGAAGCTGAACCACGTGCCGTTCCGCGGCGGCGGACCGGTGATGAACGACCTGATGGGCGGCCACATCGCCTCCGCCATGGCGAGCGGGCCCACCGCGACCAGCGCGGTGCGCGAGGGGCGGGTGCGCGCCATCGCCCTGACCGCCGCCCAGCGAACGCCGATCGATCCCGACGTTCCGACCATCGCCGAGCTGGGCTTTCCCGGCTATGCCGCGACCAACTGGTATGCGCTGGTCGTATCGTCGAAGGTGCCGCGCGACATCGTCGACCGGCTCAACGCGCTGATGAACGCGGCACTCGGCGCCGCCGAGGTGCGCGACGCCTACGCCCGCCAGGGCATGGTGACGCTCGGCGGCACGGTCGACGATGCGAGCGCCTACATCGCCCGCGAGACGGTCGTCTGGAAGAAGGTCATCGCCGACGCCGGCATCCGGATGGAATAGAGCTGGGCCGCCGTCAGCCTTTGCGGAACGGCGCGGCCAGCCGGTCGGCGCGGCCCTTGATGGCCGCCATGCACTGCTCCGGAGTGCCCTGGCCGGCGAGCAGCTTGCCGAGCTCGCCGGGGATGATGTGGTTCGAGATTTCCACCCATGCCGGCAGCTTGGGCTCCGAACCCAACGCGTTGTCGATCGTCCATTCGGTCGCCGGGAAGTGGCGGGTCGTGCCCGGCCCGGCCTTGGCGGCGGCGAGGACGCGAGGGTCCTTGTAGGTCGAGGCGCGGACCGCGGCGCCGCCGCTGCCGTGCAGCGCCGAGCGGACCGCCACCTCCTTCGAGCAGACCCATTGCATGAAGATCCAGGCGGCGTCGGGGTTCCTGGAATGCTTCGAGAGACAGATCGAGGAGCCGCCCTGGTGGCCGATATGCGGGATCTCCTGGAAGCCGGCGGCGTCGGGCGAGCGCAGCTTCGCTTCCGCCGGCGGCCGCGCCGCTTCCATCAGGCCGGCGACCTTCGACTCCTTGCCGTCGAGCCCGGGGAAGATCTCACCCCACGACATTGCCATCGCCGCCTTTCCCTCGCGCAACGACTGCGCCTCGCCGTCCCACGTCCAGCCCGTCGCCTCGGGCGGCATGTGCTTGACCAGATCGAGCATGTAGGCGAGCCCGCGCATCCCCTCCTCGTCGCCGCCGGAGAAGAAGCCGTCCTTGTCGAACACCGAGCCGCCATGCGCCCACAGCCACATCGTCCAGTCGCAGTTGAGCGAATAGTGGCCCGCCTTGAGCTGGCCGGTCGTGCCGCGGATGCCGTTGCCACGCTCGGCCTCGTCGAGCGTCCTCACGGCGGTCATGTATTCGGCCATCGTCGTCGGCACCTTCAGCCGGTGCTTCTCGAACAGGTCCTTCCGGTACATCAGGATGAAGATCGGAATGTCGAAGGGAATGCCGACCAGGCTGTCCTTGTAGGTCGAGATGCCTCGCAGCAGGGACGGGGAGAAGTCGTTCCAGTCGAAATCCGGCAGCGCCAGATCGCGCTTGCGGTCATACAGCGCCCGCGGATCGAGCGTGTCGCCGGCGAACAGCGACGTCCAGGACTGGTCGATGTAATAGAGGTCGTAGGCGCCCGACCTGGCCTGGGTATCGGCCGTCACCTTCTGCAGCACCTGCTCGAGCGGCACGATCTCGATATCGACCTCGATGCCGGTATGGGCGGTGAACTCCTCTCGGGCCAGCGCCTTGGCGACCAGCGTGGGCGGGGTCGCCTCCGAGACATAGCGGATCGTCGTACCCTTATGCCGGCTGCCGACATCGCGGAGCCAGCGCGTCAGCTCGGTGGGCGGCCCGCCCTGGGCCAGGGCCTGCATCGAGGGGCGCGTGGAGAATGGCCGGTTGCCGCCCAGCATCGTCGCGGCAAAGCCCGACAGCCCGATTCCGGCCAGGCCGAGACGGCGAAGGAACGCGCGCTTGCCGATGCGCCGTGCGGCAAAGGCCTCCGCAGCCTCCGCAACCAAGCGCTTGCGGTCGCCATCCTGCATGTCGCGGTCCTCCGGTTCATTGGGGCAAGGACAATACCCTGAAGAACGCGCGGGGCCAGCCGGTCACGAATTGATGAAGCGTCGATCCACGGCCGGCGGCGCGTCGTAGAGGGAAGCATGAGACGCCTCCTCGCTTTCCTCGCGATCCTGGTCGCCGGCACGGCGAGCGCCGAGACGCCGTCGCTGCCCTGGCAGAAATGGAGTCCCGCGCTGCTCGACCGCGCGGCAACGGAACAGAAATACGTCCTGCTGCACATGGCGGCGGTGTGGTGCCACTGGTGCCACGTGATGGAAGGAACGACCTATCGCGATCCGGCCATCCAGGCCGTGATCCTCGACAGGTTCATCCCGGTGCGGGTCGACCAGGATGCCGATCCCGAGCTGAGCTATCGCTACGAGGACTGGGGCTGGCCCGCGACCGTCATGCTCGACAAGGACGGCAACGAGATCTTCAAGCGTCGCGGCTACATCCCGCCAGAGCTGTTCGCGAAGCTGCTGGTCGCGGTGATCGAGGACCCATCCGCGCTGCCGTCCCGTACGACGGGCGCCGCGGTCGATCCCGACGCCGCCGGCCTCTCCGACGAGCGGCTCGCGAAGACCGAAGCGCTCTTGCTCCGGGCCTATGACCGCGAGCACGGCGGCTTCGGCGGCAGCCAGCGCCTGGTCCATGGCGACACGCTGGAATGGGCGCTGGAGCGCAGCCGGCCCTTGCAACGCAACGTCGACACCGGCACGTGGCGCGACGTTACCGTCCGCACCCTGGCCGGCGCGCGGCGGATCATCGATCCGGTGTGGGGCGGCATGTTCCAGTATTCGGACAAGCTCGACTGGAGCGGCCCGCATTTCGAGAAGCTGCTGAACGTCCAGCGTGACGCGATGCGCGCCTACGTGCTGGCCTGGCAGATCGGCCATGACGCGGCCGACTTGCAGGCGGCCCGGGATATCGGCCGCTGGCTGATGGCGTTCAGGCACAGCGATACGGGCGCCTTCTACACCAGCCAGGACGCCGACGTGAGCCCGAGCGAGCATGGCGACGTCTTCTACGCCAAGGGCGATGCCGAGCGCCGCGCCGGACCGCAGCCGCCGATCGACCGGAACGCCTATGCGCGCGAGAACGGCTGGGCGATCGCGAGCCTTGCAGCCCTGTACGATGTGACCGGCGAGAAGGCGCTGCTCGACGCGGCGGTGCAGGCCTTCGAGTGGACCGTCGCCAACCGCCGCGCGCCGAATGGCGGCTTCGGCCACGGCCGCGCAGCCGACGACGACGCCCATCTCGGCGACACGCTCGCCGTCGCGGAGGCCGCGCTGGCGCTCCATCGCAGCACTGCCGACCGCCGCTATCTCGCCCTGGCCACCGAACTCGCCGAGGCGGTCGCGCGCGATCATCGCGATCCGGCCGGCGGCTTCATGGTGCGCCGGCCGGCCCCCGCGGCGAAGGGTGCTCTCGCCCGGCCGGTGCGGCAGATCGACGAGAACGTGGCAACGACCCGCCTGTTCAATCTCCTGGCGCGCGCCACCGGCCGCCCGGATTTCCGCGCTGCCGCGGAGCACGGCATGCGCTACCTGATCTCGCTCGCCGAAGACGACCTCGTCGTGCCTGGCGCGCTGCTGGCCGACCGCGAGCTGTCGCGCGAGCCGGCGCACGTCACCATCGTCGGCGCCAAGGACGATCCGGCCGCCCAGGCGCTCTACGCCGCCGCCCGGACCTATCCCACCCGCTACCTGCGCATCGAATGGCTCGACCGCCGTGAAGGGCCGCTTCCGGCCGCCGACGTCGAGTACCCCGAGCTGCCCGAGGCCGCCGCCTTCGCCTGCGCCAACGGCGCCTGCTCCGTCCCGGTCTTCACCCCGGATCAGGTCGCCCGCATCGTCGCCAGGGTGGACGACCGGTAGCCCGAAGGAGGCAACTGTAAATTTTCGGTCGGGCCAGTTCCGCTGAGGCGCGCCACTCCAGTGGCGCGTCATGACGTGTTGCCACAGCAAGGAAAACGCGCCACTGGAGTGGCGCGCCCCCAGCGGAAGACACGTTGAACATCGGAGGGTTGCCATGCCGATCCCCGTCCTGCGCATCGCCCGTCCGACCGACGACATCGATGCCCTGCTGCCATTCTATGAAAAAGGCCTGGGCTTCACCGTGCTGTACCGCTTCGAGGACCATGACGGCTTCGACGGGGTGATGTTCGGTCACGAGAACGCGCCCTGGCACCTCGAATTCACTCGTGCCCGCGGCCATTCCGCCGGTCGGGCGCCGACTCGCGACAACCTGCTGGTCTTCTACCTGCCGGAGGCCGCCGAGTGGCAAGCCGCGGTGGACCGCATGCGCCGCGCCGGTTTCGAGCCGGTTCCCGCCTTCAATCCCTATTGGGACCGCGATGGCCTGACCTTCGAGGATCCGGACGGCTATCGCGTCGTCTTGCAAAAGGCCGCCTGGAGCCGCTGAGGCCACCCCTTGCGTCGCAGGGGGGTGGAGGCCACATTGCAGCCGACACCGAAATCCCCGACCAGAGGCCTCATGGAAACGATGTTGCAGGGCGCCGCGCCGCAGGCTGCCCCCGCCGACCTCATCAAGGACAGCGACCAGACCAAGTTCGCCAAGGACGTGCTCGAAGCCTCGCGCACGACGCCGGTGATCGTCGATTTCTGGGCGCCGTGGTGCGGGCCGTGCAAGACGCTCCAGCCGATGATCGAGAAGGTCGTCAAGGAGGCCAAGGGCGCGGTCAAGCTGGTCAAGATCAACATCGACCAGAATCAGATGCTGGCCCAGCAGCTCCGTATCCAGTCGATCCCCGCGGTCTACGCCTTCTTCGGCGGCCGCCCGGTCGACGGCTTCATGGGCGCCGTCCCCGAGACCCAGATCAAGGAGTTCGTCGGCCGGCTGGTCCAGGCGGCGGGCGGCGCGCCCGACGGTGCCGACGATCTCACCGCCGCGCTGGAACATGCCACGCAGGCGGTCGCCGAGAAGGACTTCGCCCTCGCCGCCCAGATCTACAACGAGGTGCTCGAGGTCGCGCCGGACAACCTGCCGGCGATGATCGGGCTCGCCCGCTGCTATGCCGAGGAAGGCAATGCCGAGCAGGCCCGGGCGGTGATCGAGCGCGTGCCGGCCAAGGACAAGGGCAACGCCGAGATCGCCGCCATCCTGGCCCAGCTCGACCTTGCCGAGCAGGCCAAGGCCGCCGGCCCGGTCGCCGAGCTGAAGGCCAAGGCCGCCGCCGATCCCAAGGACTACCAGTCGCGTCTCGACCTCGCCATGGCCTACTGGGCGGGTAACCAGCGGCAGGAGGCGATCGACGAGCTGCTCGCCATGATCAAGGCCGACCGCAACTGGAACGAAGCAGCGGCGCGCCAGCAGCTCCTGAAGTTCTTCGAGGCGCTGGGCTTCACCGACCCGCTGGCCGTCGCCGGGCGCAAGCGGCTCTCGACCATCCTGTTCTCGTGAGCCGGCAGAACCCGTTCGATCCGGTCTTCGAGCAGCTGCCCGACACGCTGCCGATCTTCCCGTTGTCGGGCGTGATGCTGCTGCCCGGCGGCAAGCTGCCGCTCAACGTGTTCGAGCCGCGCTACCTGGCGATGATCCTCGATTCTCTGGCCGGCCATCGCATGATCGGCATGGTCCAGCCGATGCAGCCCGGCGGCTTCGCCGGCGACGGCCTGCCGGTCGAGGACGGCAAGCCCCGGGTGCACAAGGTCGGCTGCGCCGGACGCATCGTGAGCTTCAACGAGACCGATGACGGCCGGCTGCTGATTGCGCTGGCGGGCGTCTGCCGCTTCGACATCGGCCGCGAGCTCGACCTCGCCCAGGGCGGCTATCGCCGGGTCTCGGCGCTCTTCGCCCCCTACCGCGCCGACCTCGACCATGCCGACGAGATGGTCGAGCTCGACCGCGAGCGGCTGATGACGGCGCTCGCCGCCTTCTTCCGCGGCCGCGGCCTGTCGACCGACTGGGAGGCCGTTAAGCAGGCCGGCGATCGAAATCTCGTGACGTCGCTGTCGATGATGCTGCCTTTCGGCCCCGCCGAGAAGCAGGCGCTGCTCGAGGCGGCCGACACTACGACACGCGCCAAGCTGCTGATTGCCTGCCTCGAGATGGGCTCCTTCGGCCAGCCGCCGGATTCCTCGCCGCAGCGGGCCAACTGACTGCCGGCGTGCTATAGGGGGCCATGTCCCAACCGGAACCGCGCCGCGGCGGCGTCGACCCGAAGCTCCTGGAAATCCTCGTCTGCCCGGCCTGCCACGGGCCGCTGGAATACGATTCGGCCGCCGACGAGCTGATCAGCCGCAAGGCCGGGCTCGCCTACCCGATCCGCGACGGCATCCCGATCATGCTGGTCAGCGAGGCGCGCGTGCTGAAGGACGTGCCATGAGCCCCGCCGATGGCTTCCCCAAGTCTGCGCCCGACTCCGGCAGCTACGAGGCCGAGAGCGCGCCCTGGCCGGCCGAGCTGCGGGTCTTCAAGAGCGAGGGCCGTATCGAGATCGACTACACCGACGGCAGGAAGTACAGCCTCCCTGCCGAGTATCTGCGGGTCGAGAGCCCCTCGGCGGAAGTGCAGGGGCATGGCGGGCAGGCGACCAAGAAGGTCGTGTCGGGCCGCCGGCACGTGCGGATCGCGGAGGTCGAATCGGTCGGCCACTACGCCATCCGCATCGTCTTCGACGACAAGCATGACAGCGGCATCTACAGCTGGTCCTACCTGCGAGAGCTCGGCGACACCTACGACGAGCGCTGGGCGGCCTACCAGGCAGCACTGATGTTCCACGGCCTCAGCCGGGATCCCTGAACCATGAAGCGCTGAACCATGAAGATCGTGATCGCCGGCGCCGGCATCGGCGGCCTCGTCGCTGCCATGTGCCTGCACCGGGCCGGCTTCGACGTCGAGGTGTACGAGGCCGTGGGCGAGCTCAAGCCGCTGGGCGTCGGCATCAACATACAGGCCGGGGCCGTGCGCATCCTGTCCGGCCTCGGGCTCGAGCCGGCGCTTGCCGCGACCGGCATCGAGACCCGTGAGCTGCGCTACGCCAACCGTCACGGCCAGACGATCTGGGCCGATCCGCGCGGCCGCCATGCCGGCCTGCCCTGGCCGCAATTCTCGATCCATCGCGGCGAGCTGCAGATGATCCTGTTCGACGCCGCAAAGGCGATGCTGGGCGCGGATCGGATCAAGTTCAGCCGGCGCATCGTGGGCTTCGAGCAGAAGGGCGCGAAGGTGACCGCACGCTTCGCCGACCGCGACGGTCAGGTCGTCGAGACGGCCGAGGCCGACATCCTGGTCGGCGCCGACGGCATCCACTCCGCGGTGCGCGCGCATTACTATCCCGACGAGGGCCCGCCCAAGTGGCAGGGCATCCTGATGTGGCGCGGCGTCACGGTGGCCAAGCCCTATCTCGGCGGCGCCACGATGGTGCAGGCGGGCCACCATACCCAGAAGTTCGTCTGCTACCCGATCAGCCGCGCGCATGCCGACCGCGGCGAGGCGCTGATCAACTGGATCTGCGACCTGCACATGGGCGACAAGGCCATGCTGCCGCGCGAGGACTGGAACCGACCGGGCAAGCTCGCCGACTTCCTGCCGAAGTTCGAGAGCTGGGATTTCGGCTGGCTCGACGTGCCGGGCGTGATCCGCAATGCCCACACGATCCTGGAATTCCCGATGGTCGACCGCGATCCGCTGCCGCGCTGGAGCCACGGCCGTATCACGCTCCTCGGCGACGCGGCGCATCCGATGTACCCGATCGGCTCGAACGGCGCCTCGCAGGCGATCATCGACGGCGAGGCGATCACGCAGGAGCTGCTGGTCGGGGACGATCCCGAGGTCGCGCTGCAGCGCTATGAACGGCGGCGCCTGCCGGCGATGGCACGCATCGTCGAAAGCAATCGACGCAAGGGTATCGACATCATGCTCGACATCGTCGAGCAGCGCGCGCCGCAGGGCTTTTCCGATCTCGACAGCGTGCTGCCGCCCGACGAGCTGGAACGCATCGTCGGCGACTACAAGAAGCTGGTGGCGCAGGACCGCGAGACGCTGCTCAAGCTGGCACGTGCACAATAGAAAACCGGCCCTTTTCAGGACCGGCCGTGGCGGCGGTTACTCCCGACCATTACATCGCCGGGCCGCCACCGAGAGGGAATATGGCGTCCGATGATGACGGTAGTGTGGCGCTCCGATTTCTCTTCGGCTTTCTTTCCGCTCTCCCTCCCCCGTCTTCGGGGGAGGTGGCCGCGTCTTACGCGGACGGAGGGGGTCATGCTCATGCAACGCCGCGCCTCCCGACCCCCTCTGTCGCGGATTACCGCGCCACCTCCCCCGAAGACGGGGGAGGGAAGGACGGCATGCGATAGGCTTGCTCGAGCAGGGGAGAGGCCATGAGCCTCGGCCGCTCGATCGCTACCGTCGGTGGCTTCACGCTGCTGTCGCGGCTCGTCGGTTTCGTGCGCGACATCGTGCTGTCGGCGGTGCTCGGCTCGGGGCCGATCGCCGACGCTTTCATCGTGGCGTTCAAGCTGCCGAACTTCTTCCGCCGCCTGTTCGCCGAGGGTGCCTTCTCGGCCGCGTTCGTGCCGCTGTTCGCGCGCGCGCTGCAGGGCGAGGGCCGCGACGCCGCGCTCACCTTCGCGCGCCAGGCGCATGCTGGTCTGCTGGTCGTGCTGGTGCCGTTCTCGCTGCTGATGATGGTCGCCATGCCGGCGGTCGTCTGGCTGCTGGCGCCGGGCCTCTCGGGCGATCGTTCGATCTTCGACCTCGCCGTCACCTTCGGCCGCATCACCTTTCCCTATCTGGTGTTCATCTCCCTCGCCTCGCTCTACGGCGGCGTGCTGAACGGCATCGACCGCTTCGCCGAGGTGGCCTTCACGCCGGTGCTGCTGAACCTCGCCATGATCGGCACGGTGCTCGGCCTCACGCCGTTCCTGCCCGATGCGGGCTATGCCGCCTCGATCGGCGTGGCGCTGGCCGGCCTGCTGCAATGGATATGGCTGCTGTGGTCCTGCGCGCGCGAGGGCGTCGGCATGAAATGGGTGCGGCCGCGCTACACCGAGCGGGTGCGCCGGCTGGTGCAGCTCGCCACGCCGGTGGCGATCGGCGGCGGCGCCCAGCAGGTCGGCTCGATGCTCGACGTGGTCTGGGCCTCGCTGCTGCCGGCCGGCTCGATCTCGGCGCTGTACTACGCCGATCGCCTCATGCAACTCCCGCTCGGCGTGATCGGCATCGCCATCGGCACCGCCCTGCTGCCGCTGCTCTCCCGCCAGCTTCGCGCCGGTGCCGAGGAGGCGGCGATGGCCAACCAGAACCGCGCCATCGAGTTCGGCCTGCTGTTCAGCCTGCCCTCGACGGTGGCGCTCCTGATCCTGGCCGTGCCGATGATCCGCGTGCTGTTCGAGCACGGTCGCTTCGGCCCCGACGACACCGTCCGCACCGCCGCCGCGCTGGCCGCCTTCGCCGTCGGCCTGCCGGCCTTCATGCTCATCAAGGCGCTGACGCCGGGCTTCTTCGCGCGCGAGGACACGCGCACGCCGCTCTACATCGCGCTCGCCGCCATCACCGCCAATGTCGGCATGAACGCCGTGTTCGTGCTCGGCACCTCGCTCGAGCAGGTCGGCATCGCGCTCTCCTCTTCGCTCTCGGGCTGGCTCAACGCCCTGCTCCTGGCGGGTGTCCTCGTGCAGAGAAGGCATTGGCTGCCGGACCGCCGGCTGGTCTCCCGCACGCTGCGCGTCGTGCTGGCCGCGGCCGGCATGAGCGCCGCGCTGGTCGGCGGCCTCGTGGTGCTCGGTCCGGCGCTCGCGCGGCCGGACCTGCTGGGCGTCGTGGCGCTGCTCGGGCTGTGCGCGGGCGGCGGTCTCGTCTATGGCGGGCTGGGTGCGGCGCTGGGAGTCGTCAAGCTCTCCGAGATTCGCACCGTGCTGCGCCGCCAGCCGGCCGTCAGACCAGCCGGCCCAACCGAACGACCGTGACGCCGCCGCGCAGCGGCCGGTTCGTCGAGGGCATCACCAGCACGCAATTGTCGTAGGGCGTCGTCACCGGCTCGCCGTCGTCGTGGCCCAGAACGGTGCCGGCTTTGGCAATGATCTCCTGGCCTTCGAAATGGCGGACCGGCATGAAGTTGCCCCGCTTCGTGGCGACCGCATGGGTGACCTCGACCACGCGCTGCGCCGGCGGCGAGGGCTGCCGCCATCCGAGCGGCAGGTCGCCCGGCTCGACGATGCCGGTCTCTGCCAGGAAGCGCGCCGTCACGTCCTTGGCGACCGTCACCGACGAGGCGCGCCAGTGCTGGCCAGTCTCGATCAGCAGCGCGTTCTTCGGGCTCGACGGGTCGCCGAAGCCGCCATAGTCGCGCATCCGCATGCCGGCGGCATGGCCGGCATCGGCGATGATGTCGACAGGTGCGCCGACCTTCTTCGCCAGCGCGACACCCTTGGCCAATGGCCCCGCAAGCATCAGCGGCACGCCGTCGTCGTGCATGGAATGGAGGTCGAGCAGCAGGTCGGCCCGCTCGATGAAGGGCTTCACGACCTGGGCCCGGCGCGTTTCGACGGTGGTCGCCGGCCGGTCGAGCCGGCCCCAGGTGCGGTTGAAATCCTCGTCGATCATGCGCGACTTGAACGGCGTGCGCGGATCGAAGGAGTGATAGGCCTCGATGTTGTTGAAGGCGAAGACGAGGGTGCCGTTACGCGGCTTCAGCCGCTTTTCGAGCAGCGCATCGACCACGATGGCGCCGGACACCTCGTTGCCGTGCGTCAGCGCCGTCACCATCACCGTCGGTCCCGGCTGGCCGCTCTCGATCACGTGAATATAGGGTGCGGCCCCGTTCTCCCATTTGCGTAGCTCGGGGAAAGCGAATTCGATCGGCGGGTTGTCGGACATGCGGCCTCCAACCCTCCGTATAAATCATCCCTCCGGCCGCACAACCGCCCCGGAAACGATCAACGAACCCGGTCGCCGCGGCAGTTGTACTCGCGCCCGAACTCGTCCTTGATCGAGACGGGAGGCGAACCGCCGCAGGTCTCGGTCACCGGCGCCGTATTGGGCACCATCGCCTGCTCCTGCATCGGCGAACGGACTTCGTCCGGCGACGCGGGAAGCGTTCTGGCCGGGTTGGAAATCCCGTCAGAGGGCGGCGGCGACGATTGCGCAAACGCCGCGCCCCACGGCAGGGCGAGGACGACGATCGTCGCGACGAGGAATCGGTTCCCTGTCATGCAATGCTCCACTGCTGCGCTCGGGAAACGCTTCGGTTGGGCGGATCGTTGCACGGCTTGCAGGAGCGCCGGCCGCGTCACGCCTCCTTGTACCAGTTGGCGATGTCGAAGGTGTTGTTGTCCCAGCCGCTCAGCTCGTTGACCAGCTTGTTGGAGACCGCGGCGGCGCCGGGCCGCATGACCAGCGGGATCACGACCTGGTTGTTCACGGCCAGCTCGTTCAGCCTGATCAGCAGGGCGGTGCGCTTGACCGGGTCGAGCTCGACCTGGGCGGCCTTGTGGATGTCGTCGTACTCCTGGTTCTGCCAGCGCGTGATGTTGCGGCCCTGCCACTTGTTGGCCTTGGTCGCCGCCTCCCACGAGCAGAACTGGCGCAGGAAGACCTCGGGGTCGGGCGCGTTCATGCCGTTGCTGTATTCCTGCAGGTCGGCATAGAAGTGCGGATAGGTGTCGGGATTGGCCACGTCGGAGGAGAAGAACACCGACGCCGTCACCGCCTTGACCTCGATCTCGATCCCCGCCTTCTGGCAGGCCTGCTTGACGATCGCCTGCGTCTTCTGGCGCGGCTGGTTGATCGAGGTCTGGTACACGAACTTGAGCTTCGTGCCATCCTTTGCGCGGATTCCATCGGAGGCCTTTGTCCAGCCTGCCTTGTCGAGCAGGGCGTTGGCCTTGTCGACGTTGAACTCGTAGCTGGTGGTCTTCGAGCGGAAGCGCTCGGGATTGTTGATGAAGTTGGCGGTCGCCTGGCCGATGCGGCCGTAGATGTGCTTCTCGATCGAATCGCGGTCGATCAGCAGGGCGAGCGCCTGCCGGACGGCGGGATCGGACAGGCTGGGATGCTTGGTCCTGAGGCTCGCGCGCTCGCCGTCGACCTCGGTCCAGGGATCGGTATTGTTGAGCTGCAGGTGCTCGATGCCGCCGCCGGGCGAGATGACGACATGGCCCTTGCCGCCCTTCTCCAGCCGCACGAGGATCTCGTCCTCGACCTGCATGTTCCAGGCGAAATCGTACTCGCCGGTCTGCAGCACCGCGCGCGCCGCCGACACCGCGTCGCCGCCGCCCTTCATCTCGATGCTGTCGAAATGCGGCCGGTTCGGCACGTGGTAGTTCGGGTTGATCGTGCCGGTGACGAGGTCGCCCGGCTTGAAGTCCTTGAACAGGTACGGCCCGGTGCCGACCGGCTTGAGGTTGGTCGGCGCCTCGCGCGACTT
>CAMFJT010000106.1 GCA_945957125.1 uncultured Rhodospirillales bacterium | reverse complement strand
GCGCGCTTCGCCGCCAACTTCACGCGGCTCGGCTTCCATCCCGGCTTCTCGCTCACCTTCACCCTGCCGCGCCTGATCGGCCAGCAGAAGGCGAACCTGATGTTCTATACCGGTCGCCGCATCGGCGGAGAGCAGGCGGTCGAATGGGGCATGGCCGACGTGCTGGCGCCGCTCGCCGACGTGCGCAAGGAGGCGATGAAGCTCGCCGCCGAGATCGCCGAATCCGCGCCGCTCGCCATCCTCTCGACGCGCGAGACCATGCGCCGTGGCTTCGCCGACGCCGCCGAGATCGCCACCGAGCGCGAGCTGACCGAGCAGGACTGGACGCGCAAGACCGAGGACTTCAAGGAGGGCATCAGGTCCTATGCCGAGAAGCGCCCCGGCAACTGGAAGAGCCGCTAGGATCATGGGACAGCTACAAGGCAAGGCCGCCATCGTCACGGGCGGCGCGTCGGGCATCGGCGAGGCCTGCTCGGAGACGCTGGCGCGCGAGGGCGCGTCCGTGCTCATCACCGACATCGACGATCTTCGCGGCAAGGACGTCGTCGCGCGGATCGCCAAGGCCGGTGGCAAGGCGCACTACGTGAACCACGACGTGCGCGACGAGGCGGCATGGCCGGGCATCGTCGCCGAGGCGGAGAAGCGCTTCGGCCGGCTCGACATCATGGTGGCCAACGCCGGGGTCGGCATCATGTCGCCGATCGCCACGATGACGCTCGCCGACTGGCAGAAGCAGCAGGCGATCAACCTCGACGGCGTGTTCCTGTCGATCAAGCACGCCATTCCCGCGCTGAAGAAGCAGGGCGGCGGCTCGATCGTGCTGATGTCCTCGGTCGCCGGCCTGCGCGGTGCGCCCGGCCTGGCCGCCTATTCGGCAACCAAGGGCGGCGTGCGGCTGCTCGCCAAGTCGGTGGCGCTCGAGCATGCCGAGGACAACATCCGCTGCAACTCGGTCCATCCCGGCATCATCGCCACGCCGATCTGGGAAAAGATCCCGACGGGCGCCACCGGCAATCGCAGCAACGCCCCGATCGACCCGCGCGAGCGGGCCGCGATGTCGGTGCCGCTGCCGCGCGTCGGCGAGGCGCAGGACATCGCCAACGGCGTGCTGTTCCTGTGCACCGACGCGGCGAACTACGTGACCGGCCAGGAGCTGGTGATCGACGGCGGCATGACCGCCGGCGGCCGCCCGCCACGCCGGGTGGGGTAGTCGTCAGGCTTGTTCCACGAGTCCCTGATAGCGCAGGAGCTGCGCGTCGGCGGTCAAGAGCATGATGCCCTCCGCGCGCGATTGCGCGACCAACATTCGGTCGAACGGGTCCTTGTGGAGCGGCGGCAAGTCCTCGACCGCGAAGGCATGCAGGCTCGTGATGATGAGTTCTTCATAGCCATTGTCGAGCAAGGCCCGTCGCAATTCCCGGGGATCGACCGCGAATCGTCACGTTGCTTTCGTTTGATGACGATCTCCCAGAGGCTGGCGGTGCTGAAGACAAGGACATTGTCCGGATCGCCTAAGAGCTGTCGCGTCTTGTGTGACAGCCTGCTGGACTGACTGACAGTCCAAAGCAGAATGTGTGTGTCGAGAAGAACCCTCACTATTCAACGCCGAAGAGGCGGGCGATTTCTTCCTCTCCCATTCGGTCGAAGTCGTCCGGCACCTTGATGCGCCCCGCCATGAAGTCGAAACGGCGCATTTTCCGGGGCGTAGGGGCATTGAGCGGAACGACCTTGACCAAGGGCTTGCCGGCCTTCGCGATCACGAACGCTTCGCCTTTGGCGGCTTCTGCCACCAGCTTGGAAAGATTGGTCTTTGCCTCGTTGATATTGACGGACTTCATGATCTGTCACCGTGTGGACCCAGTCATATTAGTATCGTCGATGAAGCGTTCAATCTCCGTTCGACCGCTTGAGCGCTCGTCGTGTCGGGGTTCGCGGACATTCTGGCCTCAGCGCGCTTCGATGGCCGCCAGGATCGCGGCGACGCAGTCCTGCGGCGACATCGTACCGGTATCGACCGTCAAGTCGTACGCCATGAACCGGTGCGCGACCTCCGCCAGCCCGCGGGCGCGGCCGATCACGCGGTCGCCGCGTGCCCGTTCGCGCTGCTCGAGGATCTCCACCGCGCAGGTGACGCCGACCGAGAGCATGTCGAGGCCGGCGAAAGCCCGGCGGCAGCTCTGGTGCATCGCCTCGTCGTGCAGCACATGGTCGAAGATGACCGGGTTGCCGCCATCGACCAGGGCGCGCACCGCGGGCGCCATCGAGTCCAGAAGCCGTCGGAAGACCGGGCCGAAGCGCGCCTCGACGCGGGTCGGCTCGCCGGGTGCCGACGTGATCGCCATCTCGACGCCGAGCCGGGTGAAGGCGTCGGGCTCGCCCTGCCGCGCGGTATCGGCGCCGCGATAGTAGCGCGGTGCCGACAGGAAGATGAAGTCGTCGAAGCCGACGACCAGATAAGGCTCGGCAATGGCCGCCTGCAGCGCCCGGCAAAGGGTCGTCTTGCCGGCGCTGGAGGGGCCGTTGACGAGGAGGACCTGCGGCCATCGCATGGCCGGAGCCTAGACCGGATCGGCGCCGCGTGGGACCATCGGCGTTCGAGGCGGGGAAAGGTCGGAGGAGGCGGCGGTGGAAATGGCCCCCAGGCTCACTCTTGCAGCGGTCCTTCTAGCGCTTGCGCCGCCGGTCATGGCGCAGGGCGTGGCGCCGGGCGGGCCGATTGGCGGTTCCACGGGGATCGGCAGCGGGCTTGGCGGTGTCATCGGAACCGGCCCGAGCTGGCCCAATGGTACCAACCAGGCGCCGCAGCCGCCGACATATTCGGTGCCGCCCGGCGGCTCTCCGAGCCCCGCGCCATCCTCGGGCTACACGCCACCCCCGATCTCCGGAGGCTCGGCTTACCGGCAACCAAACGAGCCCTTCCCGACGAGCAGCGTCCGGCCGCCCGCGACGGTCCCGTTGATGCTGCCCGGGAAACTGGACGGCAGCCTCGCCTTCCTGAAGGGCTGTTGGCGGACCGATAACTTCGCTTACGGCCAGCATCGCGGCGCCATCACCTGGTGCTTCGATGAGAAGGGCGGCGGCCGCTACCTCTATGCGCGCACCGACCAGCCGAACGTCTTCTTCTGCCACGCCCAGTCGCAAGCATCTTGGAAGGCCGGCGCGCTGGAACTACGCGCCGCGAAACCCGCTTGTGACGACGGCTCGGCCGACGCGCCGGCCGAGCTGACCTGCCGCGACGGCAGCGATGGTGCGCAGTGTAGCAGCGCCGGTCAGAGCTGGACCGTGCGGCTCCTGCGGGTCCGTTAGGAAAGCTGCTCGTCGAGCAGCTTGAGCGCTTCGGCCGCGAAGGCACGCATGTTGGCGACACGGTCATTGGAGCCGGTGCGCAGGGTGCGGGCGATCTTGCCTTTGGGGCCGACGACGGCGACGCAGGTGTGGCCGGCGGGATCGCCGTAGGAATTGCCGGTCGGGCCGGAGGCGCCGGTCTCGGCCAGGCCCCAGGTCGTGTTGAGGCGCTCGCGCACCAGCTCGGCGGCCAGCGTCGCCCACGGCTCGGACGAGGAGCGGATGCCGGCGCGCTTCGACGGGCTGGCAGTGAGGAAAGCCTCGCCAGCCGGGCGCGTATAGACGACGGCGCCGCCCATGAAATACGCCGAGGCGCCGGGCACCGCGAGCAGCACGGCCGAGATCAGGCCGCCAGCCGAGGACTCCGAGACGCCGACCGTCTCCTTGCGCGCCTTCAGTTTCTCGCCGACCTGCTTGGCCAGCGGCAGAAGCGAATCCATGGATCAGTCCTTCTTCTTCGTGAAGATCTCGAGCGCCAGGGGCACCGACCTGCCGATCCACACGGCGCGGTCGCGGTGGTCCTCGAGATCCTGCCCGGTGTTGGGATGGGTGAAGACGATCAGCTCGCCATGGTTCAGGACCAGCCACGAGATCATCGCCCCGATCTGGTCGGTCCGGACCGTGACCTGGTAGCTGAACATCGGATGCGGGCCGACGGGCTTCTCGTGGAAGCGGCCCATCTGGATGTCGAACGCCTTCTCGATGCGCTCGCGCAGCGCCCATGCGGCGTCTCGCGTAGCGGCATCGAAATAGACATGGGCGTGCCAGTCCCTGATCTGCGGGGTTTCCATGCTGCAACCCTATGCTAGCTTGGCCGCATCATGAACTTCGATTTCTCCGACGACCAGAAGCTGCTCAAGGAGCAGGTCCGCAAGTTCCTCGCCGACAAGTGCCCGACCAAGGTCGTGCGCCGCGTGCTGGACGGACAGGAAGCGTATGCCGAGGAGGTCTGGAAGGGCCTCGTCGAGCTGGGGGTGCCGGGCGTCGGCATTCCGGAAGCGTATGGCGGGTTGGGGCTCTCGCCGCTCGAGCTCTGCGTCGTGGCCGAGGAGATGGGCCGTGCGGCCGCGCCGGTGCCGTTCGACACGTCGGTCGTGCTGGCGACCGAGGCGATCAAGCTCGCGGGCTCAGAGGCGCAGAGGAAGAAGTGGCTGCCCGAGCTGGCGGCAGGCAAGGCGATCGGCACGTTGGCCGTCGCCGAGGGGCCGCAGCCGCCGCGGCCGCGCAACCTCACCACGACGTTCGGCGGCGGCTTCCTGAACGGCAAGAAAGTGCCCGTGGCCGACGGCGATGCCGCGACCTTTGCCGTGGTGCTGGCGAAGAATGCGCTGGTGCTGGTCGATCTCGCGCAGAAGGGCGTGGCGAAGAAGCGGGTCGAGACGATCGATCCGGCGCGCAAGCATGCCGAGCTGACCTTCACGGACGCCTCGGCCGAGCTGCTCGGCGCGGAGGGCGAGGGCTGGAGCCTGCTCGAGAGGCTGTACGATGCGGCGGCGATCTACTTCGCCTTCGCGCAGGTCGGCGGCGCGGAATCGGCGATGTGGATGGCGCGGGACTATGCGCTGCAGCGTCAGGCCTTCGGCCGCGCGATCGGTTCGTACCAGGCGATCAAGCACAAGCTGGCCGACTGCTACGTCAAGCTCGAGCTGGCGCGCTCCAACGCCTATTACGGCGCGATGATGCTGACCGACGGCGGCGCCGACCTGCCGCTCGCGGCGGCGGCGGCGCGCATCGCGGCGACCGACGCCTACGACTTCGCCTCGAAGGAGAACATCCAGACCCACGGCGGCATCGGCTTCACCTGGGAGGCCGACACGCAGTTCCACTACCGCCGCGCCCGCGTCATGGCGCTGTCGCTCGGCGGCCCGATGGCCTGGAAGGACAAGCTGGTCACCCGGCTGGAGCAGAAGAACGCGGCTTGATTCAAAGCCCCTCCCCTTCGCGGAGTCCGCGAAGGGGAGGTGTCGCCGTCATGCGGCGACGGAGGGGTTCATGACCCCCTCCGCCGGCGAAGACGCCGACACCTCCCCCGAAGACGGGGGAGGGGGTTACTGATGGAGACTCTCTATGGACTTCAACGACACTCCCGAAGAAGCCGCTTTCCGCAAGGAAGTGCGCGCCTGGCTCGACGCCAATGCGACGCGCAAGAGCGATGACAAGCAGAGCTTCCGCGCCCGCAACGACGATCCCGAGCTGCTCAGGAAGGCCAAGGAGTGGCAGGACAAGAAGGCTGCGGCCGGCTACGCCCGCATGACCTGGCCGAAGGAGTTCGGCGGCCGCGGCGCCTCGCCGATCCTGCAGGTGATCTACCAGCAGGAGGAGTCGAACTACCTCGTGCCGCTCGGCTTCTTCGATATCGGGCTGGGCATGTGCATCCCGACCATGATGGCCTATGCCTCGCCGGAGCATCTCAAGCGCTACGTCAAGCCCGCGCTGCACGGGGAGGAGATCTGGTGCCAGCTCTTCTCCGAGCCGGCGGCCGGCTCCGACGTCGCCGGCATCCGCACCCGCGCGGAACGGGACGGCGACGGCTGGGTGATCAACGGCCAGAAGGTCTGGACTTCCGGCGCGCACTACTCCGACTACGGGATCATCATCACCCGCACCGACCCGACCGTGCCCAAGCACGCGGGCCTGACGATGTTCTTCCTGTCGATGAAGACGCCGGGCGTCGAGGTGCGGCCGATCAAGCAGATGTCGGGCGGCGCCAACTTCAACGAGGTGTTCTTCACCGACGTGCGCATCCCCGACACGCAGCGTCTCGGCAAGGTCGGCGAGGGCTGGAAGGCGGCGCTCACCACGCTGATGAACGAGCGGCTGGCGGTCGGCCTGCCGTCGGGCGGCCTCGACATCGACGAGCTGATGGAGCTGGCGCGCGAGACCGAGCTGGAGGACGGCGCGGCGATCCGCAACCAGCAGGTCCGCTCTAAGATCGCCGACTGGTACGTCCAGCAGCAGGGCCTCAAGCTCACGCGCTATCGCACGCTGACGGCGCTGTCCAAGGGCCAGACACCGGGGCCGGAATCCTCGATCATCAAGATCGTGGCGGCCCCCAAGATGCAGGACATGGGCGCCTTCGCGATGGAGCTGATGGGCCATGCCGGCATCATGAAGGAGGACGTGCCCTTCGCGGCCGGCTTCCAGGCGCAATGGATCGGCGGCGCGGGCTTCCGTATCGCCGGCGGCACCGATGAGATCCTGCGCAACATCGTCGCCGAACGCGTCCTCGGCATGCCGGCCGACGTGCGCGTCGACAAGGACGTGCCGTTCAATCAGTTGGGCAAGAAGTAGGCGCCTCCGTCATCCGCCAGAAGAAAAATCCGGAGGAAACGAATGAACAGGCTGGACGGCAAGGTCGCGTTCCTGTCGGGCGCGGCGCGCGGCATCGGCGGGGCGACGGCGCGGCGGATGGTCGAGGCGGGCGCCAAGGTCGCGATCGGCGACGTGCTCGACGAGACCGGCCGCAAGCTCGCCCAGGAGATCGGCGCGCTCTACGTCCATCTCGACGTCACGCAGGAGGAGAGCTGGGCCGAGGCGATGGACGCCACGGTCAAGCACTACGGCAAGCTCGACGTGCTGGTGAACAATGCCGGCGTCTTCGTCGGCAAGGGCATCGAGGACGCCTCGCTCGACGACTGGCACAAGCTCGTGGCGGTGAACCTGACCGGCGTAGTGCTCGGCACGCGCGCTGCGCTGCCGCACCTGAAGAAGACCAAGGGCAACATCGTCAACCTTGCCTCGATCGCGGGGCTCGTCGGCTCGCAGCTCGATCCGCTCTATTCGCTGACCAAGGGCGGCGTAACCTTGTTCACCAAGTCGACTGCCCTGGAGTTCGGTCGCAAGGGCTACGGCATCCGGGTCAACTCGATCCATCCCGGGCTGATCGAGACCGACATGGGCGAGAAGACCTTCGTGATGCGCGCCCAGCAGCAGGGCACCAACGACACCGAGAAGGCGCGCCAAGCCACGCTCGCCCTGCATCCGATCGGCAGGCTCGGCGTCGCGGAGGACATCGCCAAGGGCATCGTGTTCCTGGCCTCCGACGATGCGAGCTTCATGACCGGCGCCGGCCTCGTCGTCGACGGGGGCTGGACGGCGCATTGACAAATAGGAGAGCTCAATGCGTTTCGGACTTCTGTACGAGCACCAGCTCCCGCGTCCGTGGACGGACGATTCCGAGCACAAGCTGTTCAAGGATGCGCTCGAGCAGGTCGAGCTCGCCGACCGGCTGGGCATCGACCATATCTGGGAGGTCGAGCATCACTTTCTCGAGGAGTACGCGCACTCCTCGGCCCCGGAGGTCTTCCTCGCCGCCTGCGCGGCGCGCACGAAGAACATCCGGATCGGCCACGGCGTGGTGCTGGCGCCGCCGGGCTACAACCATCCGGCGCGGGTCGCCGAGCGCATCGCCACGCTCGACCTGATCGCCGACGGCCGGGTCGACTGGGGCACCGGCGAATCGGCCTCGCGGGTCGAGCTCGAGGGCTTCGGCATCGACCCCGAGCAGAAGAAGGCGATGTGGGCCGAAGCCGTCGAGCAGACCGCCAACATGATGGCGATGAGCCCGTATCCGGGCTTCCAGGGCAAGTTCTTCTCCATGCCGGTGCGCAACGTGGTGCCCAAGCCGTTGCAGAAGCCGCATCCGCCGATCTGGGTCGCCTGCTCCAAGCGCGAGACGATCCATGCCGCGGCGCGTGCGGGCATCGGCGCGCTGACCTTCGCCTTCGTCGATCCAGCCGAGGCGGGCAAGTGGGCGCACGAATACTACGACATCATCAAGAGCGAGCAGTGCGTGCCGATCGGCCATTCGGTGAACGCCAACATCGCCATGGTGACCGGTTTCTCGGTGCACGAGGACGCCGCCGAGGCGCGCCGGCGTGGCGCGGAGGGCTTCCAGTTCTTCGGCTATTCGCTCGGTCACTTCTACGTCTACGGCCATCACCAGCCGGGCACGACCGACATCTGGGAACGTTTCGAGGCAGCCAAGGACAAGCTGCCGCCGGCCGGACGCGGCAGCGGCATCGGCACGCCGGCGGAGCTGACCCAGCATCTGCGCCAGTACCAGGATGCCGGCGTCGACCAGGTCGTGTTCATCCAGCAAGGCGGGCGGAACAAGCACGAGCATATCTGCGAGGCGCTCGAGCTGTTCGCGGCGAAGGTCATGCCGGCGCTGAAGGCCGACCAGGCCGAGCGCGATGCGAAGAAGCAGGCCGAGCTCGCGCCCTTCATCGAGGCCGCGCTGAAGCGCAAGAAGCGGATGGCGCCGGTCGCGCCATCGGCGATCCCGATCGTCTCGGCCTATGGCCGTAGCGTCGTGCAGGCCGAGCAGGCGACCGAGGGGCCGACCCACCACGTCAACGCCGACATCGCGGTGATGATGACCGACGTGGCGGAGAAGAAGAAGCAAGTGGCGGAGTAGGATCTTCCGCTGGGGGCGCGCCACTCCAGTGGCGCGTCTTCCTCTTTGTTGCTGCGCTCCATGACGCGCCACTGGAGTGGCGCGCGCCCAGCGGAACACTGCCCTTCTAGAAGATCCCCGCCGCGAGCCCGGCGGCCATCGCGGCGCCGAGCTCCTCGCACTGCTCGACGAAGGTGGGTTGCCAGGGGCCGCGGCAGATCAGCGGTTCCTGGACGGCGCGCCAGCGCAGGCCGGTCAGGATCGTCTCGACGCCGCGGCGCGTGCCGGTGCCGTCGCTGCCGGCGCGGATATAGAGCGCGCAGGGCAGGCCTTGCGTGAGATCCAGCACCGGATAGTAGGAGCGGTCGAAGAAGTCCTTCAGAGCGCCGCTCATGTAGCCGAGGTTTTCCGTGGTGCCGAGGATGACGGCTTGGGCGGCGAGCACGTCGTCCGCGCCGGCCTGGAGAGGAGCGGCCACGACGACCTCGATCTCCGTTTCGCTCCGCGCGCCCCGCTCCACCGCGTCGCGCAACGCCCGAGTGTTCTCCGACGGAGCATGTGCCACGATCAGCAGGCGTTTCGTCATAGCCGGGTTCTAACATGATCAAGAGACTTCTGATCGCCAATCGCGGCGAGATCGCCATCCGGATCGCCCAGGCGGCGTCGGAGCTGGGCATCGTCCCGGTCGGGATCTTCTCCGAGGACGACGCCACCTCGCTGCACGTCAAGCGGGTCGACGCGGCCGTGCCGCTCGAAGGCCGCGGCGCATCGGCCTATCTCGACATCGCCGCTGTCGTGGCGGCCGCGAAGAGCACCGGCTGCGACGCGATCCACCCGGGCTACGGCTTCCTGTCGGAGAATGCCGGCCTGGCACGCGCCTGCGCGGCGGCGAAGATCGCCTTCGTCGGCCCCACGCCCGAGCAGCTCGAGCTGTTCGGCGACAAGGCGCGCGCCCGGGCGCAGGCCGAGAAGAGCAAGGTCCCGGTGTTGCCGGGCACCGAGGGGCCGGTCGATGTCGCGGGCGCGACGGCGTTCTTCAGGAAGCAGGCGAAATCGGGCATCGCGCTCAAGGCGATCGCCGGCGGCGGCGGGCGCGGCATGCGGCTGGTCACGCACGAAGGTGACATCGCCGACGCCTTCGCGCGGGCGTCGGCGGAGGCGCAGGCCGCGTTCGGCAACGGCACGCTCTATGCCGAGCGGCTGGTGCGCGCGGCGCGACATATCGAGGTACAGATCGTCGGCGACGGCAAGGGCGGCATCGCCGCGCTGGGCGAGCGGGAATGCACGTTACAGCGGCGCAGCCAGAAGATCGTCGAGCTGGCGCCCAGCCCGAACCTCAAGCCCGCGATGCGCAAGAAGATCGTCGATGCGGCGATCGCGATGGCCAAGGCCGTGAAGTATCGCAGCCTCGGCACCTTTGAGTTCCTGGTCGACGGCAACGACTTCTTCTTCATCGAGGCCAATCCGCGCCTGCAGGTGGAGCACACGGTCACCGAGGAGGTGTGGGGCGTCGACCTGGTGCAGGCCCAGCTCCGCGGCGAGCTGCCCAAGGATGCCGCGCCGCATGGGGCGGCGATCCAGCTCCGCGTGAACATGGAGACGATGACCGAGGACGGCTCGGCCAAGCCGGGCGGCGGCACGCTGACCTCGTTCGAGCCGCCGTCGGGGCCGGGCGTGCGGGTCGATACCTACGGCTATGCCGGCTACCGCACCAATCCGAACTTCGACTCGCTGCTCGCCAAGGTGATCGTCAAGGGACCGACCTTCGCGGCGGCGCTGGCGCGCGCGGAGCGGGCGCTGGCGTCGTTCCGGCTGGAGGGCGCGCCGTCCAACATCGGCTTCCTGCGTGCGCTGCTGGCCGACAAGGACGTGCGTACCGACAAGGTGCATACGCGTTTCGTCGACGAGAATGCCAGGAAGCTGATCGCCGCCGCGGCCAAGCTGGATGGCGGGCGCTATTTCCAGGCAACCACGACGCCCGCGCCGGGCGGCCGGCAGGCTGGGGCGCGCGTCGATGCGGTGGACCCTCTCGCGGTGCTGGCCTTCGGCAAGGCGTCCGGTGGGGCTCGCCCCCTCCCCAGCCCTCCCCCTGCGGGGGAGGGAGCGAAGGTCATGAGCCCTCCCCCGGAGGGGGAGGGTTGGGTGGCCGTGCCCGCGCCGATGCAGGGCACGATCGTCAGCCTTTCAGTGAAGGAGGGCAATGCGGTCGCCGCAGGCCAGCCGCTGCTGATCATGGACGCCATGAAGATGCAGCACGAGATCAAGAGCCCCGTGCGCGGTTACGTCCGGCGCATCGCGGTCGAGGCGGGCGAGACCGTCTACGAGGGCCACGCGCTGCTGTTCGTCGAGGAGGCCGACGTCGAGGTGAAGGGCGCCGCGGTCGAGGAGAAGATCGATCTCGATCACATCCGGCCCGACCTTGCCGAGTATTTCGAGCGTCGCGCGATGACGCTCGACGACAAGCGGCCCGACGCCGTGGCCCGCCGGCGCAAGACCAACCAGCGCACGGCGCGGCAGAATCTCGACGACCTCGTCGATCCGGGCTCCTTCGTCGAGTACGGCGCCTTCACCATCGCCAGCCAGCGCACGCGTCGGACGATCGACGACCTGATCGAGAAGACTCCCGCCGACGGGTTGATCACCGGCATCGGCCGGATCAACGGTTCGCTGTTCGGGCCCGAGAAGTCGCGGGTCGCCGTAGCGCACTACGACTACACGGTGCTCGCCGGTACCCAGGGCAAGACCAACCACCACAAGAAGGACCGTCTGTTCGAGATCGTCGAAGACCAGCGCATCCCGCTGGTCTTCTTCACCGAGGGCGGTGGCGGACGGCCGGGCGATGTCGACGTCCAGTCGGTCGCCGGCCTCAATACGATGGCGTTCCACATCTTCGGACGTCTCAGCGGTGTCTCGCCGCTGGTCGGAATCAATTCCGGCCGCTGCTTCGCCGGCAATGCGGCGCTGCTCGGCTGCTGCGACGTGGTGATCGCGACGAAGAACTCGACGATCGGCATGGGCGGGCCGGCGATGATCGAGGGTGGCAATCTCGGTGTGTTCGCGCCCGAGGAGGTCGGCCCGATGAGCGTGCAGGTGCCCAACGGCACGGTCGACATCGCCGTCGAGGACGAGGCGGAGGCGGTTGCCGTTGCCAAGAAATATCTTTCCTACTTCCAGGGCGCGATGCCGGAATGGCGGGCCGCCGACCAGCGGCTCCTGCGCCGCGCGATCCCGGAGAACCGGCTGCGCGTCTACGACGTGCGCGACGTGATCGGCACGCTGTGCGACGAAGGGTCGGTGCTGGAGATCCGCCGCGCCTTCGGGCCGGGCATGGTGACGGCGCTGGCCCGCATCGAGGGCAAGCCGTTCGGCATCGTCGCCAACAATCCGATGCATCTCGCCGGCGCCATCGATTCGGACGGCTCGGACAAGGCGGCGCGCTTCATCCAGCTCTGCGACGCTTTCGACCTCCCGGTGCTGTTCCTGTGCGACACGCCGGGCATGATGGTCGGGCCGGAGGTCGAGAAGACGGCGCTGGTGCGGCACTGCTCGCGGCTGTTCGTGACCGGCGCCAATCTCGGCGTGCCGTTCGGCACCATCGTGCTGCGCAAGGCCTACGGGCTGGGCGCGCAGGCGATGGCCGGCGGCTCGTTCCATGCCGGCACCTTCGCGATCGCCTGGCCGACCGGCGAGTTCGGCGGCATGGGGCTGGAGGGCGCGGTCAAGCTCGGCTACCGCAAGGAACTCGAGGCGATCGCCGATCCGGTCGAGCGCCGCGCCACCTTCGACAAGATGGTGGCCAACGCCTATGCGCGCGGCAAGGCGCTCAGCACCGCGACCTATTTCGAGGTCGACGAGGTGATCGACCCGGCCGATTCGCGCCGCTGGATCGCCACCGCCCTGCTGGGGGCCGAGCGCAAGCCCGGCCACAGCCGCAAGCGGCGACCCAACATCGACACGTGGTAGGCCGGGTTGCTATGGTCACGGCGATAACAAGGCAAAGGGAGAAACGCCATGAAGCGTATGATTGCCATTGCTGCCTGCGTCGCGTCGCTCAGCGTTGCCGCCACCGCCCAGGATAAGTGGACGACCATCGTCGACGGCAAGACGATGGGTGATTTCGGCAAGGTCGGTTCGGCCAACTGGCGAATCGCCGATGGTGCCCTGGTCGTCGACAAGCTCGATGGGAAGGATCCCTCGTACCTGGTGACGAAAGAGAAATACAAGGACTTCCAGATCATCGCCGAGTTCTGGGCCGACGAGGATGTGAACAGCGGCATCTTCATCCGCTGCAAGAACCCCGCCGTGATCGACGCCAAGGATTGCTACGAGGTCAATATCTTCGACAAGCGGCCGGATCCGACCTACGGCACCGGTGCAATCGTCGACGTGGCCAAGGTCGAGCCGATGCCGAAGGCGGCCGGCAAGTGGAACACCTACGACATCACCGCGAAGGGCGACCATTTCGTCGTCGTGCTGAACGGGCAGAAGACGGTCGACGTGACCGACAAGCGGTTGCTCGACGCCGGACCCATTGCGCTTCAGTACGGCTCCGGCTCGCTGAAGTGGCGCAAGGTGCAGATCAAGGAGCTCTGATGAAAGACCTGTCGGGCCGTCTGGCCGTCGTTACCGGGGGCGGCTCCGGCATGGGCCGCGAGCTGGTTCGCCAGCTCGTGGCCGAGGGCTGCAGCATCGCGACCTGCGATGTTTCCGCCAGCGGGCTGGCCGAGACCAAGCGCCTGTGCGAGCAGGAGCGCCTGCCGCAGGGCCTGCGCATCACCACGCATATCGTCGATGTCGCCGACGAGGCGCAGGTGCTGAAGTTTCGTGACGAAGTCGGGACTCTGCACGACACCGACCGCATCCATCTGCTGTTCAACAACGCGGGCATCGGCGGCGGCTCGTCGATGTTCGCGAACAGCCGCGAGGAATGGGAGCGGACCTTCAACATCTGCTGGGGCGGCGTCTATCTCTGCACGCGCGCCTTCCTGCCGATGCTGCAGAAGGCCGACAAGGGCCACATCATCAACACCAGCAGCGTCAACGGCTTCTGGGCCCAGATCGGCGTTCATATCCCGCAGACCGCCTACGCGGCCGCCAAGTTCGCCGTGAAGGGCTTTTCCGAGGCGCTGCAGACCGACCTCCGGCTCAACGCGCCGCACATCAAGTGCTCGGTCGTGATGCCCGGCCATATCGGCACCGGCATCGCCTCGAACACCGGGCGGGTGCAGGGCGGCAACACCGAGACCGACTCGATGACGCCCAAGCAGATCGAGCAGGCGAGAGCCCGCATGAAGGCGATGGGTATGGACGTGTCGAAGGTGTCCGATGCCCAGGTCGAGCAGGTCGTGCGCGAGCGCGCCCGCAAGTTCCTCGAGGAAGCGCCGATGACGGCGGCTCAGGCCGCTACGGTCATCCTCGACGGTGTCAAGGAAGGCCGCTGGCGCATCCTGGTCGGCGAGGACGCCAAGAAGATCGACGAATGGGTGCGGCGGACTCCGGAGCAGGCCTACGACGTCGACTTTTTCGAACGCTTCGCGGCTGAGGCGGGCTGGAAGATTGCTCGCTAGCGGCGGGGGCTACGCGTTGGGCCGACAGTCGGGCGTCGGCTGCAGCTTTGCCGCCGCCAGCCGGGCGTGGCCCAGCGTGTTGAACTCGGTGCCGTCCAGCTCGGAGAATGGACGGGTGAAGGCGTGGAAGCGGAAGGTATCGCCTTCCTTGAGGACGACGCCCGCAGGCTTGCCCCAGACTTCGACGACCAGCGGTTCAGACATGACTCACTCCGCTCTTGCTCAACTCACAGATGGGGACGGCTCGTCGCCGCCGCAATAGAATCACGTTCCAAATTTGCAGTGCTTCCGGAGAGGAATTGACCATGCCCGACTCGGGGCCGATCCGCTGGACTCCGTCGCCCGTGCTGCCGAAGACGCATACGTCCTTCGCAGACGTCGGTTACGAAGAGATGATGTCGCGGGCGCGCGCGCTGAAGCCGGTCCTGGCGGAGCGTGCGGAGACGTGCGAGCGGTTGCGTCGATTGCCTGACGAGACCGAGCGTGATCTCCACGAGGCCGGCCTCTTTCGAATCGCGCAGCCCAGACGCGTCGGTGGCGCGGAGCTCGATGTTCGGATCTTCGTCGATGCGGCGGCCGAGCTGGCGCAGGTCTGCCCGTCCACGGCGTGGAACTTCGGCAATCTCGCAAGCCATCACTGGATGCTGGGCTACTGCGATCCGCGCATCCAGGACGAGATCTGGGACGTATCGCCCGACACGCTGATCGCCACGTCGCTCGCCTTTCCCTGCGGCAAGGGGCGTAAGGTCGACGGCGGCTGGGAGGTGACCGGCCGCTGGCCGTTGTCCTCGGGCGTCGACAACTCGGACTGGAACATGCTGGGTTTCATCGTGCGCGAGCGCGAGGACGGGCCCCCGATCGATCACAGATTCGCCCTCTGTCATCGCTCGCAATACGAGATCATCGACACGTGGCATGCAGTGGGCCTCGCCGGCACGGGCTCGAAGGACGTTGCGACCACCAAGCTATACGTGCCGGAGTACCGAACCATCTCCGCCTGGGCGATGAACGGCAAACCCCACGCGGGCTCCGCGGTGAATCCAGGGCCATTGTGGCGGCTGCCGCTGTTGGCGTTGGGGCCATACGTGCTGTCCGGCGTGATGCTCGGCTGTGCGCAGGGTGCGTACGAAGGCGTCGTCGGTGCCGCGCGCAAGCGCAACGCCACATCGACCGGCCAGCCGGTCGGCGCGAGCCAGTCGATCCAGATCAAGGTCGCCGAAGCGAGCGCGCGGATCGACACGGCCGAGATGCTGATGCGCGCCGTTTGTGACCATGCGATGGCGGTCGCGCGCAGCGGCCGGGAGCCCGAGCACACCGACAAGCTGCGCTATCGCCGCGACGCCTTCTTCTCCGTGCGGCTGAGCTTCGAGGCCGTGAACATCCTGATGAACGTCTCGGGCTCCAGCGGTCTCTATCTCAAGAACTCGATGCAGCGCCTGTTCCGCGACGCCCACGCCTGCAACGCCCACGTCATGTTCTCGCCCGACGTTCAGGCACCCCTATTCGGCGCCCACCAGCTCGGCATGTCCGGCCCGCCGCCGCTGATGTAGTCCCGTCAATGGCCCGCGCGCATCCTGTGCGCTCATGATTCTCAGCGCGCAGGATGCGCGTGGTCCAATGACAGCCTACGCTGCCTCCTGCCCGCCCAGATACGCATCGCGGATGCGCGGATCGGTGCGCAGGGTCGCGGCAGGGCCGTCGAGGACGATGCGGCCGGTCTGCAGCACGTAGGCGTGGTGCGCGATCTCGAGCGCGAGGCTGGCATTCTGCTCGACCATGAAGACGGTCACGCCTTCCCTGTTGATCGCCGCGATCAGGTCGAGCACACGGTCGACCCACAGCGGTGACAGGCCCATGGTCGGCTCGTCCATGCAGATCAGCTTGGGTCGGCCCATCAGCGCGCGCGCCATGGCGACCATCTGCTGCTCGCCGCCGGACAGCGTGCCGGCGCGTTGGCCGAGGCGCTCGGCGAGCTTGGGGAACTGGGTCAGCACACGGTCGAGGTCCGCGGCGATCGCCTTCTGGTCGCGGCGCGTGAAGGCGCCCATCAGCAGGTTCTCGCGCACGCTCATCTCGCCGAACAGGCGACGCGCTTCGGGCACCGAGCCGACGCCGCGTCGCACGATCTGCGGCGTGGTCAATCCGTTGGTCGGCTGGCCGTCGAAGCGCACCGTGCCGGACTGCGGCTTCACCAGGCCGAGGATGATCTTCATGGTCGTCGACTTGCCGCTGGCATTGCCGCCCAGCAGGCAGACGATGTGGCCGCGTGTCACGGTCACGTTGAGGTCGAAATGGACCTGCACCGGACCGTAGAACGTGTTGACGTTCTCCAGCGACAGCAGCGCATCGCTCATTCCGCAGCCTCCTCGACCGGCGGGCGGTCGGCCCGGTGGTGGCCGAGATAGGCCTCGATCACCTTGGGATCGTTCCTCACCTCGGCCGGCTTGCCGTTGGCGATGACGTGGCCCTCGTCCATCACGATCACCCGGTCGGAGAGCTGCATGACCATGTCGAGCTTGTGCTCGATCAGCAGGATGGTGAGCCCGCTCTTCTTGAGGTCGCCGATCAGCGCCTGCATCTCGGCCGTCTCGGTCTGGTTCATGCCGGCGGTCGGCTCGTCGAGCATCAAGAGGCGCGGGCCGAGGGCCAGCGCGCGGCCGATCTCGACCCGGCGGCGATTGGCGTAGGACAGGCTGTAGGCGGGATTGTCCTTGCGCGGCAGCAGCCGGTCGCCGAAGCGAGCCAGGATCGCCAGCGCCTCCTCGCGCATGCGGGCCTCTTCGGCCTTGACCGCGCCCGGCCGGACGAGCGCCAGCGCCAGCTCGGCGAGCGGCTCGATCAGCGACAGAGGGGCGGGCCAGGCCGGGCGCACCGATTTGAAACGCACATGGGCGCCGACCAGGATGTTGTCGAGCACGCTGAGATTGGCGAACACGCGGCCGTGCTGGAAGGTGCGCGCGACGCCGAGCGCGGCGAGCTTCTCGGGCGAGAAGCCGGTCACGTCGTGGCCGGCAAGGCGGACGCGGCCGGCATCGGGATCGTCGAGGCCGGTGACGAGATTGAACAGGGTCGTCTTGCCGGCGCCGTTGGGGCCGATGATCGACACGAACTCGTGCTCGCCGAGGTCGAGATCGACGGCGTCGACGGCGGTGAGGCCGCCGAAGCGGCGTGTCAGGCCGCGGACCTCGAGCAGGGCGCTCATAGCGTGCCCATGATGCCCTGCGGCCGGAAACGGACCAGCAGGAGCAGGACGAGGCCGTAGATCAGCACGCGGTACTCGGCGGCGACGCGGAACACCTCGGGCAGGCCCACCAGCAGCACCGATCCGACGATCGCGCCGGTGACGTTGCCCATGCCGCCCAGGATGACGATGGTCAGCGCCAGGATCGAGAGCTGCGCGTTGAAGGTCTCGTGGTTGATGTAGGAGTAGATGTGCGAGGTGATGCCGCCGCTCACGCCTGCGGCGAAGCTGCCGAAGGCGAAGGCCAGCGCCTTGTAGCGGTCGAGCCGGATGCCATAGGAGCGCGCGGCGACATCGTCGTCGCGCACGGCGCGGAAGACGCGGCCGAGATGCGAGCCGAGCAGGCGGAACTGCACCGCCGCCAGGATGACCATCACCGCCAGGGTGAACCAGTAGACCGAGCGGTCGGTGTCGAGCTCGAAGCCGAACAAAGACAGCGAGGGGATGCCCGACACGCCGATCGGCCCGCGCGTCAGCCATTCCCAGTTCAGGATCACCAGCGACACGATCTCGCCGATCGCCAAGGTGGCGATCGACAGGTAGTGGCCGCGCAGGCGGAAGGAGGGGAAGACCAGCACCGTGCCGAGAAAGGCGGTGATCAGCCCGGCCGACAGGATCGCGGCGCCGACCGGCACGCCGGCATTGAGCGTCAGCAGCGCCGAGGCATAGCCGCCGATCGCCAGAAGGGCCGCGTGACCGAGCGACACGAGCCCGACCGTCCCGGCGATCAGGGTCAGGCTGAGCCCGAGCAGCGCATAGAGCCAGGAGTTGGTCAGGACCTGCAGCACGTAGGGGCTGGGGATCATCAGCGGCACCAGGGCGGCAACCGCGGCCGCGCCGAGCAGCGCGGACGGCGGCAGGTTGATCGGCTTGCTCGGCGCGATGAAGGTGCCGGTCAGCGGCTCGGGCGGCGCGCGACGGCGGCCGGCGAACAACCCGTTGGGCCGCAGCACCAGCACGACGATCAGCAGGACGAAGGCGAACAGGTTGCGATAGCTCGTGCCGAACAGGGCGATGCCGTAGCTCTCGACCAGGCCGAGCAGGAGGCTGCCGGCGATCGCGCCCGGCACGTTGCCCATGCCGCCGACGACCTGGGCGACGACACCCTTGAGCGTCGCCTGGAAGCTCATCGCCGGGTCGATGTAGTTGTAGTACATGCCGACCAGCACGCCGGAGACCGCGCCGAGGCCGGAGGCGATGGCGAACACGGTGCGATGCACGGCATCGACGTCGACGCCCATCTGCTGCGCGGCGTCGCGGTCCTGTGCCGTCGCGCGCACCGCCCAGCCGAGACGCGTGTAGCGCAGGAAGTAGTAGAGCAGGCCGGCGCTCAGCAGGCCGATCGCGGCGATCACCAGGTCGAGTGCGCCGATCGTTCCGCTGCCGATCTGGAAGCGCTGGTCGAGCAGCGTGCTCGGCAGGGCGCGCGGATCGGGCTTGAAGAAGAGCTGCACGAGCTGATCGAGGACGAAGCTGATGCCGATCGTGGCGAGCAAAGGCGCGATGTGGGCATGGCCCTGCAGCGGCCGCAGCCCGAAGCGCTCGATGCCGAGCCCGAGCAGCGCGCCCACCACCACCACGATGCCGATCGTCACCGGCAAGGGCGCATCCAGATATGTCACCGCCAGGAAGCCGGCATAGGCGCCCACGACATAGACCGAGCCGTGGGCGAAGTTGATCAGCCTGCTCACCCCGAAGATCAGGGCGAGGCCCACCGCCAGCAACGCATAGATGTTGCCGATGATGAGGCCGTTGACGGTGTAGTCGATCCAGGAAGACAAGGTCAGCGCACCGCGGCGTGGCTCTCGTTGAGCTGGAACTTGCCGTCCTTGACCACCAGCTCGACGTTCATCGCGCCGTCGACGCGGCGCGTGGCAGTGTCGAAGCTCGCCTTGCCGAAGATCACGCTCGGCACGTCCTTGACCTTGGCGAGGCCGTCATGGATCGCCTTCCGGTCGGTGCCGAACTCGCGCATCACCTGCGCCATCAGGATCATCGTGTCGTAGGCATAGGCGTTGAAGGCGTCCGGCTCCTTGCCGTACTTGGCTTTGAACCTGGTGACGAAGTCACGCACGTTCGGCCGCGGATCGTCGGGGAAGTAGCGCGAGGCGGTGTACATGCCCTCGACGGCGTCGCCGCCCAGCTCGATCAGCTTCGGCGAATAGACCGAGCTCGCCGCCACCAGCGGCAGCTTGAGGCCGGCCTGCTTGACCTGGCGGGCGATCAGCGCGGCATCCGAGTAGTAGGAGATCAGCATCAGCCCGTCGGGCTTGGCATCGCGCACGCGCACCAGCGTCGAGCGGAAGTCCTTCTCGTCGGGCAGGTAGCCTTCGGTGGCGACGATCTCGGCGCCCATGTCCTTGGCCGCCTTGTTGAAGATGTCCTTGCTGGTACGGCCCCAGTCGGTGTTGAGGTGCAGCACCGCGATGCGCTTCAGGCCGAGCCGCTTCACGGCGTAGGCCGCGCTCAGCGGCTGCTCGTCGGCCTGGCTGACCGAGTTGCTCCACATGTAGTCGCCGCCCTTTGTGAAGTCGGGATGCGAGTTGGTGAAGCCGAACTGCACCAGCTTGGCCTTCTGGT
>CAMFJT010000105.1 GCA_945957125.1 uncultured Rhodospirillales bacterium | reverse complement strand
CCCGCGATGCCGGTCGGCATCGCGACGATGGCGGCGATGAGCAGCACCGCGTAGAGCAGGGCCGACAGGCCCTTGCCGAGGCCGGCGACGAGGCCGGGCAGGAATTCGAGCACCAGCCCGCCGATGATGGCGCCGGCGACCGAGTTCATGCCGCCGAGCACCAGGCCGAACAGCATCTGCACGGACAGGCCGAAATTGTAGGCGGTCGGGCCGACGAAGCCGAACTGCATGGCCGACAGGCAGCCGGCCAGCGCGATGTAGCCGCCGGCCAGGCCCGCGGCGATGGCCTTCGTTTTCACGACGTCGATGCCCTGCACCGAGGCCGCGAGGTCGTGGTCGCGTGCCGCGAGCAGGGCGCGGCCGGAGCGGCTGGCGATGAGGTTCGCGGCCAGTCCCGTGCCCGCCGCCAGCAGGGCCAATGACAGCAGGAAGAGCCAGCGGTCGGGGCTCAGGATCTCGCCGGGCGCGGCGGGCAGGTCGAGATAGAGGCCCTGCACGCCGCCGGTCCAGCGCTCGATCAGACGCCAGCGCAGGAGCTGCGGGAAGGCGATGGCGAGCGCGTAGCCGATCAGCGCCTGGGTCCAGATATCCTGTCCGGCGGCGACCCGCCCCAGGCCATAGCCCGCCGCGTAGCCGACGAGCGGCGCGATCGCCAGCGCGCCGTAGGGCGGCAGGCCGGTATGGGTGGCGAGCAGCGCGGCGCTGTAGCCGCCCATGCCGAAGAAGGCGGCCTGCGCGAAGGTGAACTGTCCGCTCACGCCGCACAGCAACACCAGCCCAATCAGGGCGATCGACCAGATCGTGGCCTGGGCGAAACGGAAGACGATGAAATCGGGAAAGCAGAAGGAGAGGGCGGCCGCCGCCACGAAGCCCATGGTCGACACGGTCCGCATGGCGCTACCATAGGCCGGATAGAACAAGAATTGGAGGGAGCGATGAAGCTCAGGCAGTGCGTTTTCGTCTGCAAGGATCTCGAGAGCTCGGCGAAGGAGCTGTGCGAGACGCTCGGCATCGAGATCGCCTATCGCGATCCCGGCGTCGGCAAGTGGGGCCTGGCCAACGTGGTCTGCCCCACGGGCAACGATTTCCTCGAGATCGTCTCGCCGATCCAGCCCGGCACCTCGGCCAGCCGCTACATCGAGCGGCGTAAGGGCGACGGCGGCTACATGGTGATCCTGCAGGTGCCCGATGCGGTGAAGGAGCGCGAGCGGGTCACCGCGCTCGGCGTGCGCGCCGTCGAGAAAAAGGACCTCGCCGAGTACAAGTACACTCACTTCCATCCGTCGGATACCGCGGGCGTGCTGCTGTCGATCGACCAGACCATCGCGCCGGCCGGCGTGGATCCGGCGCTGTGGTGGCCCCCGGCGGCGAAGGACTGGCTGCCGCACGCGCGGTCGAACGTCACCAACGGGCTCGCCGGCGTGGAGATCCAGGCGGCCGATCCGGATGCGGCGGCGGCGCTGTGGTCGAAGATCCTGAACCGGCCGGTCGAGGGCGATATCATCCGGCTCGACGATGACGGCGAGATCCGCTTCGTGCCGATCGCCGACGGGCGTGGGCCGGGCGTATCGGCGTTCGACGTCCGCGTGGTCGATCGCGAGCGGGTGCTCAAGGCCGCCCACAAGCACCACAATCCGGAGTCGACGCACATCCCGGCCAGCCCGACGCAGATCGAGCTGTGCGGCTGCCGCATCAACCTGGTGTGACGCGCGTGCCGGATCGTCCGCTCCTTGTCGTCGGCAGCTACCTGTCGCCTTATGTGCGCAAGGTCCTCGTCTGCCTCGAGCTCAAGGGCATCGCCTACGAGGTCGATCCGATCGTGCCGTTCTACGGCGACGACCGCTTCTCCGGGCTGAGCCCGCTGCGGCGGATCCCGGTGCTGGTCGACGGCGACCTCGTGGTCAACGATTCTTCCGTCATCTGCGCCTATCTGGAGGAGCGGCAGCCGGCGCCGGCGCTCCTGCCGGCCGACATCCGCGACCGCGCCCGGGCGCGATGGCTGGAGGAATTCGCCGACAGCCGCATGGGCGACGTGTTCATCTGGCGGCTGTTCAACCAGCTCGCGATTCGCCCCGCTGTGTGGGGCGAGAAGGGCGACCGCGCGATGGTGGACAAGACCTTGAACGAGGACGCGCCGGCCGTGCTCGATTATCTCGAAGCGGAGGCGCCGGCCGACGGCTTCCGCTTCGGCAACCTGGGCCTGGCCGACATCGCGCCGGCCTGCTTCTTCCGCAATGCCGGCTTTGCCCGCTTCCGCATCAATGCCGGGCGATGGCCGCGCGCGGCAGCCTGGATGGAGCGCACGCTGGCGACGCCGCCGTTCGTCCGGCTCGCCGCGCTGGAAGAGGCGATCGTTCGTACGCCGATCGCCGGCCATCGTGCCGCGCTGCAGGCGGCCGGTGCGCCGATCAGCGCCGCGAGCTTCGGCTCGCCGACGCCGCGGCGCGGCATGATGCCTCTCTGATCCGGAGCGCGCGCTGTCGCCCTTCGTCCTGGGACATGTGCTCGGTGCGCTGCTGATCGGTGCCGTGGTCGGCTCGTTCGTCGATCTGCAGGCGATCTTCACCTTCGCCGCCGGCATGGCCGGCGGCGCGGCCATCAGCGCCGTGGTGTGCCGCTGGTGGCCCGGCTACGGCGCTGCCGGCTGGCGCCTCTGGCTGGCCGGCACCCTCGGCAACCCGCTGCTGCTGGCCGCGCTCGGCTACTCGATCGATTCGTACCAATGCCTGCTCGGCTGGCGCACCGGCTGGGACTGCATGCTGACCGGCATCGGCCCGTGGGTCGTAGGCTTCTGCCTTCTGCCGCCGCTGCCCGGCCTCGGGTTGCGCTGGCTGTGGGGGCGCAGCCCGGCGACGTGACCGCTCAGGCGGCGATGGCCTTGGCCAGCCGGCCGCGGATCATCTCCTCGGCCTCGCCGACGATGCGCTCGACCAGCTCCTTGCAGCTCGGGATGTCCTGGATCAGGCCCATGCAGGTGCCGGCCGACCACACGCCGTGCTCCATGTCGCCGGTCTCGTAGACGATGCGGCCCTTGGCGCCCGACACGATCGGGCCGATCTCCTGGATGGTCTTGCCCTCGCCTTCCATCTCGATCGCCTTCTTGGCGACGGAGTTGCCGTAGACGCGGCTGGTGTTGCGCATGGTGCGGAAGATCAGCGAGGTCGAGCGCTCGTCGGAGGAGACGATCTTCTCCTTCACGTTCTGATGGATCGGCGCTTCCTTGGTCGCCATGAAGCGCGTGCCCATGTTGATGCCGTCGCAGCCCAGCGCCAGCGCCGCGACCAGGCCGCGCGCATCGGCGAAGCCGCCCGAGGCGAGCATCGGGATCTTGATCACGTTGGCCGCGGCCGGCAGCAGCACGAGGTTCGGCACGTCGTCCTCGCCGGGATGGCCGGCGCATTCGAAGCCGTCCATCGAGATCGCGTCGACGCCGGCCTTCTCCGCCGAGATGCCGTGCCGCACCGAGGTGCATTTGTGGATGACCTTGATGCCGGCTGCCTTGAACTTTGGCAGGAACGGCTTGGGGTTGTTGCCGGCGGTCTCGACGATCTTCACGCCCGAGGCGCAGATCGCGTCGATGTATTCGCCGTAGGGACGCGGCACGAGCGTCGGCAGGATGGTGAGGTTCACGCCGAACGGCTGGTCGGTCATCTCCCGGCAGCGCTTGATCTCCTTGCTGAGATCTTCCGGCGTGGGCTGGGTGAGGCCGGTCAGGATGCCGAGCGCCCCGGCGTTGGACACCGCCGAGGCAAGCTCGGCCCGGCCGACCCACTGCATGCCGCCCTGCACGATCGGGTGCTTGATGCCGAACATCTCGGTAAAGCGCGTCTTGATCATCGTCCGTTTCCCCGCTGGAAGTTGCCCCAGCATTAGCGAACGGCGCGGCGGTGCACTAGCCCCCGGAATACGCTTCCGCTGCGCGGTTCCGGAGGGTTGTCGTTCCCTTCATATTCCCTCCCCCGTCTTCGGGGGAGGTGGCCGCGTCATACGCGGACGGAGGGGGTCGGACTCATGCAACGCCGCGCCTCTGACCCCCTCCGTCGCGGATTACCGCGCCACCTCCCCCGAAGACGGGGGAGGGAAACTGCGCCGTATTCAAGACCTGTCGATATACGCGAGGACGTCTTCGCGGGTCGGGGCGCGGTCGTGGAGCAGGTCGGAGAAGGCCGCGACGACGTCGATGTGGCCGACCCCGGGATAGAGCTTCAGCTCGACCGGCGCGCCGGCCCGTCGCCAGGCGGCGGCGAGGTTCTCGCTGTTGCGCGGGTAGACGGTGGTGTCGGCGGTGCCGTGGATCAGCAGGGTCGGCGGCAACGGGGCTTTCGCGAAGGTGATCGCCTCGATCTCGGGCCGGTCGGCGCCGCCGAAGATGTCGATCAGCTTGGCTGATTTGAGCGGCAGGAAATCGTAGGGACCGGACAGGCCGATGGCGCCCGCGATCTTCATCCGATCGACCCCGGCCTGCGCGAGCCAGGGCGTGTTGGCCGCCAGCATCAGCGCGATATGGGCGCCGGCCGAATGGCCCATGACGAAGAGCTTCGGCAGGCCGACCCGATCGGCCGCCCAGCGGGTCGCCAGCGCGGCGTCCTCGACGAAGGCCGGGAAGCGTACCTCGGGGTAGAGGCGGTAGTCGGGGATGATGGTGGCGATTCCGCGTGAGGCGAGGGCCTGCGCGACGAACAGATAGTCGCCTTTGGCGCCGCTATCCCACGAGCCGCCGTAAAAGAAGATCACCGCCTTGCCGTCGGCGCGCGGCGTCGTCGGCTGGTAGAGATCGAGCTTCTGGCGCGGCAGCGGCCCGTAGGCGATGTCGGCCTGTCGCGTGTAGCCCTCTCGCGACACGGTCGTGTTCAGGAGCCGGGCGGGGGAGCAGCCGCCGATCAGCGCCGCGACGCTCGCGAGGAGGCCGCGGCGCGCCAACCTCATCCTGTCGCCAGCGCCTTGACCCGCTCGGCCAGCGCCAGCGAGGCGGTGAGGCCGGGCGATTCGATGCCGAAGAGATTGATCAACCCGGGCACGCCGTGCTCGGCCGGGCCCTGGAGGGTGAAGTCCTGGGCCGGCGCACCGGGCGGCACGATCTTCGGGCGGATGCCGGCATAGCCCGGCTGCAGCGCACCGTCCTTCAGCGCTGGCCAGTATTTGCGGACCGCGGCGTAGAACTTGTCGGCGCGATGGGGATCGACCGTGTACTCGATGCCCGGGATCCATTCGACGTCCGGGCCGAACTTCGCCTGTCCGCCGAGATCGACAGTGATGTGCACGCCCAACCCGCCCGGCACGGGGACGGGATAGATGAGGCGGGAGAAAGGCGAGCGGCCGGCCAAGGTGAAATAGTTTCCCTTCGCGTAATACGCCGTCGGAATGCGCTCGGATGGCATGCCCTCGATCTTTTTCGCGAGGGTCGGCGCGTGCAGGCCGGCGGAATTGATCACCAGACGACAACGAAGCTTCATCGGCTCCGTTCCCCCGACTTCGAGCTCGATCCCTTGATCCGTGGCGCGGCCCTTCGTCACCGGGGCGTGGAACGCGAGCATCGTGCCATGGCTCTCCGCGTCGCCCCTCAGCGCCAGCATGTAGCTGTGGCTGTCGACGATGCCCGTGGCAGGCGACAGCAGCGCCGCCGTGCATTGCAGGTTTGGCTCCAGCGCCATCGCCTCGGCGGCGCTCAGGAAGCGCATGCCCTCGACGCCGTTGGCCTCGGCACGGCCCTTGATCGAGGCCAGCAGCTCGCTTTCCTGCTGGTTGGTGGCGACGATCAGCTTGCCGCAATTGCGATGCGGCACGCCATGCTCGGCGCAATAGGCATAGAGCATCCGCCGGCCGGCCACGCAGGTCTCGGCCATCACGCTGCCCTTGGGATAGTAGATGCCGGCGTGGATGACCTCGGAATTGCGCGAGCTGGTCTCGGTGCCGATGCCTTCCGCGGCCTCGACGACGATGACCTCACGGCCCGCAAGGGCAAGCGCCCGGGCCACTGCAAGGCCAACCACACCGGCGCCGATCACGACGCAATCGACCGACTCGAACGGGGACGAATCCATGAGCGCATGGTACTAGACCGGCATGCAGGAGCGAGCAACATGAAGGGCGCGCTGGTCACGGGCGCCGGCGTGCGGATCGGCCGGGCCTTCGCCCTGGCGCTGGCCGAGGACGGCTACTTCGTCTTCGTCCACTACAATCGGTCGGCCGAGGGCGCGCGCGCGACAGTGGCCGAGATCGTCGCGAGGGGCGGCAAGGCCAAGGCCGTGAAAGCCGATCTCGCTTCCGCCAAGCAGGCCGAGGCGCTGGTCGGACGCTGCCAGATGCGGGGCGTGAAGCTCGTCTGCGCGGTGAACAATGCCTCGATCTTCGAGCTCGACCGGGCGCCGACGGCGACCGCGGCGGCGTTCGACCGGCACATGGCGATCAATCTCCGGGCGCCGCTGCTGATCGCGCAGGCGCTGGCGCGGCAACTGCCGAAGAACGAGGTCGGGCTGATCGTCAATCTCGTCGACCAGAAGCTCTACAACCTCAATCCCGATTTCCTGACCTACACCCTGTCCAAGATGGGCCTGCATGGCCTGACGCACATGCTGGCGCAGGCGCTGGCGCCGCGCGTGCGGGTGATGGGGATCGCGCCCGGCCTCACCCTGCAGGGCCTGCACCAGACCTCGGCGCGGTTCGCCGAGCAGCATGTCGCCAACCCGCTGGCCGTCGGCGTGACCACCGACGATCTCGTGCGCGCGCTGCGCTATATCGTGGCGACGCCCAGCGTCAGCGGCGATACGCTGATCGTCGACAGCGGCGAGCATCTGACCGGCCGGCCTCGTGACGTGGCCTTCTTCAAAGAAAAGAACGGATGACATGGACCGCCGGATCTTCTTCCGCGACTTTCGCCTACAGGTTTCGATCGGCATCCACGACTTCGAGAAGGTCGGGCCGCAGACCGTCGTGGTGAATCTCGATCTGGTCCTGGCGCCGGCCGATCGGGCGCACGGCGACCGGATCGGCAACGTGCTGAACTACGACACGGTCCACGACGGCATCAAGGCGCTGGCCGGCAGCCGGCATTTCAACCTGCAGGAGACTCTGGTCGACGCCATCCTCGACCTTTGCCTCGCCCAGCCCGGCGTGATCGAGGCGCGCGTCTCGACCGAGAAGCCGGACGTCTACGGCGATTGCCGGGTCGGCTACGAGGCCGTCAGGCGCAGGTAGTGACCGTTCTTCCTTGCTTTCCCTCCCCCGTCTTCGGGGGAGGTGGCGGCGTCTTACGCCGTCGGAGGGGGGCGTGAGCTTCGGGCGGCGTCCGACCCCCTCCGTCGCGGGTTACCGCGCCACCTCCGCCGAAGACGGGGGAGGGCAACTCATGCGCCGCTCACTGCGGCGTGCCACGCTCGTCCTGCTGTTCGCCGCGCTGATCTGGGGCTCGATGGTCCCGGTCCTGGCCGCGTTGGCGCAGCGCTACGACGTCTGGCTGCTCTCGTGGCTGCGATACGTGCTGGGCGTGCCGGTGCTGTGGCTCGCGGTGATGCTGAGTGCGCGGCCTCTTGCACCGCCGGCGCCGCTGCGCGCCGGCCGGCTCCTGCAGCTCGGCGCGGCGATGACGGTGTTCTCGGTGCTCTACACGTTCGGTGTCGCGCACTCCCATCCCGCGACCGCGGCCATCGTGCTGATGTGCGGACCGATCACGGCGACGATCCTGTCGCGGATCATGCTCGGGTCGAGCATGCCGCCGGGATTCCTGTTCACCCTGCTGCTGGTGGTGGGCGGCGGCGTGATCGTCGTGCTCGGCACGCCCGGTCGTCCGGCAGGCGGCCTCGGCCTGCGCGGTGGCGAGGCGTTGCTGATCGCCGCGCAGGTTTGCTGGAACTGGTACTCGATCCGTGCCCAGCAATGGCTCGCCGATCGCGGCCAGATCATGCTGTCGGCCCTGACCACGAGCGTGGCCAGCGTGCTGCTGGGCGGGGTCTGCCTTGCCGTGGGCCTGGCTGGCGGCATCCGGTGGCCGGACGGCCCGCCGGCCGTGGCGGACGCCGGCATGATGCTGTGGATCGGCGTGCTGGGCGTGGCGGCGGCGATCCTGCTCTGGAACACCGGCGTGTCGCTGGTCGGCGTCGCCGTGGCGTCGCTGTTCTCCAATTCCGCGCCGATCTTCGCCATCGGCATCGCCGCGCTCATGGGCGTCGAGCCGAGCTGGCTGCAGCTTGGCGGCGGCGCGATCGTGATGGGCGCCATCGCGCTCCATCAGCTCCGGCAGATGCGCCTGGCCCGGCGATGACCCGCGAGCGCCGCGACCTGCTGGGCGCGTTCGGCGCCATGCTGTTCGTCGGCGCGAGCTGGGGCGCCAACCTGCCCGTCACGAAGGTGATGCTGGCCCACTTCGACCTGCTGCCGCTTGCCACCATTCGCACGGCGGCGGCCGGCGCGACCCTCGCCGTCCTGCTCCTGCTGCTGGAGGGCATCCGCGCGCTCAGGGTCGAGCTCGGCCTGGGGCGCTTCCTGCTGCTCGGCCTGATCATGGCAAGCTTCTTCGGCTGCTACTCGCTCGGCATCCAGTTCAGCAATCCGATCACCGCCGCCACGATCCAGGTCGCCAACCCGCTGATCTCGTCCGCGACCGTCCGCTGGGTGACGGGCGCGCGCTTCGATCCCGGCTTCGGTCTGGCGCTCGCGCTCACCCTGGCCGGCGGCGCGATCCTGTCGGCCGGCAGCCTGACCGGCGACGGCTCGTTCGTGTTCGGCGGTGGCGAGGCGATCGTGCTGGCGAGCACCGGGCTCTGGACGCTCTATAGCCTCAAGGTGCAGGCGTGGTTCCGGCACTCCAGCCAGCTCCAGCGTGCCTACGTCGCGTCGCTCTCGGCCAGCGGCTGGCTGCTGGCTGCCAGCATCGGGCTCGTGGGGCTGGGCCTCGCCCGTTCGCCGGTGGGCGTCACCGACGGCTGGGTCTGGACGCAGCTTCTCGCGACGGCGGTGCTGGCCAGTGGCGTGGGCAGCTACAGCTGGAACATCGGCGCGTCGCGGCTCGGCGTGGCCGTCGCGGCACTCTGGACAAATCTCGTGCCTTTTTTCGCCGTATTGTGGTCCATGGTGTATGGCTTCATGCCGAATGCGTATCAGATCGTCGGCGGCCTGGTCGCTTTGAGCGGAGTTGTCTACATGCAAGCACGCAAGCTTCGAGTGTCGTCGGGATCATGACCTTACCTGCGCTGAAGGCCCGCAACTGCCGGTGGATCGACATCCCCGGCGCTTCCGACGCACGCGGCAGCGTCAACTTCCTCCAGCCCGGCAAAGGCCTCGATTTCGAGCCCCGACGCCTCTTCTATCTGCACCATGTCGCGGCGGGCCAGTGGCGCGGCCGGCACGGCCATCGCCAGACCCAGCTCGTCCTCGTGGCCGTCAGTGGCGGCTGCCGCCTCCATCTCGACGACGGGCTGATCGAGGAGACCGTAACGCTCGACGATCCGGCGAAGGGCCTCCATGTCGCGCCGTGGGTGTGGCACGAGCTGACCGACTTCGCGCCTGGCACGGTCGTCGTGGTGCTTGCCTCGACGGCGTACGACGAGGCCGACTATCTCCGTGACTATGACGTTTTCCGCCGTGAAGTGAGCGCGCATCGATGATTCCGTTCCTCGACATGAAGTCGGTCTATACCGAGCTGAAGCCCGAGCTCGACGCGGCTTACGCGCGCGTGATGGAATCCGGCTGGTTCGTGCTGGGCAAGGAGGTCGAGGCCTTCGAGCAGGAGTACGCCGCCTTCTGCGGAACGCGCCATTGCGTCGGACTCGGCAACGGGCTCGAGGCGCTCGAGCTTACCCTGCGGGCGTGGAATATCGGCCCCGGCGACGAGGTGATCGTCCCGTCCAACACCTACATCGCCACATGGCTGGCGGTGACGGCATCGGGCGCGACGGTGGTGCCGGTCGAGCCGACGCCGGCCGGACCGAACATCGATCCCGATCGGATCGCCGCCGCCATCACTCCGCGCACGCGCGCGATCATGCCGGTCCATCTTTACGGCGAGCCTGCCGATATGGACGCCGTCATGCGTCTGGCGGACAAGCACGGGCTGAAGGTCGTCGAGGACGTGGCACAGGCCCAGGGCGCGAAGGTGCGGGGGCGACGGACCGGCTCACTCGGGCACGCCGGCGCGCACAGTTTCTTCCCGACCAAGAACATCGGTGCATTCGGCGACGGCGGTGCGGTGACGACCGACGATGCGGCGGTGGCCGACCGGCTGCGGACCATGCGCAACTACGGCAGCAAGGTGAAGTACGTGAACATCGAGCGCGGCTACAATTCGCGCCTCGACGAGCTGCACGCCGCCTTCCTGCGCGTAAGGCTTCGCAAGCTCGATGAATGGAACGAGCGGCGAAGGGCCGTTGCGGCTCGTTACGCCGATCGCCTGGCCGGAATCGCCGGTCTCGGCTTGCCGCGCGTGCCGCAATGGGCGGAGCCCGTCTGGCACCTCTATGTCGTGCGCACGCCGCGTCGCACGGGTCTGATGGAGGCGCTCAACGCCGAGGGAATCGGATCGCTCATCCACTACCCGATCCCGCCGCATCGCCAGCAGGCCTATGCCGATCTCGGCCTGCCGGAAGGGGCCTATCCGCTCGCGGAGGATCTCGCCAATACGGTCCTCAGTCTCCCGATGGGGCCGCACGTCGCGCTGGACTCGGTCGACGAGATCGCTGCCGCAGTACGGCGCTACATGTTGCGTTCCGGAGCCGAGTGAATGCCCTGGTAGTTCCGGTAGTAGTCGCCGTGTGAGTAGTAGTAGCCCGTCGTGCTGGGGTAGGCGTTCGACGGATAGGCATAGCCCGTGGGCGTCACGTAGTAGGTGCTCGCCGGTGCGCGATCGCCGTAGTAGACCGCGCCCGGAGGCGCATAGGCGTACTGCGTCCGCTCGGTATAGCTGCCGCAGCCGGCGGTGAGAGCGGCGAGGGCCACCGCGCCGGTGGCGAAGAGGATCTGTCTCATCGGGTGATCTCCTGTCGCTGGAATTCAAAGGTCGAATTCAGGGGTCGAGCGCCGATTTAACCCGGAGACCAGCTTTTGGTTCCCACCCCATAATGCTGCCGTAATGCTATAGTCGGCCCAACAAGCGAGGAAACGGCATGAAGCTCGGGCTTTCGATCGGCTATTCAAGGGCGCATCTCGATGTGCCGGTCGCTCTCGTGCAGCGCGCCGAGGAACTCGGCTACGATTCGGTGTGGACGGCGGAGGCGTATGGCTCCGATGCGGTCACGCCGCTGGCCTTCCTCGCCGCGAAGACCAGCCGCATCAAGCTCGGCACCGGCATCATGCAGCTCGCCGCGCGCACGCCGGCCAATGCGGCGATGTCGGCGGCCACGGTGGATGCGATGGCCGGCGGCGGCCGTTTCATCGCCGGCATCGGCGTGTCGGGCCCGCAGATCGTCGAGGGCTGGTACGGCCAGCCCTGGGGCAAGCCCTATTACCGGATGAAGGATTACGTGGCGATCATGCGCAAGATCTTCGCGCGCGAGGAGCCCGTGACCCACGCTGGCAAGGAGATCTCTCTGCCCTATACGGGCGAGGGCTCGGCGGGGCTGGCCAAGCCGCTGAAGTCGATCCTGCACATGAACCAGATCCCGATCTATCTCGCGACCGGCAGCGAGAGCACGGTCAAGCTCACCGCCGAGATCGCCGACGGCTGGCTGCCGATGGGCTTCGTGCCGGGCGCGATGGAGGAGTACCGGCCGTGGCTGGAGGAAGGCTTCCGCCGCGCCGGCAACGGCAAGGGCTTCCACAACTTCACGACCCAGGCCTCGGTCCATGTCGAGGTCGACACCGACGTGAAGGGCGCCCTGCAGCGGCTGAAGCCCGAGGTCGCGCTCTATGTCGGCGGCATGGGCCACAAGACCAAGAACTTCCACAACGACATCATGGTGCGGCGCGGCTTCGGCGACGCCGCCAAGCGCATCCAGGAGCTCTACCTGGCCAAGCGCAAGGACGAGGCGATCGCCGCCGTGCCCGACGAATGGGTCGATCTCAAGTCGCTCGTCGGGCCGCCGGCCCGCATCAAGCAGCGCTATCGGGCGTGGGAGGATTCGGGTGCCGATTCGCTCAGCGTCCGCTCCCGCCAGCCCGAGGCGATCGAGGTCATGGCCCAGGCGGCGCGGCTCAACTAGCGCTGCAAATCCGGCGAGCGATGCGGCCGTCCGGTATCGCCGCTATACTCACCGCCCATGAAGCCTCCGTCGATCGTCCGTAAGCCGACCGCCGTCTTCCATCAGTCGGGCCCCCTCGAGATCGGGAAGGGCAAGATCACCGGGGTGATCGCGCTTGCGCTCGGCGGCCTCGCCGTGCTCGCGGTGCTGGCGTTCCACTTCCCCGAATACCTGACGACGCCGGATCTGCGGAAGAAATACGATGTCAATCTGCTGCGCGAGATCCTGCTGGTCGGCATGGTGATTGCGGGCGGTCTCGCGCTGTCCAACCTGATCCAGCGGCGCAACCGCTGGCTGAACGGCACGGCGCTGGCGCTGATCGCGCTTGCCGTGGCGATGGGAGGACATCGCGTGCCGGTCGGCGACTTCCCCGACAATACGCCCTATATCGGCCTCGACTGGTTCATCCTCGACCTGCTGGGGTCGAGCCTGGTGTTCATCCTGATCGAGAAGATGTTCCCGCTTCATCGCGATCAGCCGGTGTTCCGGCCGCACTGGCAGGTCGACTTCACGCACTTCATCGTCAACCACCTGCTCGTCGGCCTGGCGCTGCTGATCGTCAACTTCGCCATCCACCGCCTGTTCGGCTGGATGGTCTATGCGCCATTGCAGAAATGGGTCGGGGGCCTGCCGTTCTTCGCCGAACTGTTCCTGGTGCTGCTGGTCGCCGACCTGGTGCAGTACTGGACGCATCGAGCCTACCACGAGATTCCGTTCCTGTGGCGCTTCCACGCCGTGCATCACAGCGCCGAATACATGGACTGGATGGCTGGCTCCCGGCTGCACCTGCTCGAGCTGCTGACGACGCGCGTGTCGATTCTCGGCGTGCTCTACGTGCTGGGCTTCACCGAGGCGTCGATGAACGTCTACATCATCGTCGTCGGCTTCCAGGCGGTGTTCAACCATGCCAACGTCGCGGTCCCCGGCATCTTCGCCCGCGCGCCGCTCAAGTGGCTGATCGTGACGCCCGACTTCCATCATTGGCACCACAGCTCCGAGCGCGAGGCGATCGACCGCAACTATGCCGCCCATTTCGCCTTCATCGACTATCTTTTCGGGACGGCGGTGAAGTCGGATCGGCGTTTCCCGGGCAAGTACGGGGTCGTGGGAGACTACATGCCGGCGACATACCTGAAGCAGCAGCTCTTCCCCTTCGCACGGCGGCACTAGCCCGAACACGAGCGGACGTGCGCGGGGAGGGCGGATCGTCCTACACTCGTCTGCGCAAGAGGGAGAAGCAGGCGATGAAGATCGGCGCGGTGATGTTCTTCACGACGGATTCGATGCGGCCGGCGCCGCTGGCGATGGAGCTGGAAAAGCGCGGCTTCGAATCGCTGTGGGTGCCCGAGCACACGCACATACCCTCGTCGCGCAAGACGCAGTATCCGGCGGGCGGCGGGCTGATCCGGCCGTACTACGACATCATGGACCCGTTCCTGGTGCTGAATGCGGCGGCGACCGTCACCACGAAGCTCAAGGTCGGCACCGGCATCGCGCTGATCATCCAGCGCGACCCGATCGTCACCGCCAAGGAAGTCTCGACCATCGACCAGCTTTCCAACGGCCGCTTCCTGTTCGGCGTCGGCAATGGCTGGAACCAGGACGAGATCGAGAACCACGGCACGGTGTTCAAGACGCGCCACAAGCTGGCGCGCGAGCGCATCGAGGCGATGAAGACGATCTGGGCCAACGAGGAGCCCGAGTATCACGGCGAGTTCGTCAACTTCGACAAGATGAAGCAGTGGCCCAAGCCGTTCCAGAAGCCGCACCCGCCGATCATCGTCGGCGGCCGGCTGGAATATGCCGCCAAGCGCGCCTTCCGCTACGGCGACGGCTGGATCCCGCGCGACGACTGGCTGGAGACCGACGGCGTCGAATCGATCCACACCTTCCGCAAGATGGCGGCCGATGCCGGCCGAGATCCCGCCAGCCTGCCGATCAGCATCTTCCGCACGCCCGACAGCCTCGACCGGCTGAAGCTCTGCCAGGACGTCGGCATCGACCGTGTGGTGTTCACCCTGCCGGCCGAGAAAGAGGACAAGATCATGCCGATCCTCGACCGCTGGTCGGAGCTGATGCACCAGCTCGGCTAGCTAGGGCAGGGGAGCGGTCATCGCAGCGCCCCGGACCGATCCGTGAGCCGAATCAGCTCGTCGGCGAGCCCCGAGGTCAGGCGGGCATTGGGATGGGCGTCGTGCGGGATGACGAACTCGCTCCACTGCTGCACCGGGCCCATGACCTTGCGCACCGGCACCATCGGGATGTCGAGCGCCGAGAGGGCGCGGAACACGGGCAGGTACTGCAGGTCGTTCTGGCCCGGTCTGTCGGTGTCGGGCCAATCGTAGAGCAGGACGAGCGGCGCGTCGTAGCGCGCGCGCACGAGATCGCGCAAACGGGCGATCAGGGCGACGAAGAGTCGGGCACGTTCCGCCTCGAGCGCCGGCTCCGCCGTCCGCGCCACGAGCGCGAAATGGCTGCGGGCCAGGTAGGACAGGCCGGCGAGGGGGTTGCGAAGGCGATGAGCGGTGAAGGTGCCGGTGTGGCGAAGCTGGCCCGCCTCGTCGATCACGTAGCGCGGCGAGCTGCCCAGCCAGCTCGCGTCGCCGGTCACCCGAGGGAGCTGGACCGGTGAGATCCAGGTGAAGACCGCGGCAACCTTGCCGTTCGCGTGCGCGTCGTACAGCCCCGTCTCGAGTGCACGCACGAGGTGGTTGGGCGCATAGCCCAGCACGCCGAGATTCACGACGTGGGCCGGATTGTGCAGGCGCGCGGCAAATTGCGCGGGCAGCGTCTCGGCATCGGACAGGCCTTCGCCGAAGATGAAGGAGTCGCCCATGAACAGATAGGTCGGTCCCTCGCTGCCCGACCGCGGCGTGGCGCGCGCGCCCGACGGCTCGATCGTGTAGAGCTGCCGGAACACCAGCTCGTCGCCGTATCGCGCCTCGACGTGCACGGTGCTGTCTGGGCGAGGCCGGTACCCGACAATCGGATCGTCCACGGTCCAGATCCGCGGATCGTAGATCTTGACGACGCCGCGATTGACGGCCGCCGGCGCGAGGAGTGAACCGAGCCCTTCCATCGCGGAGAGCCCGAGCAGCAAGGCCGCGACGAGCAACGCCGCCGAGCGCCACGACGGCCGCTCCAATGTCGCTACCCCGACGAGAGCAAGCACGCCACCCAAGACCAGCGCCGGCACGAACGGCAGGACCAGCATGCCGCCAACGAAGCCGCCGGCCAGGATCGGCAGCACCCACCTTCGGGCCGGCCGCTCCATGGTACTCCTCATCGACACCTCCGGCCGCGGTGCATGGCACAACAGCCGGTCGATTGGCGAGTCTCGGATGGACGGTCTGGTTTCCCATACCGCGCTGCTTTCTGTCTCAGCCCGGCAGGCCGAGCCGTTCGCCGCGATAGGCCCCGCTCATGATCCGCGCCCACCACGGCTCGTTGTCGAGGAACCAGCGGACGGTGTCGCGCAGGCCGTCCTCGAACGTGTGCCGCGGCTGCCAACCCAGCTCGCGGCGGATCTTGGAGGCGTCGATGGCGTAGCGCGCGTCGTGACCGGGTCGGTCGGTGACGAAATCGATCAGCGTCTCGTGCGGCCGGTTGGGGCTGCCGGGCAGCATCTCGTCGAGCAGCCGGCAAATGCCGAGCACCACGTCGATGTTGCGCCGCTCGCTGTCGCCGCCGACATTGTAGCTCTCGCCCGGCCGGCCTTTGGTCAGCACCGTCGTCAGCGCCTCGGCATGGTCCTCGACATGCAGCCAGTCGCGTACGTTCTCGCCCTTGCCGTAGACCGGCAGGCGCTCGCCGCGCAGGGCACGCAGGATGATCAGCGGGATCAGCTTCTCGGGGAAATGATAGGGGCCGTAGTTGTTGGAGCAGTTGGTGGTGAGCACGGGCAGGCCGTAAGTGTGGTGCCAGGCGCGGACGAGATGGTCGGACGCCGCCTTGCTCGCCGAATAGGGCGAGTTCGGTGCGTAGGGCGTGGTCTCCGTGAACCTGCCCGTGGGGCCGAGCGAGCCGAACACCTCGTCGGTCGAGATATGCTGGAAGCGGAAGCGCTGCCGGGCCTCCGCGTCGAGCGTGCGCCAATGGGCCAGGGCGGCCTCGAGCAGCGTGAACGTGCCGCGGACGTTGGTGTCGATGAACGGCGCGGCACCGTCGATCGAGCGGTCGACATGGCTCTCCGCGGCGAGGTGGAGGACGGCGTCGGGCCGGGCCTCGGCGAAGACCGCATCGAGCGCCGGCCGGTCGCGGATATCGACCTTGTAATGGCGATGGCGATTGCTCGCGCCCGCCTCGGCCAGCGATTCGAGGTTGCCGGCGTAGGTCAGCACGTCGACGTTGGCGACGGACCAGTCGGTGGTGCGGATGACGTGCCGCACGACCGCCGACCCGATGAAGCCGGCGCCGCCTGTGATCAGGAGTTTCATGCTCTCTCTTTCCTGCTCCTCCGCCGTCATACGGGGGAGGCCGGGAGGGGGAAAGCCCCCGGTGGAATTGTTGCCCGCTTGCAGATCATGATCTCCAAGCGGAGATATTGGCCGTATCGCCAGCCCCCACCCCGCATGACGGGGGAGGAGGAAAGGCGGCAGAATTGGCGCCTATGAAAGCTGCGCTCCCAACGGGCGTTCGTTAGTGCAGGATCTGGCCGAGGAAGAGCTTGGTGCGCTCGTTCTTCGGGTGGGCGAAGAACTCCTCTGGCTCGTTCTGCTCGACGATCTCGCCGCGGTCCATGAAGATCACGCGGTCGGCCACGGCGCGGGCGAAGCCCATCTCGTGCGTGACGCAGATCATCGTCATGCCCTCGCGCGCCAGCTCGATCATGACGTCGAGCACTTCCTTGACCATCTCGGGGTCGAGCGCCGAGGTCGGCTCGTCGAACAGCATGATCTTGGGCCGCATGCAGAGCGCGCGGGCGATCGCCACGCGCTGCTGCTGGCCGCCGGAGAGCTGGCCGGGATACTTGCTGGCCTGCTCGGGGATGCGCACGCGCTTGAGCAGGCCCATCGCGACCTCCTCGGCATCCTTCTTCGGCATCTTCTTCACCCAGATCGGCGCCAGGGTGAGGTTCTCGAGGATGGTGAGATGTGGGAAGAGGTTGAACGACTGGAACACCATCCCGACCTCGCGGCGGATGGCCTCGATGTTCTTCACGTCGTTCGACAGCGTCACGCCGTCGACCACGATGTCGCCCTGCTGGTGCTCCTCGAGCCGGTTGATGCAGCGGATCAGGGTCGACTTGCCCGAGCCTGACGGTCCGCAGACGACGATCTTCTCGCCCAGCTTCACGTCGAGGTTGATGTCGGACAGCACGTGGAACTGGCCGTACCACTTGTTCACGCCGCGGAGCGTGATCACCGAGGGTGCCTTGGCGAGTTCCTGGGCGTGGGCTGCGTTGGCCATCAGCGGCGAGTCCCCTTGTTGAGCTCGATCTCGAGATGCTTGGAATAGCGCGACATCGAGAAGCAGAAGCAGAAATAGACGAAGGCGGCGAACAGGTAGACCTCGCCCGGGAAACCCGCCCAGTTGGGATCGACCAGCGCCTGGTTGGCCGTGTTCAGGAAGTCGAAGATGCCGATGATCAGCACCAGCGAGGTGTCCTTGAAGAAGCCGATGAAGGTGTTGATCAGCGGCGGGATCACCACGCGCAGGGCCTGCGGCAGGATGATCAGCAGCGTCTTCTGCGGGTAGTTGAGGCCCATCGCGTCGGCGGCCTCGAACTGGCCCTTGGGCAGAGACTGCAGGCCGCCGCGAATGACCTCGGCGATGTAGGCACCGGCGAACAGGATGACGGCGACCTGGGCGCGCAGGAACTTGTCGATGGTCGTGCCCGACGGCAGGAACAGCGGCAGCATGACCGAGGCCATGATCAGCAGGCTGATCAGCGGCACGCCGCGGATCAGCTCGATGAAGCCGACGCACAGGCCCTTGATCAGCGGCAGGTTGGACCGCCGCCCCAGCGCCAGCAGGATGCCGAACGGAAAGGCGAAGAGCAGGCCGTAGGTCGCCAGGATCAGCGTCACCGGCAGGCCGCCCCACAGGCCGGTCTCGACGTAGCTCAGCGGGGCGATGGCCAGGCTCCAGGACGGCAGCACGCCGAAGAGGCGCAGCACCAGCCCGACCGCGCCGATCGCGGCCAGCGCGCGCCAGCCGTTGACCTCGGCCGCGGTGCCGAGCGTGCCGCGCAGGATCATGCCCAGCCCACCAACGGCCAGCGCCACGAACAGGATCAGCCCGAGCGGGATGTGGATCTGGCCGAACATCAGCAGGAAGGTCACGAAGCTGCCGACGCCCCAGATCAGCAGCAGCCGCTTGTTCCACATCCGTCGGTCGGAGCTCAGGATCAGCATCGCCAGCATGGCGATGACGGCGAACAGCGGCCGCCAGTGCTGCTCGTAGGGGAACGAGCCGAAGAAGATGTAGCGGTACTTCTCGCGGATCAGCGCCCAGCAGGCGCCGCCGCCGCGGCATTCCGCGCCGGTCGCGGCGCTGAAGGTCGCGGTGAACAGCGCCCAATGCAGGAACCAGGAAAGCAGCCAGCCGAAGGCCAGAGCCAGCACGATCGTGGTGAGGCCGTTGCCCCAGCTCGAGAACAGGTTCTTGCGCACCCAGCCGAAGGCGCCGGTATCGACGGCCGGGGGAGCGAGCTGGCGGCGTTCGCCGACGGGCATGTCGGTCATGTCAGCGCTCCCGCAGCGCGATGCGCTTGTTGTACCAGTTCATGAACGCCGAGATCGACAGGCTGACCGAGAGATAGGCGGCCATGATGATCAGGATGTTCTCGATCGCCTGGCCGGTCTGGTTGATCGTGACGTTCACCGAGGCGACCAGATCGGGATAGCCGATGGCGATCGCCAGAGAGCTGTTCTTCGTGATGTTGAGATACTGGCTGGTCATCGGCGGCACGATGATGCGCAGCGCCTGCGGCAGCAGGACGAGCCGCATCACCTGCGCGCGCGAGAGGCCGATGGCCATCGCCGCTTCGCTCTGGCCCTTGTTCAGGGCCAGGATGCCCGAGCGCACGATCTCGGCCACGAAGGCGGAGGTGTAGAGCACGAGGCCGACCAGCAGCGCGGTGAATTCCGGCTGGATCACCGTGCCGCCCTCGAAGTTGAAGCCCTTCAGCTCGGGCCAGCTCATCTGGTGCGGCGCGCCGCCCAGCAGCCAGACGAGCAGGGGCAGGCCGAGCACCAGCCCGAAGCCGGCCCAGATGACGGGGAAGGGCTGGCCGGTCGCATCCTGGCGTTTCCTCGCCCAGCGCTTCATCACGACGGTCGCCGCGATGCCGGCCAGCAGCGCGAGGCCCATCCAGGCATGCACGGGACTGGCGAGCGGCACCGGAAAGTAGAGCCCGCGATTGCTGAGGAAGAACGTGCTCAGCACGTCGATCGCCTGACGCGGGCCGGGGAAGGCCTCGCTGATCACCTTGTAGATCAGGAACAGCCACAGGAGCAGCGGCACGTTCCGGAACATCTCGACATAGCCTTCGCACACCTTGGCCAGCAGCCAGTTGGGCGAGAGCCGGCCGACGCCGATCAGCGTGCCCAGGATGGTCGACAGGAAGATACCGAGGACCGCCACCTTCAGCGTGTTGAGAAGGCCGACCAGGATGGCGCGGGCGTAGGTGCTGGCGGGTGAATAGGCGATCATCGTGTCGCCGATCTCGAAGCCCGCCTCGCGCTCCAGGTAGTGGAAGCCCGACGCGATCTTCTGGCGCTGCAGGTTCTCCACGGTGTTGCTGACCAGGAACCAGGCGAGCAGGCCCACCAGGCCTACCACGACGATCTGGAAGACCCAGCCGCGCACGACCGGGTCGTTCCAGGGCGAGACCTTCGCCGGCGACCGGGAGCCGAGTGTCTCGACGGCCATACGTTGCGCTCCCTCGATCAGCGGATCGGCGGGGCGTACTGGATTCCGCCCTGCGACCACAGCTTGTTCACGCCGCGATCGATCTTGAGGGCCGAGCCCGCGCCGACATGCTTGTCGAAGCTCTCGCCGTAGTTACCGACCTGCTTGATGATGTTGTAGACCCACTTCTCGTCGACCCCGAGCGCCTTGCCCATGCCGGGCGTG
>CAMFJT010000104.1 GCA_945957125.1 uncultured Rhodospirillales bacterium | reverse complement strand
GTCGGCGGCCGCGTCGCGCGGACGAGGCGGGGGCGCCGGCGGCCCGAAGCCCTGGTTGCGGCCGTCGGCATGGGACACGATCTGGGCCACGATGAAGCCGCGCTCGAAGCGGCCCTGCACCATGACCTGCTCGCCCTTGGTGACGGCGGTGCCGTCCTCGCCGCGCGGGCCGAGCTCGACCAGCGCACGGCCGCTGTCGTCCTGCAGGATGAACTTGTTGCCGAAGATCTCGGCCACGCTGCCCTTCACGGCGACGATGTTGTCCGCCTGCATCTTGTCGATGGCGACGGGGGTGAGCAGCATGACCGCCTGCGGCGCGTAAGCTGGCGCCGGTGGGGGCGGCGGCGGCGGGACCTGGGCAAAAGCGGCGGAGCCGGTGGCCAGGGCCGCCAGCGCGGCGGTGGCGAGAAGGGTGGATCTGAGAGTCATCGATGCCTCCAGTGAGGGGTTGCGATGGCCACAAGCTAGCGGGTGCCGCCAAATCCAGGCTGAACCGGACGGTTCAGCCTGCGTTAAGCTTCGCTCCCCTATTCGTGCAGCCTGCAAACGATGACCGGAACCCGGCGGAACCGATGAAGATCCTTCTGGTCGAGGACGACCGCCTGCTGTCGCAACAGATCGCCGACTCCCTGCGCGGGGAGAACTTCGCCGTCGACATCGCCGCCGACGGCGAGGACGGCCAGCATCTCGGCGAGACGGAAGCCTACGACGCCGTCGTCCTCGATCTCGGCCTGCCCAAGGTGCCGGGCACCGCCGTGCTGCGCGCCTGGCGCAAGGCCGGCCGGCAGCTGCCCGTCCTGATCCTGACGGCACGCGACGGCTGGAGCGAGAAGGTCGAGGGCTTCAAGGCCGGCGCCGACGACTATCTCACCAAGCCGTTCCGGATCGAGGAGCTGATCATGCGGCTGCGCGCGCTGGTGCGGCGCTCGGCCGGCCATGCCGCACCGCGCATCGCCTGCGGCGCGCTCGCCTTCGACACGCAGACCGGCGTGTTCGAGCTCGACGGCCTGCCGCTTCGCCTGACGGCGCTCGAATGGCGCGTGCTCGAGTGCCTGATCCTGAAGAAGGACGTGCTGGTCGATCGCACCGCGCTCGCCGAGAAGGTCTACGAAGGCGACATCGCCGCCGATTCCAACTCGCTCGAGGTGATCGTCGCGCGGCTGCGGCGCAAGATCGGCCGCGACGCCATCGAGACGGTGCGCGGCCGCGGCTACCGCCTGACCTGCAGCCCGGCGTGATGGGACGCTCGTTCTCCCTCGGCGCTCGCCTGCTGGCCGGCGCCGCTCTGCTCATCGGCGTCGTGCTGCTGGTGGCCGGCGTCGCCATCGGCTTCCTGCTGCACCACTTCCTCCAGCGGCAGGTCGACGAACGGCTCGACACGCAGATCGTCTTCCTCGCCTCGACGCTGCGGGCCGACCGCGATGGCCGGCTGTCGCTGTCCGGCAACGCCGATGGCCCCCCGTTCGACCGGCCCGGCCGCGGCTGGTACTGGCAGGTCAGCGGTCCGCGCAACGTCATCCGCGCCCGCGCGCTGGGCAGCGATGCGCTCGATGTCCCGCCCTTGACGACCCCGTCGCCACCGCCACCGCCTCCGCCATCGCCGCCATCCTCGCCGCCCCCCGGCCCGCGGCCGCCCGGACCGCCGCCGCTGCCGGCGGACGGTCCGGGTCCCGGCGGCGACGCGCTGCATTTCCGGGTCAAGACCGTGACCGTCGACGGCGTGCGCGCCGAGATCGTGGCCGCCGCGCCCCGCACGGCCGTGCGCGGGCCGCTGCTCGACGCGCTGGCGATACTGGGTCTCGCGCTCGCCGCGCTCGGCGCCGCGCTGCTGCTCGCCATGCTGTTGCAGGTCCGGCTCGGCCTGCGTCCCCTCGCACGCCTGCGCGCGGCGGTCGCCGACGTGCGCGCCGGACGCAGCGAGCGGCTGCCGGCCGACCAGCCGGCCGAGGTGCGCCCGCTCGTCGCCGAGCTGAACGCGCTGCTCGACCAGAACGCAGCCAACCTCGAGCGTGCGCGGCGCCACGTCGCCAACCTCGCGCACGGCCTCAAGACGCCGCTCGCCACGCTCGGCCTCGCCCTGTCGCGCAGCGAGCTGGCGCCGCTGGTCGACGTGATGGACCGCCGCATCCGCCATCATCTCGGCCGCGCCCGCGCCGCCGCCCTCGCCGGACCGGTGCGGACGCGGACGCCGGTCGCCGAGCGGCTGGAGGCGTTGGGCGCGGTGCTGTCGAAGGTCAATGCCGCGCGGCGCATCGCGCTCTCGATCGAAGTGCCGGCCGCCGCAGCAGTCGCCTGCGAGCAGCAGGACTTCGACGAGATCGCGGGCAACCTGATGGAAAATGCGTTCAAGTGGGCGCACGGCGCGGTCGCCGTGCGCGCAAGCGAGGGGCCCGGCCGCCTGCTGTCGCTGACCATCGACGACGACGGCGACGGTCTCACGCCCGAGCAGATCCAGCGCGTGCTGCAGCCCGGCCAGCGGCTCGACGAGAGCGCGCCGGGCTTCGGCTTCGGCCTGTCGATCACCCGCGAGCTGGTCGAGCTCTATGGCGGAAATCTCGAATTCGCGCGGGCTCCCCAGGGCGGCTTGCGCGTTGTGCTCAGCCTGCCGCGCGCCGAAGCCGCTTGAAGGGACCCCCGATGAATCGTGCCGTCCAACGTCCGCTCGAAGCCCTCAACTTCTTCATGGCCGACATGCAGGCGGGCATCGGGCCCTTCCTCGGCGTGTTCCTGCTGGCGCACGGCTGGGGCAGCGGCATGATCGGCACGGTCATGACGGTGGGCGGCATCGCCGCCATGGCCTTCACCATTCCGGCCGGCGCGCTGATCGACGCGACGACGCGCAAGCGGCTCTACGTCGTGATCCCCGGCATCTGCACGGTGGCCGCCTCGGGCATCATCCTGCTGTCGCAGGAATTCTGGGTCGTGGCCGCCTCGCAGGTCGCCACGGCGCTCGCCGGCGCCCTGATCGGCCCCGCCGTGACCGGCATGACGCTCGGCATCACGCGCCAGGCGGGCTTCAACCGGCAGATGGGCCGCAACCAGGCCTTCAATCATGCGGGCAACGTGGTGGGCGCGGGCCTGTCGGGGCTGCTCGGCTGGCAGTTCGGCTACGTCGCCGTCTTCCTGCTCGCCGCCCTGTTCGGCGTGCTGGCGATCGCCTCCGTCCTCATGATCCCAGGCCAGGCGATCGACGACCGCGCGGCGCGTGGCCTGTCCGATGCCGAGGGCGCGGGCGCTGCCGGAGCCTGGCAGGTCCTGTCGGAATGCAAGCCGCTGCTCGCCCTCGCCGCCGCGCTGCTGCTGTTCCATCTCGGCAATGCCGCCATGCTGCCGCTCTACGGGCTGGCCGTGGTCGCCGCCACGCAGAGCAACGGGCCGGCCTTCGTCGCCGCCACGATCATGGTGGCGCAGGCCGTCATGATCGTCACCGCGCTGGTCGCCATGCGCATGGCGGAGAAGGAGGGCTATTGGCTCGTGCTGCTGGTCTCCTTCCTGTCGCTGCCGGTGCGCGGCGTCGTGGCGGCGGGCTGGATCGACGAATGGGGCGTCCTGCCGGTGCAGGCGCTCGACGGCATCGGCGCCGGGCTGCAGAGCGTCGCCGTCCCCGGGCTGGTCGCGCGGATCCTGGACGGCACCGGCCGGATCAATGTCGGCCAGGGCGCGGTGATGACCGCCCAGGGCATCGGCGCCGCGCTCAGCCCCGCGATCGGCGGCTGGATCGCCGAGCACATGGGTTACCCGGCCTCGTTCCTTGTCCTTGGCGGCTTCGCGCTGGGCTCGATCGCGATCTGGCTGGTCTGCTCGGCCAGCCTCAAGAAGGCCTGCGCCGGCACTCCCGCTTCCGGCACGCCGGCTAGCGTCGCAGCCCAACCAGCAGGCGGTTGCTGAGGAAGCAGAGCAGGCCCGCCACGCCCATCGCGCTCGTCATCGGCACGATTGTGCCGTCGAAGGCCTGGCCGACGAGCGCGCCGAACAGGGCGCCGATCCCGAATTGCATGACGCCCATCAGCGACGAGGCGGTGCCGGCCATGTGCGGATAGCGCTGCAGCGCCATCGCCATGGCATTGGCGCCGACGAAGCTGTTGGCTGCGATCTGCAGCACGAACAGCGGCAGGAACGGCCACAGCCCGATCGCGCCGGTGCGCGCTTCGACCAACCCCATCGCCAGCAGGGCCGGACCGGCGATGGCCGGCACGATGACGGCGGTGCGCAACATGCGCTGGGCGCCGACCCGCGGCACGAAGCGGGCATTCAGCAGGCTGCCCATGGTCAGGAAGACCACCTGCGCGCCGAAGATCACCCCGAAGACGCGCGGCTCGATGCCGTAACGCTCGATGAAAACGAAGGGCGAGCCCGACAGGAAGGAAAACAGCGCGCCGAACTGGAAGGCGCCGGTCAGCGCGTAGCCCATGAACGCGCGGTGGCGCACCAGCTCACCGTAGCGCTTCAGCACCGAACCGAGATGGAGCGGCTGGCGGTATTCGGGCCGCAGCGTCTCCGGCAGGCGCCACCAGGTCGCCAGCCAGGCCAGCACGCCGATGCCCGCCAGCACCCAGAAGATCGCGCGCCAGCCGAGGAACCACAGCACCTGGCCGCCGATCAGCGGCGCCAGCATCGGCGCGATCGAGGAGCAGGCGTGCATCAGCGACATCGCCCGCGCCGCCTGGTCCTTCTCGGCGAGATCGCGCACCATGGTGCGCGCCAGCACCACGCCGCCGCAGGCCGCCAGGCCCTGCAGCAGGCGCAGCACGACGAGCTGGCCCGCCGCCGCCGCGAAGGCGCAGCCGATGCTGGCCACGACGTAGGTGGCGAGCCCGGTCAGGATCACCGGCCGACGGCCGAACCGGTCGCCCGCCGGGCCGTAGAAGATCTGGCCGAAACCGAAGGCGATCAGGAAGGCCGACAGGGTGAGCTGGATGTCGCCCGCCGTGCCGCGCAGATCGGCCGCGATCACCGGCATGGCCGGCAGGTACATGTCGATCGACAGCGGCGTGAAAGCCGACAGCAGGGCGAGCAGCGCCAGCAGGAGCGGCTTGAGGGTCGGGCGGGTCACGGTCGCGGACATCGTCGGTGCTGCTGTAGCACGGCTTACCGCGAGCGCGGCTCCTGCCTCAGCTCCGCCGGCCGACCAGCAGGCGGTTGCTGAGGAAGCAGAGGATGCCCGCCAGCCCCATCGCGACGGTCATGGGGCCGATCGTGCCGTCATAGGCCTGGCCGACGGCCGCGCCGAACAGCGCGCCGACGCCGAACTGCATGACGCCCATCAACGAGGAGGCCGTGCCGGCCATGTGAGGATAGCGCTGCAGGGCGAGCGCCATCGCGTTCGGGCCGATCAGGCTGATGGTCGCGATCTGCGGCGCGAAGCAGGCGACGATCGGCCACATGCCGATCGTGCCGTAGCGCGCCTCGATCTGGCCGAGCACCAGCGCCGCCACGCCGCAGACGCCCGGCACGATCACCGCGTAGCGCAGGATCCGGTCGGGGCCGAAGCGGCGAACGAACCGCGCGTTGAACAGGCTGCCCAGCGTCATGAACACGACCATGCCGCCGAAGATCAGGCCGTAGCTGCGCGGCGCGATGCCGTAATGCTCGATGAACACGAAAGGCGAGCCCGAGAGGAACGACAGCAGCGCGGAGAACATGAACGAGGTGGTGAAGGCGTAGCCCATGAAGGCGCGGTGCCGCAGCAGCTCGCCGAAGCGGCGGAGGATCGAGGACAGCACGAGCGGCTGGCGGTATTCCGGCCGCAGCGTCTCGGGCAGGCGGAAATAGGCCGCGACCAGCGCCAGCAGGCCGATCAGCGCCAGCGCCCAGAAGATCGCGCGCCATCCCAGGTACCACAGGATCTGGCCGCCGATCAGCGGCGCCAGCATCGGCGCGATCGAGGTGCAAGCCATCATCAGCGACATCGCCCGCGCCGCCTGGTCGCGCTCGGCGAGGTCACGCACCATGGTGCGGGCCAGCACGACGCTGCCGCAGGCGGCCATGCCCTGCAGGAGCCGCAGCAGGATGAGCTGCATGGCTTCGCCCGCGAAGGCGCAGCCGATGCTGGTCAGCACATAGATCACGAGGCCGCTCAGGATCACCGGCCGGCGGCCGAACCGGTCGCCGGCGGGGCCGTAGAAGATCTGGCCGGCGCCGAAGGCGATCATGAAGGCCGAAAGGGTGAGCTGCACGTCGGCCGCCGTGCCGTGCAGGTCGACGGCGATGACCGGGAGCGCCGGCAGGTAGAGGTCGATCGACAGCGGCGTGAAGGCCGACAGCAGCGCCAACAACGCCAGAAGGAGGGGCGTCAGCGTCGGACGGGTCTTGGTCGGCGGGGCGGTTACGGTGCTCATCGGGGTCAGTAGCACCCATGCTATAAGCGGACCATGACGGCGCCCGACATGACGGAAATGCAGATCAGGCGGTACGCACGGCATATCGTGCTGGCCGAGATCGGCGGCGTGGGACAGGCGAAGCTGATCGCCGCCCGGGTGCTGGTGCTGGGTGCCGGCGGACTTGGCGCGCCCCTCCTGCAATATCTTGCGGCGGCCGGGATCGGCACGCTGGGCGTGGTCGACGACGACACGGTCGACCTCTCCAACCTGCAGCGCCAGGTCATCCATCGCACCGGCGATATCGGCATGCCCAAGGCAGAGAGCGCCCGGCGGGCACTGGCCGACGTCAATCCCGAGGTGACCGTCCATGCCCACCAGGAGCGGCTGACGGCGGCGAATGCCGAACGGCTGATCGCGGGATACGACATCGTGGCTGACGGCAGCGACAATTTCGCCACCCGCTACCTGCTCAACGATACCTGTTTCCGCTTGCGCAAGCCGCTGGTCGCTGCCGCCATCCTGCGCTTCGACGGCCAGATCTCGACCTACAAGGCCTGGCAGGGTCCGGCCCATCCCTGCCTGCGCTGCATCTTCCCGGCAGCCCCGTCGGAGGACGCCGTGCCGAGCTGCGCGCAGGCCGGCGTGCTGGGCTCGCTCGCCGGCACGCTGGGCGCGCTGCAGGCGACCGAGGTGGTCAAGGAAATCCTCGGCGTCGGCCGCTCGCTTTCCGGGCGCCTGCTGACCTACGACGCGCTCGACGGCTCGTTCGAGGAGCTGGCGGTGGCAAAGCGCCCGGGCTGCCCGACCTGTGGTTCGGCATGAGCGGGCTGTCGATCATCGTGCGCTCCGGCAAGTACGAGGACGCGCACTACGCGCTGGCGATGGCTGCCGCCGCGCTCGCGGTCAACCAGGCGGCCGTGCTGTTCTTCACCATGAGCGGCCTGCGCGCGCTCATGTCCCAGCCCGCGCTCGACGACTGGGAGCGCGATGCGCTCAACAGGCAGCGCGGCGTCGGCGACTTCGAGACCTTGTTGCAGGCCTGCATCGAGCTTGGCGCGCGCTTCATCGTATGCGAGATGGGTTTGCGCTCGCTCGCCATCGATCGGGCATCATTACGCGCGGACATTCCCTTCACGGTGGCCGGAATCGTGACTCTGCTCGAAGAGACCAAACCCGGCATGCATCTTCTGGAGATTTCATGACATCTGCCGCTTTCGACGTGCTTGGCATCGGCAACGCCATCGTCGACGTCATCACCCGCGCCGATGACGCCTTCCTCGCCGCGCACGCGCTGACCAAGGGCAGCATGATGCTGATCGACGAGGCGCGCGCCGAGGCGCTCTACGCCGCGATGGGTCCGGGCATCGAGGTCTCCGGCGGCTCGTGCGGCAACACCATGGCCGGCATCGCCTCGTTCGGCGGCAAGGGCGCCTATGTCGGCAAGGTCAAGCAGGACCAGCTCGGCGGCGTCTTCGGCCACGACCTGAAATCGATCGGCGTGTCGTTCGACACCCCGCAGGCGAGCAGCGGCCCCTCGACGGCGCGCTGCCTGATCATGGTGACGCCCGACGCGCAGCGCACGATGAACACCTATCTCGGCGCCTGCACCGGCCTCGGGCCGGACGACATCGACCCCAGGCTGGTGAGCGCCGCACAGGTGACCTATGTCGAAGGCTATCTGTGGGATGCGCCGGAAGCGAAGAAGGCGGTGCTCAAGGCGTTCGACGCCGCGCACGCCGCGGGCCGGCTGGTGTCGATCACCCTGTCCGACTCGTTCTGCGTCGGCCGCTATCGCGACGAGTTCCGCGCGCTGATCCGCGACCAGGTCGACATCCTGTTCGGCAACGAGGCGGAGATCACCTCGCTCTACGAGGTCGACTCGTTCGACAAGGCGCTCGAGGCGACGCGCAAGGAGGCGAAGATCGCCGCCCTCACGCGCAGCGAGAAGGGCTCGGTCGTGATCAAGGGCGGTGAGACTCATGCGGTGCCCGCCGCGCCGGTCTCGAAGATCGTCGACACCACGGGCGCCGGCGATCTCTATGCCGCCGGCTTCCTGTTCGGCTTCACGCGCGGCAAGCCGCTGGCCGAATGCGCGCGGCTGGGCGGCATCGCGGCCGCGGAAATCATCTCGCATGTCGGCGCGCGTCCCGAGACGCCGCTCAAGGACCTGATTTGAGCCTCGGCCCGGCCGCCCAATCGACCTGGAGCCGCTGGGCCAAGGCAGCGGAGGTCTATCGCGACCGCCGGCAGCTCATCATCCTGCTGATGGGCTTCGCCAGCGGCATGCCGCTGCTGCTGACGCTCTCGGTGCTGACCTACTGGATGAGCACGGTCGGCGTCGATCTCACGACGATCGGCATCTTCGCGCTGGTCGGCACGCCCTACGCCTTCAAGTTCGCCTGGGCGCCGCTGGTCGACCAGATGCCGCTGCCGGTGCTCGACCGGTGGCTCGGCCGGCGGCGCAGCTGGATGCTGCTGGCGCAGGCCGGGATCTTCGCATCGACGATCGGCATGGCGTTCAGCGACCCGGTCCATGCGCCGTGGACCACCGCGCTCGCCGCGGTCGCCGTCGCCTTCTTCTCGGCGACCCAGGACATCGCCGTCGATGCCTACCGCATCGAGATCCTGGAGGATTCCGAGCAGGGCGCAGGCTCGGCGACGACCCAGCTCGGCTATCGCATCGCGCTGTGGATCGTCGACGCCATGGCGCTGCTCCTGCCTACCGTCATGCCGTGGTCGGCCGTGCTCTGCCTGATCGCCGCGCTGATCCTGGTCGGCGTCGCGACGACCTTGTACGCCGAGGAACCGAAAGCGCTGCGGCCGGCGCTGCCATCGGCGAAGGCCTGGATGAAGGAAGCGGTCGTGCGGCCGTTCGCGGAGTTCTTCGCCTATCGCGGCTGGGTGATCATCCTGCTGTTCGCCCTGCTCTACAAATACGGCGACGCGCTCGGCGGCACGATGGCGCGGCCGTTCTACAACGAGCTGGGCTTCACCGGCCCGGAGATCTTCGGTGTCACCAAGAGCTTCGGCGTGGTGGCGACCATCGTCGGCGGGCTCGCCGGCGGCGTGCTCGTCTCGCGCTACGGCCTGTTCAAGTCGCTGCTGGTGGCCGGCATCCTGCAGGCGGTCACCAACCTATTGTTCTCGTGGCAGGCGCAGGCCGGCCACGACATCGTCGTGCTCACTGTCGCCATCAGCGCCGACAACTTCACCGGCGCGCTGGGCGGCGTGGCCTTCATCGGCTACCTGTCGAGCCTGTGCACTGCCGGAATGGCGGGCACGCAGTATGCGCTGCTGACCTCGCTGATGGCGTTCGGCCGCACGACGCTCTCGGCCGGCGGCGGCTGGCTGGCGGCCGAGACCGGCTGGACGATGTTCTGGATGCTGACCACGCTGCTGGCCGTTCCGGGCCTGCTCCTGCTGTTGTGGCTGTGGCGCCAGGCACAAAAGGAAACCCCTCCTTCGGGGCCGAAGGAGGGGTAGGTCTCACCGCCGGCCGTGGGGGGTCGGTTGCGCCGGGTGAGTGTGCCCATTCCGGAGCGGGGCGTGGGGAGCCGGGACGGAACGGGCAATCTCCCTGTACCGGCAGGACGCTACAGGATCGTGACCGCGGTGTGGAAAAGCCGGATCGCCTCTTCCGCTGGGGGCGCGCCACTGGAGTGGCGCGCCCCCAGCGGAAGAATGATCTCGTTGATCGGCTGCGCTGGCATCGGGTTTGCCTCGGCCCGTGCATGACCCCGACCATTCCTCTGATCGACATCGCGCCCTTCCTGACGGGAGGCGCCTGCGAGCGGCATGCGGTGGCCCAAGCCGTCGACGCCGCCTGCTCGGACATGGGCTTCCTGCTCGTCACGGGCCACGGCATCCCGGCCGCGCTGGTCGACGACATGCGGCGGGTCTCGACCGCGTTCTTCGAGCGGCCGCTGGAGGAGAAGCTGCGTTACCGCATGCCGCCCGACCGCTATCGCGGCTTCATCGCCTTCGGCAACGAGGCGCTGGCCTACAGCCTCGACGAGGAGACGCCGCCCGACCTCAAGGAGTCCTTCTCGATCGGTCCGGTGGATGCGCCCGACGACGCCTATCATCGCGCCGCGACGCCGGCGAATTTCTTCGCGCCGAACATGTGGCCCGAGGGCCTGCCGGAATTCCGCGCGACCTGGACCGCCTATTACCGCCGGATGGAAGCGCTGGCGGCGACGCTGATGCGAATCTTCGCCCTGGGGCTGGGCATGGACGAGCGCTTTTTCGACGACAAGATCGACCGCCACATCACCAACTTCAGCGTCCTGCATTATCCGCCGCAGCATGAGGCGCCGCGGCCTGGCCAGCTCCGCGCCGGCGCCCATACCGACTATGGCAGCCTGACCATCGTGAAACCCGACGCCGCCGAGGGCGGACTGCAGGTGCTGGGCAAGGACGGAAGCTGGATCGACGTGCCGCACGTGCCCGACGCCTTCGTCGTCAATCTCGGCGACCTGATGGCCGAATGGACCAACGACCGCTGGGTCTCGACCCTGCACCGCGTCGTCAATCCATCACGCGGCGCGGGCGAGGCGGCGCGGCGAATCTCGATGACCTTCTTTCACCAGCCCAACTACGACGCGGTCGTGAAGTGCCTGCCGACCTGTGCCGATGCTGCCCGGCCGGCGCGCTACGGCGCGACGACCTCGGGCGAACATGTCTGGATGAAGATCAACAAGCAGCGTCAGGGCGACCTCGCCGCCGATCGCTGACGGCGGGGGAGCGCCCGCCGATCACTTGGTCATGATCAGCTTGTTCGAGGCGGTGAGGCGCAGGCGGTAGCGCGAATCGGCGTGGCGCACGATCAGCTCGCGCTGTCCCTTCAACAGGGTGCTGCTGTCCACCACGAGGACCGAGGGGCCAGGTTCCTCCGGCTTGCGCTTGCTGTCCTGATCGATCTGCCTCGTCATGCTCACCTCCTTATTGCGAGTGACTATCATTTTCATATATGGAAGGCAAAGCAAGTGCAAAGGAGAGTCGAGTCATGGACAGTTCCATCGCGGATCGCACCTCGTCCCGGTCCGAAGAGCGCCGGCACGCGCTCGACCTCCTGCTCGGCCGCCGGTCGGCCGGTGTCCTCGAGGATCCGGCTCCTTTCGGGCCCGATCTCGACCTGATCCTCGATCTCGGCCTGCGCGCGGCCGACCACGGCCGGCTGCGTCCCTGGCGCTTCGTCCTGATCCGCGGCGAGGCTCGCGCGGCCTTCGCCGACCGTCTGGTCGCGGCCGCCCGCCGGCGCGATCCCGCCGCGCCGCAGGCGCTGCTCGACCGCTATCGCGCCTGGCCGTTGCGCACGCCACTGCTGATCGGCGTCGGCGCCGCGATCCGTGCCAACCATGCCATTCCCGAGAGCGAGCAGCTGCTCTCGGCGGGCGCGGCGGCGATGAACATGCTGAACGCCATCCACCTGCTCGGCTATGCCGGCATGTGGGTGACGGGCGCCAACGCCTACGACGCCGGGATCAATGCCAGCCTCGGCTTCGAGCCGCCGAGCCGGCTGGTCGGGTTCCTCGCCGTCGGCACGGCGCGAACGGTCGCCGCCGTGGACCGGCCGTCGCGAGCGGATCATGTCGTCGAATGGGACGGCTCCGGCGGCACCGCCTGACGCCGGCCGCGCCCCCGGCACGGTCACGGGCCAAGTTGCGGCGTCGTCTGCGGAGGTCCATGATTTACTCGAAAATCAAGGGAATCCGAGGGAGAGAACGCTGAAGATCATGATCATGGGCGCGTCCTACGGGTCGCTGCTTGCCTCCAAGGTGCTGTTCGGCGGCCATTCGGTGCACCTGATCTGCCTGCCGGCCGAGGCCGACCTGATCAACGCGGAGGGCTTTCGCGTGCGCATGCCGATCCGCGGCCGCAAGGACCCGGTCGTGATCGATTCACGGGCGCTGCCCGGCAAGGTCACGGCGGGCGGCACGACCAGCGCCAATCCCGCCGACTACGACCTGATCGGGCTGGCCATGCAGGAGCCGCAATACCGCTCCCCCGGAGTGCGCGAGCTGCTCGACGCGGTGGCGAAGTCCGGTGTGCCCTGCATGTCGATCATGAACATGCCGCCGCTGGCCTATATGCGCCGCCTGCCGGGCCTCGATGCCGAGACGCTGAAGCCGGCCTATACCGACGCCAGCGTGTGGGACAGTTTCGACCCGGAACGGGTCACGCTGTGCAGCCCCGATCCGCAGGCGATCCGCCCGCCCGACGAGGCGGTCAACGTGCTGATGGTGACCTTGCCGACCAATTTCAAGGTCGCCCGGTTCAAGGACGAGAAGGCCAATGCCCTGCTCGCCCAGCTCGAGAAGGACATCGACGCCGTACGCTTCGATACGCCCGACGGCAAGATCGAGCTGCCGGTGAAGCTGCGCGCCTACGATTCCCTGTTCGTGCCGCTCGCCAAGTGGGCAATGCTGCTGGCCGGCAACTATCGCTGCGTCACGGCCGACGGCATGCGGACGGCGCAGGAGGCGGTGCACAGCGACATCGAGACGTCACGCTCGGTCTACGACTTCGTCTTCGATCTGTGCGTGAAGCTGGGCGCCAACCCGGCCGACCTGGTGCCGTTCGAGAAATATGCCGCCGCGGCGCAGAGCCTGGTGCGGCCGGCTTCCGCGGCGCGCGCGTTGCAGAACGGCGTGCCCAACATCGAACGCGCCGACAAGCTGGTGCAGCTCATCGCCCGGCAGAAGGGGCTGAGCCACCCGGTGATCGACGCCGGCGTCGCGCTGGTCGACAAGCGCCTGGAGGCCAACCGCAAGAAGGCCACCTGAGCCGATCACAAAGGCTTCTTCATCGTGGCGGCCGGCGGCGGCTCCCAGCCGAACACGCTGCGGCCGCCATAGTCGAAGGAGCGTCGCCGTTCCTCGGCGGTGAAGGCGCCGAACGAGGGGCCGGTGGCATGGGCCTCCAACCGGCGCGCCTGACTGTCGAGTCGGCGAATGGCGTCGAGCTTCTCGTCGTTGCCGAGCTTCGCGCGGCCGAGCGCCGACTTCAGCACGCCGATCGTCTCGTCGAGCACCTTGACCGGCACCGGATAGGGATGGCGGTCCTTGCCGCCATGGGCCAGCGAGAAGCGCGCCGGATCGGCGAAGCGGTGCGGCGCGCCGTGCACGACCTCGGCGACCATCGCCAGCGAATGCACCGTGCGCGCGCCGACGCCCGGCACCAGCAGCAGCTCGGCGAAATCGATCGGACCGGCATCGGCCGCCGCCGCGAGCGCGCCGTGCAGCCGGCGCATCATCACGTCCTTGGGCCGGACGTCGTGATGTGCCGGCATGACGAGATGCGGCAGCATGGGCTCGGCTTCGGCCGGCGCCGGCGTGCCGCGCAGGGCGGCAAGCTCCCGCACGATGCGGTTGGGACCGTAGTCCGCCAGCAGCTCGAGCTGGCCCGCGCGCGAAGCCCTGGCGCGGACGTCGGTCAGGTTGACGATCTCGCCCTGATTCCGGCCGTCGATCGCGCTGTGCGGCGCCTCGACGAAGCTCCGGAGATCGTGCGACAGCCAGTGATAGCGGCGCGCCAGGCGGCTTTCGCCGTTCATGCCCTGCTGCACCACCACCCACTGGCCATCGTCGGTGACGATGAAGCCGTGCAGGTAGAGATCGAAGCCGTCCTGCACCGCCGCGCTGTCGACCTTGGCGACCAGCCGGCTGGCGCGCGCGAGCGCGGCCCCGTCGAAGCCCGTCCGCTCGCCGATCGCGACCAGCTCGTGCGGCGTCCGGCGCGAATGGCTGCCGCGGCCGCCACAGACATGCAGGCCGAGCTCGCCGGCGCGCGGGGCGAGTCCGCGCTTGAGGGCGCCGATCACCGAAGTGGTGATGCCGGAGGAATGCCAATCCATGCCCATGACTGCGCCGAACGACTGGAACCAGTAGGGATGGGCCAGCCGGCGCAGGAATTCCTCGCGGCCATAGTGATGCACGATGGCTTCGGCGATCACCGTGCCGAGCCGCGCCATGCGCGAGGCCAGCCAGGCCGGCACGCGGCCGTTATGCAGGGGCAGGTCGGCGCTGCCGGATCGCTTGGCCATGCCCGCTATCTAGGTCGCGTTCCCGGTCGCTTCCAGTGGCCGCGAAGCCAGAACTCCTGACATGGAGCGGTAGGTGAATGTCCGGTTTCGTTGCTGGAAGTGCCGCTCTGGAGAGCCGCTCTCCCAGCGGAGACGTCTCGCGAGAAAAACCGGACAGGTATTGGTCCGCACCCTCTTCGACGAGAGCATCGACATTTTCAGGCTTTTCAGCGGTGTATGCCAGGAGTTCTGAAGCTTCCTCATGCGACCCCCGATGTCGTTGGCGCAACGGTGATGCTCACAGCCGGCTCGTGCGGCTATAGTAGCGGACAAATCACCTCCTCCCGGGAAACGCCATGCCGCAAACGCTCAAGCTCGCCCTGCTCGACGATTATCAGAAGGTCGCGCTGCGCATGGCCGATTGGGATCGGCTGCGCAAGCGCGGCATCGAGATCACCGTGTTCCACGAGCCGTTCACCTCGGTCGAGGACGCCGCGCAGAAGCTCGCGCCGTTCGAGATCCTGGGGCTGCTGCGCGAGCGCACCGCCTTTCCGCGCGCGCTGATCGAGAAGCTGCCCAATCTCAAGTTCATGGTGCTGACCGGCGCGCGCGCGGCGAGCCTCGACGACAAGGCGGCGACCGAGCGCGGCATCCCGATCTCGACCACGCCCGGCGGCGGCTCGAACGCCTCGACCGCGGAGCTGGGCTGGGCCCTGCTGATGATGTGCGCCCGCGATCTCGCCAAAGCCGAGCGGCTGGCGCGCACCGGCAAGTGGCACGACGGCGTCGAGCAGATGATCGTGCTCCAGGGCAAGCGGCTGGGCATCCTCGGCCTCGGCAAGCTGGGCAGCCGCGCGGCTTCCTACGGCAAGGCCTTCGGCATGGACGTCGTGGCCTGGAGCCAGAACCTCACGCCGGAGAAGGCGGCGGAGGGCGGCGCGACGTATGTCAGCAAGGACGAGCTGCTCGCGACCTCGGACTTCGTGTCGATCCATCTCGCCCTCTCGCCACGCACGCGCGGGCTGATCGGCGCCGCCGACCTGGCGAAGATGAAGAAGACCGCGATCCTGGTGAACACCTCGCGCGGGCCGATCGTCGACGAGGACGCGCTGATCGCGGCGCTGAAGAACCGCACCATCCTTCATGCCGGTCTCGACGTCTACGACAAGGAGCCGCTGCCGGCCGACCATCCGCTGACCAAGCTCGACAACGTCACGCTGATCCCGCATCTCGGCTACGTCGTCGAGGAGAGCTACCGGCACTTCTACAAGGGCACGATCGAGGACATCGAGGCCTGGCTGGACGGCAAGCCGATCAACCTGCTCAATCCGGACGTGCTGCGGAAATGAGCCCTCTCGCCCTCGCGCAATCCGCGAAGGCGAGGAGCTTGAGCGAAAAGGGTCGGCCTCTCAGCGCACGTGCTTGAGCGAGACCGAGGCGACGCCGGCAGCGACGTTGAGGCCGGCGCTTCCTTCGATGCTCACCGGCTGCAGGGTGACCTGCTTGTCGGAGCCACCGAGCAGGACGTTCGCCCCCACGCCGGCGCCGACCGCTGCGCCGGCCGTGGCGCCGGCGTAGTCGCCCGCCAACGCGCCCGGCGCGATCGAGCCCGGCGCGAAGACCATCCACACGATGTGCGCTTCCTTGGTGAAGCCGATATCGACGCCGTACTTGTTGATCGTGCCGGTGTAGCGCTCAGACGGTCCGTCGACCCGCACCAGGAGGCAGTCGAGCTCCTTGGACGAGCCGAACACGAATCCCATGCCGCCCGATACCTTGCACTGCAACGATCCGATATTGACGCCGGACTTGCCGCCGGAGGTCTGCGCCTCGGCGATCAGGGGAGAAGCAGCGATCGAGGCGGCGCCGATCAGTGCCAGTAGAAGACGTTGCATGAGGAAGATCCTTCCTTCGGTTGGGGGGGCGTAACACTCAGTATAGCTTTATCGCGTAGTTCAGGATGAGCCGCACCTCGTCGATCGTGGTGCGGACGTTGCTCTGGTCGATATTGGCGTGACCGTAGCGCGCCCGCAGCCACAGTCCCGGCAGCGGCTTCCACTTCGGACGCCATTCGAGATTGAAGTCCCACTCGTCCTCGAGCCGCGGCGCGCTCGCCGCGGGCGCCTGCGTCCAGCCGCGGAAGTAAAAGACGGAGGCGGCTACGCCAGGCAAGCCCATAGGGGCCATGACCGAAGAGAGGCCCAGCATCACCGCACTCTCGCCGGCGAAGTTGAAGGCGAGGATCTGGGCGTCGGTATAGAAGGGATTGGCGCTCCACGGCGTCTGCATGTTGAAGCCGGGATTCACGACCGAGTAGGCGGCGGTGAGAATCGCGGACTGGTAGCCGAGCTGGAGCTGCGTGGCGAACTGGTTCGTCGCCCAATATGTGCCGCCATTCAGCAGGTTCGTGCCGGTGCTGCTCTGGGCCGCGAACTGGGCGGAGAGCGCGGCGCTGATGTCGCCGAAGTCCTTGCCGACCTTTCCCTCGGTATAGAAGATGTTCATCGTGTCCTGGGCGAAGTAGTCGATCGCGCCGAGACGCAGAGGTCCCCAGGAGAACATGCCGCCCAGCACGCCGGTGCCGCGATCCTCGCTGGCGCCGGCGGCGCGCGACATCGATATGAACTCCGTCGAGTTGCGCTCCTTTATGGCGGCGATGTAGCCGCCGCCATAGCGCAAGGCGGGGCCGCCCGACTCCTCGTTCCCGAAGCTGCCGTGCAGGACGTAGCCATAGAAGGTCTTGGGCGACATGCGGTTGTCGTGCGGACCGATGAACGGCGTATCGTAGAGATACCGGCCGGCGATGATCTCGTGGGTGTCGGCGAGGTGCACCTTGCCGTAGAGCTGGCCGAGCACGCCGTATTGTTGCTGCCTCGGCTTCAGCAGGCCGGTGCCGTCGTGATCGAGCGGCGCGTAGACGGGAAACGAGGTGTACAGCACCATCCCGCCCGAGATGAGATCGAAGAGGCGTCCGGTCTCGAAGCTGACGGAGCCGCCGGCCGCCCACGCCTCCTTCCAGATCGCCCCGGCCGGGGCGTTCGTCACCTCGTCGCGATAGTACGACCGGAAGTTGATGCCGGCCTTCGAATCGCGCAGGAAGGCCGGCGCATCCTGGAGCTGCTGGCGCATCTGCGGGAACAGCGTCAGCGAGTCCGGCGTGGGCAGCGCGGCGAAGCTTCTTTCGATCGCGGTCAGGTTCTGGCTCGGCGTCGCCGGAATCGGATCTTCCTGCTTGGCGCTCTGCGCGACGGCATGGGTTCCCCAACCCGCTACGGCGAACATGACGGCGACCGCCGCCCGCGTATGGTGCGCAGTCATGCCGTCCTCAGCAGAGGACCAGGTTCTGCGCGAGGCCGGCTTCGCTGGTTTCCTTGTACTTGGCGTTCATGTCCTTGCCCGTATCGGCCAGGGTCTTGATCGTCGTGTCGAGATCGACGCGATGGCGCGAGGCGATCTCGTTGGTCGCGATCATGACGGCGATCCACGCCTTCACCGCACCGAAGGCGCAGCGCTCGATGCACGGCACCTGGACGTAGCCCGCGACCGGATCGCAGGTCATGCCGAGATGATGCTCGAGCGCCGATTCGGCGGCGTTCTCGAGCACCTGCGGCGGCATGTCGAGGGTCTGGCAGATCAGCGCGGCCGCCATCGCCGAGGCGACGCCGATCTCCGACTGGCAGCCGCCCTCGGCGGCCGCGAGGGTGGCGTTGTGCTTGCACAGGTAGCCGACCGCGAGGCCGGCCAGCAGGCCCTCGCGCATCTTCTCGCGCGACACCTTGCGCGGTCCTTCCGCCAGCGCGTAGACGATCGCCGGCATGACGCCGGCCGAGCCGCCGGTCGGCGCGGTGATCACCAGGTGGCCGCGCGCATTCTCCTCGGACGCGGCGAGCGCGAAGGCGGAGACCAGCGCGATCGCCTTGTCGGCGGCGTACTTGTCGTCCTGGGCGCGCTCGAACACGGTCGACGCCTTGGAGTGCAGCTTGATCGGCCCCGGCAGCACGTCGTCCTTGAAGGTCAGGCCGACCTTCACCGTCGCGACCATGGCGTTCACGATCTTGTCGAGGAAGGCGTTGACCTCCGCCTCGCTCTTGCCCGAGATCGTCGTCTCGTTGGCCATCATGAGCTGCGCGACGGAGAGCCTGTTCTTCTCGGCGTGCTCGCGCAGCTCCTTCATCGTCGCGTAGGGATATTTCGGCGGGTTCTTCTTCGGCGGCTCGTAGCCCTTCCATTCGATGAAGCCGCCGCCCACCGAATAGTATTCGAGCTCGTGGATCGACTTGCCTTCCGCACCCATGAGCTTGCAGATCATGGTGTTGGGATGATGGAAGTCGCCCTTCACCGAATCGTAGACGATATCGGCGAGCGACAGGTTGAAGGTCTTGTCGCCGAGCTTCAGCGGATAGAACTGGTTGGGCTTGTCGCGCATCTCGTCGAGGAACAGCGGATCGACCGTGGCCGGCTCCTTGCCGATCAGCCCGGCGAGCGCCGCCCGCTCGGTACCGTGCCCCTTGCCGGTGGCGCTGAGGCTGCCGAACAGGTGTACCTTGAGCCCGGTCGCCCTGGCGAGCTGGTCGGCCGGCAGCCTGGTGCAGCGCTGGTAGAAGTCGTAGGTGATGCGCATCGGGCCGATCGTGTGCGAGCTCGAGGGGCCGGGGCCGACCTTGTAGAACTCGTCGGCCAGGATCATCACCGGCCCCTTGCTCGCTTTCACGACGGCGAGATCGGGCGACAGCTCCGAGCCGAGCTTGGAGGCGGCGGCCTCCTTGGCCGCCTGCTGCGCGCGCGCCTCGACCGTCCACGTGCCGCCGGTCATCACGGCAGCGGCACCGATGGCTGCATGGCGCATCAGGAACGTGCGGCGGTCGACGCCCGAGGGTATCGCGGCTGCGGTCGTCGAATCACCTTCGGCGCCCTTGATATCGCTCATTGCTTTCCTCCCGGCGGGTCGGCTCATTACAGGAGGGCGTCACCCGAACCGCATTGACGATTATCAACCTGGGCTAGAAGCGATGCGTATCGCGATGCCGGTTGAGAAAAATCAAAGCGCCCTGACGTGCAGCCATGGAACAGTCGACATGGAGATTTGCCGGAAGGAGCGTCATGAAGCGTCGCGCGTTTCTGGCGCTCGCAGCAGCACTCGGTGCAAGCCTGCGTGCGCATGAGTCGATGGCGCAAGCCGACACGACCAAGTTCAAGCCGGAAGAGCTCGAGCAGATGCTTGCGCCCATTGCGTTGTATCCCGATGCCCTTCTGTCGCAGATGCTCATGGCGGCGAGCTATCCGCTGGAACTGGTCGAGGCCGCGCGGTGGTCGAAGGCCAATCCGGCGCTCAAGGGCGACGCAGCCGTCGCCGCCGTCAAGGACAAGGACTGGGACGTGAGCGTGAAATCGCTCGTCGCCTTCCCCGATGTGCTCGCGCAGATGAGCGATCAGCTCGATTGGACCCGCAAGCTGGGCGACGCCATGATCGCGCAGGAGGCGGACGTCGCCGATGCCATCCAGCGCCTGCGCCGCCGGGCGTCCGCCGCCGGCAACCTGCAGAGCACGCCGCAGCAGACAGTGACGACCGAAGGGTCGGGCGATTCCATCCAGTACGTCATCGCGCCGACCAACCCGGAGGTGGTCTACGTGCCGTCGTACAATCCGAGCTGGGCGTATGGGTCGTGGCCCTATCCGGCCTATCCGCCGACCTATTGGCCGTTCGGCGGCGCGCTGGCGCGGGGCATTCTCTGGGGCGTGGGCATCGCGGCGGCCGGGGCGATGTTCGGCGGCTGGGCGTGGCGCGGCTACGGCGGCTCGTATGCGAACATCAACGTGAACAAGGCCGTCAACATCGACCGCAGCTTCGACCGCACCCAGATCGGCGGCGACGGCCGCTGGCAGCACCGCGTCGACCATCGCAAGGGCGTGGCCTATCGCGACAACGCGACCCGCGAGCGCTTCAACCAGCAAAGGCCGGGGGCCGCGCAGCGCCAGGAATTCCGCGGCCGGCTGGAGAACGGCCCGCAACCTCGTCCTGGGGGCGGCACCGGCGGCGGCCCCGGTGGCGGCCTCGGCGGTGGTCCTGGTGCGGCCCAGCGTCCGGCCGTCGGCGCCGGCCAGCCGGGCAACCGTGTCCAGCAGCGTCCTGCGGGAAACATCCAGAACCGCACGAACCAGCGGCCCGGCGCCCTGAACGGCACCGGGCGGGGCCAGCAGATCAACCGAGAGGGCGCCCGCGGGCGCCAGCAGATGAACCGGGCGGGCGGCGGAGCGCGGCCGGGCGGCGGCGGTGCGCGAC
>CAMFJT010000103.1 GCA_945957125.1 uncultured Rhodospirillales bacterium | reverse complement strand
CGAGGGTCATCGTCGCGGCGAAGAACTCGACCGGATGGTTGGCCTTGAGATAGGCCGTCTGGTAGCAGACCAGCGCATAGGCCGCCGCGTGGCTCTTGTTGAAGCCGTAGCCCGCGAATTTGTCGACCTGGTCGAAGATCGACGATGCCCTGTCCTGCTTCACGCCGTTCTTCTCGGCGCCCTGCACGAAGTTGACGCGCTGGGCATCCATCTCCGCCTTGATCTTCTTGCCCATGGCGCGGCGCAGCAGGTCGGCGCCGCCGAGCGAGTAGCCGCTCAGGACCTGCGCGATCTGCATGACCTGCTCCTGGTAGATCATGATGCCGTAGGTTTCCTTCAGGATCCCTTCGAGCAGCGGATGCAGGTAGTCCGGCGCCTCCTCGCCGTGCTTGCGCTTGATATAGCTCGGGATGTTCTCCATCGGACCGGGCCGATAGAGCGCCACGACGGCGATGATGTCCTCGAAACGGTCGGGCTTGAGCTTGCGCAGCACGTCGCGCATGCCGTTGCCTTCCAGCTGGAACACCCCCGACCCGTCGCCGCGCGCCAGCAGCTCGAAGGTCTTCCTGTCGTCGAGCGGCAGCTTGGGGATGTCGATCTGGTCGCGCCCGATCAGGTCCCAGGCCTTCTCGATCACGGTCAGCGTCTTCAGCCCGAGGAAGTCGAACTTCACCAGCCCGGCCGGCTCGACCCATTTCATGTTGAACTGGGTGGCGGGCAGCGAATCCTTGTTGTCGGTATCGCGGAACAGCGGCACCAGCTCGTGCAGCGGCCGGTCGCCGATCACCACGCCGGCGGCGTGGGTCGAGGCGTTGCGGTAGAGGCCTTCGAGCTGCAAGGCGAGGTCGATCAGCCGCTTGATCTCCTCGTCCGCATTGTATTGGTCCTTGAGGAGCTGCTCGGTCTCGAGCGCCTTGGCCAGCGTCACCGGATTGGCCGGATTGTTCGGCACCAGCTTGCAGATGCGATCGACCTGCCCGTACGGCATGCCGAGCACGCGGCCCACGTCGCGCAGCACCGCGCGCGCCTGCAGCTTGCCGAAGGTGATGATGGCCGCGACCCGGTCGGCGCCATACTCGCCGCGCACGTAGCGGATCACGCGGTCGCGCTTGTCCTGACAGAAGTCGATGTCGAAGTCCGGCATCGACACGCGCTCGGGATTGAGGAAGCGCTCGAACAGCAGCCCCCAGCGCAGCGGATCGAGGTCGGTGATCTTGAGCGCCCAGGCGACCAGCGAGCCCGCGCCCGAGCCACGGCCCGGCCCGACCGGCACGCCGTTGTCCTTGGCCCACTGGATGAAGTCCGCCACGATCAGGAAGTAGCCGGCGAAGCCCATCTTCACGATCATGTTCAGCTCGTAGAGCAGCCGCTCCTCGTACTTGCCGAACTCGATGCCTTCGGCCAGCCGGCCGAGCGCCCTGAGCTCCTCCAGTCCGGTCCGCGCGAGATCGCGCAGCGCCTCCTCCTCGGAACGGCCCTGCAACTTGGTGTAGCTCGGCAGGATCGGCTTGCGCGGCGCCGGCATGTAGGCGCAGCGCTGCGCGATCACCAGAGTGTTGTCGCAGGCCTCGGGCAGGTCGGCGAAGACCTCGCGCATCTGGGCCGCCGACTTGAAATAATGCTCGGGCGTGAGACGTCGACGGTTGGGATCGTCGATGTGAACACCCTGCTCGATGCACAGCAGCACGTCGTGCGCCTCGTACATCGACTCCTTGGGGAAGTGCACGTCGTTGGTGCCGACGATCGGCAGGCCCCGGGCATAGGCGAGATCGAGCAGCGGCGCCTCGATGCGGCGCTCGTTGTCCTCGCCGTGACGCTGCAGCTCGAGATAGAGCCGGCCGTCGAACAGCTTCAGCAGCCGTTCGAGATGATGCTCTGACGCCGCTCCCTGCCCGCCGCCCAGCAGGCGGCCGAGCATGCTGCTCGGACTGCCCGTGAAGGCCAGCAGGCCATCGGTGTAGCCGACCAGATCGTCCATCGGCAGGGCCGCGGTCGAGCCGGCCTTGAACTCGAGATGGGCGCGGCTCACCAGCCGCATCAGGTTGAGATAGCCTTGCTCGTTCTGGACCAGCAGGGTCAACCAGTCGGTCGCCGGCAGCTTGCCGGCCGTGGCGATGCCACCCTCCTCCTCGCGCCGGATGGCGAGATCGCAGCCGACGATAGGCTGGATGCCCGCTTTGGCGGCGTACTGCGAGAATTCCAGCGAGCCGAACAGGTTGTTGCGGTCGGTGACGGCGACCGCCGGCATGGCATTTTCTTTCGCCAGGCCGACGATCCTGTCGACCTTGTTCGCGCCTTCGGTCAGCGAATAGGCGGAACGGACCTTGAGATGGATGAAATCGGCGTGGGGCACGAAGCCACTATGGCCCCCACATCTTGTGGAAAGCGAGGCGGGATTGCATCCCGGTCGTCCTTAGAGTTTGTCGATGTGGCGCGCCACTCCAGTGGCGCGCCCCCAGCAGAACTCATCTGATTGACAGATTCACAAGCTCTCAGGACGACGGGGAATTTCTCGTCGGTCAGAGGCATCGCTTCCCTACGACAGCACGCCGTCCTTCAGGTGCAGGGTGCGGTCCATCCTCGCGGCGAGGTCGGGGTTGTGGGTGGCGATGAGGGCGGCCATGCCGGTCTCGCGGGCGAGGGCGAGGAGCTGGCGGAAGACCGTCTCGGCGGTGCCGGCGTCGAGATTGCCGGTCGGCTCGTCGGCCAGCAGGACGCGAGGGGCGTTGGCGACGGCGCGGGCGATGGCGACGCGCTGCTGCTCGCCGCCGGACAGGCGACCGGGACGATGGTCGGCACGGTCCTTGAGGCCGACCATGGCGAGCAGGTCGGCCGCCCGCACCCGCGCCTCGCTGCGCGACAGGCCGTTCAGCATCTGCGGCAGCATCACGTTCTCCAGCGCCGAGAATTCCGGCAGCAGGTGGTGATACTGGTACACGAAGCCCAGGAACTTGCGGCGCAGCGCGGTGCGCGGGCCGTCGCCCAGCGCCTTGGTCGGCTTGCCGTCGACCACGACCTCGCCGCCGTCCGGCCGTTCGAGCAGCCCCGCGATGTGCAGCAGCGTGGACTTGCCGCTGCCCGACTGGCCGACCAGCGCCACGATCTCGCCCGCACGCAGGTCGAGCGAGATCGCCCGGAGCACCTCGAGGCGGCGGTCGCCCTGCACGAAGGTGCGCTGGAGCGCCCGCAACGAGAGGGGAAAAGAGCCGTCACTCATGCCGCAGTCCTTCGACCGGTTCGATGCGTGTGCTGCGCCACGCAGGATAAGCCGCCGCCGCAAGCGACAGGCCGATGGCGATGGCGACCACGGTCAGCACCTCCACCGGACGCACGACTGCCGGCGCCGAGGTGATGAATTCGAGCTCCATCGAGCCGCCCCTCAGCCGGCCGATCAGGTCGACGATCGGCGCGATGTTGGCACTGACCACCAGGCCGAGCACCGTGCCGACGGTCGTGCCGACGATCCCGACGGCTGCGGCCGACAGGAAGAAGGCGCGCACGATCGTGCCCTTCCCTGCTCCCATCGTGCGCAGGATCGCGATGCTGCCGCGCTTGACCCGCACCAGCATGGTGAAGCTCGCCACGACGTTCATGGCCGCGACCAGCACGATCAGGGTGAGGATGATGAACATCATGACCCGCTCGACCTCGAGCGCGCCGACGAAGCGGGCGTTGAGCGTCTGCCAGTCCGAGACCTTGAGATCCTCGCGGCCGAGTGCCTTGCGGATCTGGGCCGCGACCCGCGGCGCGGCGTTGGCATCCGCGAGGTCGAGGTCGATCGAGCTCACCGTGCGTCGGTCGTACTCCAGGTCCTCCTGCAGCATCTGCAGCGGCATGAAGACCAGGCCGTTGTCGAACTCGTAGCGCTTCGTGAGGAAGCTGCCGAGCAGCTCGTAGTCCGAATAGCGCGGCGCGATCGTGCCGGATTCGTTCAGCCGATGCGTGGTGACGGTCACCTTGTCGCCCGCCGCGATGCCCAGCGCCTGGCGCAGCCGCTCGCCGATCACGACGCCCGGCCGGGTGCCGAAATCGCCCAGCCCACCATGCACGACGTTCTTGGTGACGATGTCGCGCGACAGCAGGTCCTCCAGCCGCACGCCGCGGAGCAGCGCACCGCGCGTCTGACCATTGGGCCCGTTGATCAGCGCCTGACGTTCGAGCGTGAGGCGCACGGTCCTGACCTCGGGCACCTTGCGCAGCGCGTCGAGCAGCTCGGGCGAGGTCTGCAGCATCCCCTCGCGCGCGGTGATCACGATGTGTCCGTTCATGCCGATCAGCCGGCTGATCAGGTTGGTGCGGAAGCCGCCCATCACCGAAAGCACGACGATCAGCGTCGCCACGCCGAGCGCCACGCCGATCAGCGAGAAGATCGCGATGAAGGAGACGAAGCCCTCGCGCTGGCGCGTGGCGAGGTAGCGCCAGGCGAGCCAGCGCTCGACGCTGCGTTCGCCGCGCCGGACGGCGGCGTCACTCACGACGCAGCCCTTCCACCGGATCGAGCCGCGCGGCGCGCGCGGCGGGATACAGAGAGGCAACGAGCGCGAACACCACCGCCATGCCGGCAATGGTCGCGACCTCCTGCCAGGTGATGTGCGAGGGCATCTCGGCCAGCAGGTAGAGCGTCTCGTCGAACAGCACGAGGCCGAACGTGTGCTGCAGCCACTGGCGGATCGCCTCGATATTGAGGGCAAAGGCCAGGCCGAGCGCGACGCCGACAGCAGCCCCGATGCCGCCGATCGCCAGGCCGTCGAGCAGGAACAGGCGCAGGATGGCGCCGCGCGTGGCGCCCATGGTGCGCAGGATGGCGATGTCCGCCGTCTTGGTGCGGACCAGCATCACCAGGCTCGACACGATGTTGAAGGCGGCCACGAGCACGATCATGGTCAGCACGACGAACAGCACGTTGGACTGACTCTGGATGGCGGCGAAGAAGCCGTAATTGGCCTGCGACCAGTCGAACACCCAGCCCTGCGAGCCGACCGCCTGGATCACGAGGCGGCGCTGGTCGGGGACCCGTGCGTTCTCGTCCAGGAACACCTCGATCGTGGAAACCTTGCCGCCGAGATTGAGCATGCGCTGCACGTCGACCAGCGGCGCGTAGACGAAGTTCGAATCGTAGTCGTACATGCCGGCGCAGAAGATCGCCGTCACCCTGGCCGAGGCCGAGCGGGGCATGACGCCGAGCGGCGTGGCGACCGACACCGGCGAGACGAGCTGCAGCCGGTCGCCGACCTTGAGGCCCATCAGGTCGGCGAAGCGCTTGCCGACCACGACGGTGAAATCGTCGCCGAAGCCGTCCAGCGTCCCCCAGTCCGTCGGCTTGCCATCCTCGCTGCGGCACAGGCCGCGATAGCGGTCGCGGACGGCCGGAGGCCCCTCGATGGCGGCGGAGAGCGGCAGTCGGGCGCGGAAATCCTCCGGCGTCATGCCACGCAACAGCACGCCGCGCACCTTGTCGCCGGCCACGGCGATCACCTGCCCTTCCGCCGAGGGAGTCGCCGCCGTCACGCCGGGCACGGCGCGCAGCCGGGCGATCAGGTCGGGCGTCGCCACGAGCCCCTCGCGCGTACCCTGCACGCCGAGCTGGCCGCTGATACCCGCCATCTGGCGCAGCATCTCGCGCTGGAAGCCGTTCATCACTGCCATCACCACGATCAGCGTGCCGACGCCGAGCGCGATGCCGACCAGCGAGAAGCCCGCGATCACGGAGATGAATCCCTCCTCGCGACGGGCCCGCAGATAGCGGAACGCGATGAAGCGCTCGACGGCGGCGAAGGCCATCCGACTTACCGTCGTCCCGACCGGAGCGAAGCGCAGCGCAGCGAAGTGGAGGGACCTGTTCCGTGGCTGTCGGCCGCAAGACGAGGTCCCTCGACTGCAGCGCCCTGCGGGCGCCTCCGCTCGGGACGACGGATAAAAATCATGCGAGCCGGCTAACGACTTCCTCGGCCGGAAGTTCCTCGCGGGCGCCCGTCTTGCGGTTCTTCACCTCGACCTTGCCGGCGGCGACGCCCTTGGGGCCTACGATCACCTGCCAGGGGATGCCGATCAGGTCCATGTCGGCGAACTTGCCGCCCGCGCGCATGTCGCGGTCGTCGTGCAACACCTCGACGCCCTTGGCCTGCAGCGCGTCGTAGAGCTTGCCGCAGGCGCCGGACACCGCGCCGTCGTCGGGCTTGAGGTTGACGATGGCGACCTTGAAAGGCGCCACCGATTCCGGCCACACGATGCCGGCCGCATCGTGGCTCGCCTCGATGATGCCACCGACCAGGCGCGACACGCCGATGCCGTAGGAGCCCATCTCGACCGTGATCTCCTCGCCGCCGGGACCGGCGACGATCGCCTTCATCGGCTTGGAGTACTTGGTGCCGAAATAGAAGATATGGCCGACCTCGATGCCGCGCGCCGACAGCCGCTCGCTCTCCGGGATCGCGTCGAAGGCCGCCTTGTCGTGCATCTCGTCGGTCGCGGCATAGAGCGAGGTCCATTCCTGCACGATCGGCTGCAGGTCGGCGCCGTAGTCGATGGTGCGGCTCAGGATGTCCTTGTCGACCAACCCCTTGTGGCAGAACACCTCGCTCTCGCCGGTCTCGGCCAGCACGATGAACTCGTGGCTGAGGTCGCCGCCGATCGGGCCGGTATCGGCGCGCATCGGGATCGCCTTCAAGCCCATGCGTGCGAAGGTGCGCAGGTAGGTCACGAACATCTTGTTGTAGGAATGGATCGCGCCGGCCTTGTCGATGTCGAACGAGTAGTTGTCCTTCATCAGGAACTCGCGGCCGCGCATCACGCCGAAGCGTGGACGGACCTCGTCGCGGAACTTCCACTGGATGTGATAGAGGTTCTTCGGAAGGTCGCGGTAGCTCTTCACGCCGTCGCGGAACAGGACGGTGATCATCTCCTCGTTGGTCGGGCCGAACAGCATCTCGCGATCGTGCCGGTCCTTGATGCGCAACATCTCCGGGCCGTAGGCATCGTAGCGGCCGCTCTCGCGCCACAGGTCGGCCGACTGGATGGTCGGCATCAGCACTTCCTGCGCGCCCGAACGATCCTGCTCCTCACGCACGATGCGCTCGATGTTGCGCAGCACCCGTAGCCCCAGCGGCAGCCAGGCATAGATGCCGGCGCTGGTCTGGCGGATCAGCCCGGCGCGCAGCATCAGCCGGTGCGAGACGATCTGCGCCTCGGAGGGAGTCTCTTTCAGAGTCGGCAGGAAATATTGGCTCATTCGCATGGCGGCGGACTGTAGGGGCCGGGCTGCGCAAAGGCAAACCGGGCTGTTCCGGCTGGCTTTGCACAGGTCGATGCCGGCACACTGCGACAATCGACGGGGGAGACCAGAAATGCTCGAACAACTCTTCAAGCTGAGCGAGAACAAGACAACGGTGCGGACGGAGATCGTGGCCGGGATCACGACCTTCCTGACCATGGCCTACATCATCTTCGTGAACCCGGACATCCTCAGCAAGGCGGGCATGCCGTTCGGCGCGGTGTTCGCGGCTACCTGCGTGGCGGCGGCGATCGGCTGCCTGCTGATGGCCTTCCTCGCGAACTATCCGATCGCGCTGGCGCCGGGCATGGGGCTCAACGCCTACTTCGCCTTCGTGGTCGTCGGCCAGATGAAATACTCCTGGCAGGTCGCGCTCGGCTGCGTGTTCCTCTCCGGCGTCCTCTTCTTCATCATCAGCGCGCTGCCGATCCGCGAATGGATCGTCAATGCCATCCCCCGCTCGCTCAAGATGGCGATCGCCGCCGGCATCGGGTTGTTCCTGGCGCTGATCGCGCTCAAGAACGCGGGCATCGTCGTGGCCCATCCCGCCACCATGGTGGCGCACGGCGATCTCACGAGCTGGCCGGTGGTGATGGCGACGCTGGGCTTCGCGCTGATCGTGGCGCTCGAGCACCGCAAGGTGCTGGGCGGGGTGATCATCGGCATCCTGGCAGTGACGATCGTGTCGATCCTCGCCGGCCACCAGAAGTTCGGCGGCATTGTCGACGTGCCGCCGTCGATCGCGCCGGTGTTCCTGCAGATGGATCTTGGCGGCGCGTTCAAGGTCGGGCTGGTAACGGTGGTCTTCGCCTTCCTGTTCGTCGACCTCTTCGACAATACCGGAACGCTGATCGCCCTCGCCCATCGCGGCGGCTTCATGCGGCCCGACGGCACCGTGCCGCGGCTCAATCGCGCGCTGCTCTCCGACAGCGCAGCGGCGATGATCGGTGCGGCGGTCGGCACCTCGACGACGACGAGCTACATCGAGAGCGCCTCGGGCATCAATGCCGGCGGGCGCACGGGGCTGACCGCGCTCACCGTCGCGGTGCTGTTCCTGCTCGCACTGTTCCTCGCGCCGCTCGCGGGCTCGATCCCGGCCTACGCGACGGCACCGGCGCTGCTCTATGTCGCCTGCCTGATGACGCGCGGCCTGGTCGAGATCGAATGGGACGACATCACGGAAGCGGCGCCGGCGGTGATCACCGCGATCGCCATGCCCTTCACCTTCTCGATCGCCGAGGGCATCGCATTCGGCTTCATCTCCTACACCGTCATCAAGCTCGTGTCGGGCAAGTTCACGGACATCCATCCGGCGGTCGCCATCCTGGCTGCGCTTTTCGTGGTCAAGTATGTGGTCATCGCCTGATCATCCTGGATTCCGACGAAGCGCGCGGACATTTGTTGCGCGCGGCAGCGGCCGCTTCCCTAACATTTGTTCCGTCAAGTCCACTCCATGGAAAGAATTGGTCTTGGCAATCACAGAAACGCCATGTACACAGCCTAAGCCTTAGGCGATGGCCTGAGTTTTAGGGAGGAAAGCGGCTCCAAAGCCGTACGGACCAGAGTTTCGGGGTACGAGAGAAGCGGCGGCCACACGGGGCCGCCGCTTTTCGTTGAGCGTGCCTAGAAATCGCGGAAGCTGAAGATGTCCGACTCGTGCAGAAGGAAAAAGACGATCCACACCACCGCCGCGACGATCGACGTGATGATCGCCTTGCGCACGAGCTGCGGCCGTTCCGGAGATCCGACTTCCTGCCCTCGCCCCGGGTTCTCGACCCGCTTGACGCCGAGCGGCAGTACGGCGAACAGCACCGTCCACCAGATCACCAGGTAGACCATGACTCCGGTCGCCCAGCTCATCGGGCCGCCCCGCCGCTAGGAGCGCAGCTCTCCAGAGCCGCTCTTCCTTCGATTTGCCAGAGCCAATGTGCGGCTCTGGAGAGCCGCGCTCCCAGCACTAAACCTGCTCGAGCTCGATCAGGGTGCCTGTGAAATCCTTGGGGTGGAGGAACAGGACGGGCTTGTCGTGGGCGCCGATCTTCGGCTCGCCGTCGCCCAGCACGCGGGCGCCGCCGGCCTTGAGCTTGTCGCGGGCGGCGTAGATGTCCTCGACCTCGTAGCAGACGTGGTGGATACCGCCGTCGGCGTTGCGCGACAGGAAATTGGCGATCGGCGACTTCTCGCCGAGCGGATGCAGCAACTCGATCTTGGTGTTCGGCAGCTCGACGAACACGACCGTGACGCCGTGCGCCGGCTGCGCCTTGGGCGCGCTGACCTTTGCGCCCATGACGCTGCGATAGAGCTCGCTGGCCTTGTCGAGGTCCGGGACGGCGATGGCGATGTGGTTCAGGCGACCGATCATGGGCTCTCCTCGGGCGTTAGATGCGGACGATATGGACATCCGTCAACGGCTTCTTGCCCAGATGCGCGCGCACGACGCGGCGCAGCGCCTTGTGCGCCGCCTCCTCGATCCGCGCATCGTCGCGCCGCTCGGCCGCACTGAGGTCGGCCAGCATCTCCTTCAGCCCGGCGACGATGGCCTCGGCGAGTTCCCCCTCCCCGTCCTCCATGCCGCGCAGGCTGACGACCGGCGCAGCCATCGGCCGGCCTTGTTTGTCGATCACCAGCGTGGCCACCGCCGCGCCATTCCACAGCAGCTTGCGCCGCTCGCGCAATGCCTCGCCCTCCAGCGGCACGACCCCGTCGCCGTCGCGCGCCAACCGCCCGGCCGGGACATGGTCGACGATCTCGGCCGGTCCCGGCGCCAGCCGTACCAGCGTGCCGTTGGGCGCCACCACCGTCTCCGGCACTTGGCAGGTCCGCGCGAGGGCGGCGTGCTCGACCATGTGCCGCACCTCGCCGTGGACCGGCAGGGCGATCTTCGGCCGCACCCACTGGTACATGCGTACCAGCTCGTCGCGCGCCGGATGGCCGGAGACGTGGATGTGGTTGTCCGGCCCGTCGCCGATCACCTCGACGCCGCGCGCCATCAGCGCATTGTGGAGGCGGCCGACCGACCGCTCGTTGCCGGGGATCACGCGCGAGGAGAAGATCGCGGTGTCGCCGGCCTCCAGCGTCAGGTCGCGATGCGCGCCGGTCGCGATCTTGGCCAGCGCCGCGCGCGGCTCGCCCTGGCTGCCGGTGCAGATGAACAGCACTTTTTCGCGCGGCAGGTAGCCCGCATCCTGCTCCGAGACGGTCTGCGGGAAATCGAGCAGGTAGCCGCATTCCTGCGCCGCTTCGACCATGCGCTGCAGGGCGCGGCCGGACAGCACGGGATGCCGGCCGGCCGCAACGGCGGCCTTGGCGATGCTCTCGACGCGCGCGAGGTTCGAGGCGAAGCAGGTCACGGCAACCCGGTTCCGGCGAGTCTTCACCAGCTTCTCGAGATTCCGCCGCACGGTCGCCTCGGACCCCGCCTCGCCCTCGACGAACACGTTGGTGCTGTCGCACACCATGGCGAGCGCACCCTCGTCGCCGATGCGCTGCAGGGTCGCCTCGTCGGTCAACTCGCCGAGCAGCGGCTCGGGATCGATCTTCCAGTCGCCGGTATGGAACACGGTGCCGAACTTCGTGCGGACGGCCAGCGCATTCGGCTCGGGGATCGAATGCGTCATGGTGATCATCTCGAGCTCGAACGGCCCGACGGTGAACTTGCCGCCGAGCGGGATCTCGGTGATCGGCACGGCCTCGAACAGCCCCGCCTCGCGCAGCTTGCGCTTCAGCACCGAGGCCGCGAACGGCGTGGCGTAGACCGGCGCCTCGAGCCGCGGCCAGAGGTCGGCCACCGCGCCGAGATGGTCCTCGTGCGCGTGCGTGAGGACGATGCCGGCGAGGTCCTTGCGGCGCTCTTCGATGAAGGCCGGATCGGGCATCACGACGTCGACGCCGGGCATGGTGTCGTCGCCGAAGGCGATGCCGAGATCGACCATCAGCCACTTGCCGGCATGGCCGTAGAGATTGAGGTTCATGCCGATCTCGCCCGCGCCACCCAGCGCGAGGAACAGCAACTCGTCGTTCGACGGGACCGTCATGCCTTCTTGCTACGCTTGTAGATCTCGATCAGCCCGCGCACGGTGATGTCGGGAACGGTTTGGTCGATCACACTGACCGAGCCCTCGAACACCGGGGCGAGGCCGCCGGTCGACACGACCTTCATCGGCTTGCCGAACTCCGCCTTGATCCGGCTGACGATGCCTTCGATCAGGCCGACATAGCCCCAGAAGACGCCGGTATGCATGCAGGCGACGGTCGTCGTGCCGATCACCTGCGCCGGCTTCTCCACCACGATGCGCGGCAGCAGCGCCGTCGCATTGACCAGCGCCTCGATCGACAGGTTGATGCCGGGCGCGATGGCGCCGCCGCAATAGCTGCCCTCCTCGTCGACCACGTCGAAGTTGGTCGCGGTGCCGAAGTCGACCACCACGACCGGCGTGTTGGGGAATAGCATGCTCGAGCCGACGGTGTTGCAGATGCGATCGGCGCCGGCGCCGACGCCCTTGATCTTGATGCCGTGCACGACGTTCGGATCGCCGAGGAACATCGCCTCGCAATTGAAGTAACGCGAGCACAGGCGGCGCAGGTTGAAGTTGGCGTTGGGTACGACCGAGCCGACGATCGCGTCGGTGATCGACTTGGGATCGATCCCCTCCATCTGCATGAGCTGCAGCAGCCACACGGCATGCTCATCGGCGGTGCGCATTGCCGAGGTGTGCTGGCGCCATTCGCCGACGATCCTGTCGCCGTCGACCACGCCGAACTTGATGTTGGTATTGTTGACGTTGATGGCGAGCAGCATCGCTCTCCTCCTTCAGGCCGCGCGGGCCAACAGCTCTCCCGCCACGATCCGGCGCGGACCGGCGGCGGTCTCCAGCAGCAGCGCCCCTTCCCCGTCCATGCCGGCGTATCGGCCGCGGACCAGTTCGTCCCCCAGCTTCACGTCGACCTCGAGGCCAAGCGGGCCTGCCTTTGCCAGCCATTGCTCGCGGACCGCCGCGAAGCCGTCGCGCCGCCACTCGGCGACGCGCAGGGCCAGCGCGGCCGCCAGCCGCTCCAGCGCGGCTTCAACCGTGCCGCCGACGCAAGCGCCGGGATAGCGCATCTCGGGCAGGCTGGGCGCGAATCCGACATTAACGCCGATGCCCATCACGACGTGCTCGGCGCGGCCATCCGGGGCGATCGAGCTCTCGGGCAGGATGCCGGCGACCTTGCCGCCGTCGACCAGCACGTCGTTCGGCCACTTCACGCGCAGGTCGCGTCCGGCCGGCACGATATCCGCCACCGCCAGCGCCGCGACGAAGCCAAGTTCCGCCGCACGAGCGGCCGGACAATCGGGCCGCAAGACCGTCGAGCTGTAGAGATTTCCGACCGGAGAGGCCCAGACCCGGCCCCGCCGGCCACGACCGCCGGTCTGCTGACGTGCCCAGACAAGGGTGCCTTCGGGCGCGCCCGCGTCGGCGAGTGCCATAGCCTCATCGTTGGTGCTGCCGGCGCTTTCCAGCGCGACCAGCGTCCACCCGTCCGGCAGGACGGGCGCGGCCGTCACCGGAACAGGCCCTTGGCGGCGGCCTCCGCGATCAGGCTGAGCGGCTGTGGCGCCAGCGAGAAGACCGCCAGCAGCAGCGCCGTGACGAAGGCCACGACGCGGTTGACGCTGAATGTCGTCGGATCGAGCGTCTCGGTGCCCTCGTCGAAATACATCACCTTGACGATACGCAGGTAGTAGTAGGACGCCACGACGGAAGCGAGCACGCCCAGGATGGCCGGCCAGAACAGCCGGGCCTCGACGGCGGCCATGAAGATGTAGAGCTTGCCCCAGAAGCCCGCGAGCGGCGGGATGCCGGCCATCGAGAACATGAAGATCAGCATGGCGAGCGCCAGCATCGGATGGCTCCGGCCCAGCCCCGCGAGGTCCGAGATGCTCTCGACCATGATGTCGCGCCGCTTCATCATCAGGATGATGGCGAACACGCCGAGCGTCATGACCATGTAGATGGCGAGATAGAAGACGACCGCCTGGATGCCCCGCTCGGTGCCCGCCGCCAGGCCGAGCAGCACGTAGCCCACGTTGCCGATCGACGAATAGGCCATCAGACGCTTGATGTTGGGTTGGCGCAGGGCGGCGAACGCGCCCCACGCCATCGACAGGATCGCCGCGGCGACGATGATCTGCTGCCATTGCGGGAACAGCGGCTTGAACGGTCCCATCAGGACCGAGACCAGCAGCGAGATCGCCGCGATCTTGGGCGCCACCGCGAACAGCGCCGTTACCGGAGTCGGCGCGCCCTCGTAGACGTCGGGTGTCCACATGTGGAACGGCACCGCAGAGACCTTGAAGGCCAGGCCCGCGACCACGAACACAAGCCCGATCACGGTGCCGATCTCGCCCGCCTTGCCGGCGAGCAGCGCCTGCGAGATCTGCACGAACGAGGTGCCGCCGCAGAAGCCGTAGATCAGCGAGGAACCGAACAGCAGCATACCCGAGGCGACCGAGCCGAGGACGAAGTACTTCACGCCGGCTTCGGTCGAGCGGACCGAATCACGATGGAAGGCGGCGATCACATAGAGCGCCAGCGACTGCAACTCGAGCCCGACATAGAGCGACATCAGGTCGTTGGCCGAGATCATCAGCATCATGCCGAGCGTGGCCAGCGAGACGATCAGCGGATATTCGAAGCGCCACGCCCTCACCCGCTCGAAATAGGCGCGCGACATCAGGATCGAGATGGCCGCCCCCACCAGCACCAGGGCCTTCATGGTCGTGGTCAGGCGGTCGGTGATGAACAGCGTGGCGAAGGCGGTGCCCTCGCGATAGGGCATGAACAGCAGCACGGCCGTGGCGACCAGCGCGACCGACGCGGCCACCGAGATGAAGGCGGTGGCGACCTCGCCGCGCAGCACGCCGTAGAGCAGCAGCAGCGCCGTCGCGACCGCGAGGAAGATCTCGGGTCGCGCCAGGGTCCAGTGTTCGAGGCCGATGGTCATGGAATTGCTCACGGGTGCAACGAGGCGGTGCGGGCGAGCTTCAGCGCCGCGTTGTAGTCGCCGATCAGCTTGTCGACCGCCGGCGCCATGGGATCGAGGAACGAGTTCGGATAGATGCCCATCCACAGCGTGAGCAGCACGAGCGGCAGGAACACCGCGATCTCGCGCCGGTTCATGTCGAGCATGGCCTTCAACGAGTCCTTGGTCAGCGCACCAAAGACGACCCGGCGGTAGAGCAGCAGCGCATAGGCGGCGCCCAGGATCAGGCCGGTCGCCGCGAGGAAAGCCACCCAGGTGTTGGCCTTGAAGGCGCCGATCAGCACGAGGAACTCGCCGACGAAGCCGGACAGGCCAGGCAGGCCGACGCTCGCCAGGGTGAAGAACAGGAAGACGAAGGCGTAGCGCGGCATGCGGTGCACGAGACCGCCATAGGCCTCGATCTCGCGCGTGTGTAGCCGGTCGTAGACCACGCCGACGCAGAGGAAGAGCGCGGCGGACACGATGCCGTGGCTCAGCATCTGGAAGATCGCGCCCTGCACGCCCTGCATGTTCATGACGAAGACGCCGATCGTCACGAAGCCCATGTGGGCGACCGACGAATAGGCGATCAGCTTCTTCATGTCCTCCTGCACCAGCGCGACCAGAGAGGTGTAGATCACCGCCACGATCGACAGGCCGAAGACCAGCGGCGCGAAGTACTGGGTCGCTTCGGGGAACATCGGCACGGAGAAGCGGATGAAGCCGTAGCCGCCCATCTTCAGCAGCACGCCGGCCAGGATCACCGAGCCCGCCGTGGGCGCCTCGACGTGGGCGTCGGGCAGCCAGGTATGGACCGGCCACATCGGCACCTTGACCGCGAACGAGGCGAAGAAGGCAAGCCACAGCCAGAACTGCCACTGGAACGAAAGCTGCAGCTTCTCGAAGGCGGTCGGCAGGTCGGTCGTGCCGATCTGCCAGTAGACCGCGATGATCGCCAGCAGCATCAGGACGGAGCCGAGCAGCGTGTAGAGGAAGAACTTGAACGCGGCGTAGACGCGCCGCTTGCCGCCCCACACACCGATGATGAGGAACATCGGGATCAGCACGCCCTCGAAGAAGATGTAGAACAGGGCGAGATCGAGCGCGCAGAACATGCCGACCATGAAGGTCTCGAGCACGAGGAACGCGACCATGTATTCCTTGACGCGGACCTGGACCGATTCCCAGCTCGCAAGGATGCAGATCGGCGTCAGCAGCGTCGACAGCAGGACGAAGAACAGCGAGATGCCGTCGATGCCCATGTGGTAGCCGATGTTGAGCGCGGGCACCCAGGCCAGCTTCTCCTCGAACTGGAAGCCGGCCTTGGTCGGGTCGAAGCGGACCCACAGCAGCAGAGAGACGAGGAAGGTCACCAGCGAGGTGATCAGCGCGGCGCTGCGGCAGTTGCGGTCGACCGCTTCCTTCGGGCCGTTGACGACCAGGCAGAAGACCGCGCCCACCAGCGGCAGGAAGGTGACGAGGGAAAGGATCGGCCAGCTCGACATCGTGCCTACCTGACGAACAGCATGAAGTAGGTGACGAGGCCGGCCACGCCGATCAGCATCACGAAAGCGTAGTGGTAGAGATAGCCGCTCTGGAAGCGGCTCAGAACGCCGGCGAGATCGACGGCGCGCGCCGACACGCCGTCCGGGCCGAGCCCGTCGATCGTGGCGCCGTCGCCCTTCTTCCAGAAGAAGCGGCCGATCATCTGGGCGGGCTGGACGAACACCGCGTCATAGAGCTCGTCGAAGTACCACTTGTTGTAGAAGAAGGTGTGCAGCGGCTTGAATGCCCGCACCGTCCGCGCCGGCATGTCCGGGCTGACGATGTAGTAGTAGTAGCTCAGCGCCAGGCCGCTTACCGCCGCCACCAGCGGCGCCAGCTTCACCCAGGTCGCGACCTCGTGCATGTGGTGCAGGATGGTCTCGGTCGCCTTCACCGCGATCGACACGCCCCAGAAATGCTCCCAGCCCTCGCCGACGAACCAGCCGTAGGCGACGATGCCCGACAGCAGCGCGCCGGCGCCCAGGACATAGAGCGGGATCAGCATCACCAGCGGCGATTCGTGGGCATGGTCCCAGGTGTGGTGGTCGCCGCGATACTTGCCGTAGAACGTCATGAACATCACGCGGCCGGAGTAGAAGGCCGTCATGAAGGCGGCAATCACGCCCAGCCAGTAGGCGATCGTGCCGACCGTCGAATGGGCGGCGAACGACGCTTCGAGGATCGCATCCTTGGAGTAGAAGCCCGCGAAGCCCAGGCCGTGGCCCATGATGAAGGGCACGCCGATACCGGCCAGCGCCAGGGTGCCGATCCACATCAGGATGAAGGTCTGCGGTGCCTTCTCCTTCACGCCGCCCATCTTGCGCATGTCCTGCTCGTGGTGCAGGCAATGGATCACCGACCCCGAGCCGAGGAACAGCAGCGCCTTGAAGAAGGCGTGAGTCATGAGGTGGAACATCGCCGCCGAATAGGCGCCGACGCCGGCGGCGAAGAACATGTAGCCGAGCTGGCTGCACGTCGAATAGGCCACCACCCGCTTGATGTCGTACTGGGTGAGGCCGATCGTGGCGGCGAAGAATGCCGTGGCCGCGCCGACCAGGGTCACGACCTGGCTGGCGGTCGGCGCCAGCTCGAACAGGGGCGACAGGCGGCAGACCATGAACACGCCGGCGGTCACCATGGTCGCGGCATGGATCAGGGCGGACACCGGCGTCGGGCCTTCCATCGCGTCCGGCAGCCAGGTGTGCAGGCCGAGCTGGGCGGACTTGCCCATCGCGCCGACGAACAGCAGCAGGCAGGCGGTCTCGAGCGCCGGCACGTTCTTGCCGAGGAACACGAAGTGCGCGGCGGCCATGTCCGGCGCCTTGGCGAACACCTCGTTGAAGCTGACCGAGCCGCTCAGCATCCAGACCGCGAAGATGCCGAGGGCGAAGCCGAAGTCGCCGACGCGGTTGACGATGAAGGCCTTCATTGCCGCGGCATTGGCCGACGGCTTGTCGTACCAGAAGCCGATCAGCAGGTAGGACGCGAGACCCACCCCTTCCCAGCCGAAGAACAGCTGCACCAGATTGTCGGCCGTCACCAGCATCAGCATGAAGAAGGTGAACAGGCTGAGATACGCCATGAAGCGCGGGATGCTGGGATCTTCCTCCATGTAGCCGATGGAGTAGATGTGGACCATCGACGATACGCCGGTGACCACGATCAGCATGACGGCAGTCAGCGTGTCGACCCGGAGCGACCAGGCGATGTCGAGGGTCCCCGAATCAATCCAGGAGAAGAGCTTCACGACGATCAGCTTCTCGGGTCCGAAGCCGATCTTCACGAAGACGAAGACCGAGAGGGCGGCCGCGATCAGCAGCGCCGCGCAGGTCACGATCTGCGCCGGGCGAGCACCGATCACGCGGCAGAAGAGGCCGGCGATCGCCGCCGCAAGCAGCGGCAGGAAGACGATGAGCTTGATGGCGAGATCCATGATGAGCGCGCCCCTAGCCCTTCATCGCATTGATGTCTTCGACGGCGATCGTTCCGCGGTTGCGGAAATAGACCACCAGGATCGCCAGCCCGATCGCCGCCTCGGCGGCGGCCACGGTCAGCACCAGCATGGCGAAGATCTGTCCCACGACGTTGCCTTGGAAGACCGAGAAGGCCACCAGGTTGATGTTCACCGCGAGCAGCATCAGCTCGACGCACATCAGGATGACGATGACGTTCTTGCGGTTCAGGAAGATGCCGAGGATGCCGAGCGTGAACAGCACGCCGGCCACGGTGAGGTAGTGTCCCAGGCCGATCAGCATCACACGCCCTCCCGCGACGGGACCTTGACCACGGTGATGGCCTCTTCCTTCGGACGATAGAGCTGGTCGGCCACCCGCTGGCGGCGGACGCCGGGCCGGCTGCGCAGGGTGAGCACGATGGCGCCGATCATGGCCAGCAGCAGCACCAGCCCCGAGACCTGGAACAGGTAGAAATACTGAGTGTAGAGCACCTGGCCGATCGCCCGGGTGTTCTCGACCGTGGCCGGCGGGATGCCCGCCTGGTTGAAGGCCCGCACCGTCTCCGAGCTGCCGCTGCCCCACACGCCGATACCGAACAGGATCTCCGCCAGCAGCGCCGCGCCGATCAGCGCGCCGATCGGCAGGTAGTCGAGGAAGCCCTCCTTCAGCCGTGTCATGTTGATGTCGAGCATCATCACGACGAAGAGGAAGAGCACGGCCACGGCGCCGACATAGACGATCACCAGGATCATCGCGATGAACTCCGCGCCGATCAGCACGAACAGCGCGGCCGCATTGAAGAAGGCGAGGATCAGGAACAGCACGGAATAGACCGGGTTGCGCGAGACCACGACCATGGCGGCCGACGCGATGACGACCGCCGCGAACACGTAGAAGGCTATGGCCTGAAGCAACATCTTGTCGTTCTCCCCCTCGGCCGGCCTAGCGGTACGCCGCGTCGGCCTGGAGGTTGGAGGCGATCTCGCCCTCCCAGCGGTCGCCGTTCGCGAGCAGCTTGGCCTTGTTGTACATCAGCTCCTCGCGGGTCTCGGTCGAGAACTCGAAGTTCGGTCCCTCGACGATGGCATCGACCGGGCAGGCTTCCTGGCAGAAGCCGCAGTAGATGCACTTGGTCATGTCGATGTCGTAGCGCGTGGTGCGGCGGCTGCCGTCGTCGCGCGGCTCGGCCTCGATGGTGATGGCCTGCGCCGGGCAGATCGCCTCGCACAGCTTGCACGCGATGCAGCGCTCCTCGCCGTTGGGATAGCGGCGCAGCGCGTGCTCGCCGCGGAAGCGCGGGCTGAGCGGCCCCTTCTCATAGGGATAATTCACCGTCACCTTGGGCTTGAACATGTACTTCAGGGTGAGGGCGAAGCCCGCCACCAGCTCGGAGAGCAGGAAGGCGCGTGCGGTACGGTCGAGGGAAGCCATTGGTGAACTCTCCTAGGGCTTCGGCAGCCAGCCGCCGAACTGCAGGACGGCGGCGGTGAGGACGACCCAGCCCAGCGACACGGGCAGGAACACCTTCCAGCCCAGCCGCATCAGCTGGTCGTAGCGGTAGCGAGGCAGCGTGCCCTTGGTCCAGCTGAAGATGAACAGAAGGAACGCGATCTTGAGGGCGAACCAGATCACACCCGGGACGAGCGTGAACGGTGCGTAAGGAACCGGCGAATGCCAACCGCCCAGGAACAGGACCGCGCCCAGGGCCGAGAGCAGGATCATGTTGGCGTATTCGCCGAGGAAGAACAGGCCGAAGGTCATGGCCGAGTATTCGGTGTGGAAGCCCGCCACCAGCTCGGCTTCCGACATCGGCAGGTCGAACGGTGTGCGGTTCGTCTCCGCGAGCGCGGAGATGAAGAAGATCACGAACATCGGCAGCAGCGGCAGCCAGAACCAGTTCCAGAACCAGCCCGACTGGGCGAGCACGACCTTGGAGAGGTTCAGCGAACCCGTGCACAGCAGCACGGTGATCAGCACGAAGCCGATCGAGACCTCGTACGACACCATCTGCGCCGCCGAGCGCAGCGCGCCCAAGAAGGCGTATTTCGAGTTGGACGCCCAGCCGGCGATGATGATGCCGTAGACGCCGAGCGAGGAGATCGCGAACAGGTAGAGAATGCCGACATTGATGTCGGCGATCACCCAGCCGTCGGCGAACGGCACCACCGCCCAGGCGACCAGCGCGGTCATGAAGGCGAGCATCGGCGCGATCACGAACAGCACGCTGTTGGCGCTCGACGGGACGATCGTCTCCTTCAGCACCAGCTTCAGACCGTCGGCGAAGGGCTGCAGCAGGCCGAACGGGCCGACCACGTTGGGACCGCGGCGGAGCTGGATGGAGGCCCAGACCTTGCGGTCGACATAGGTCATGTACGCGACGGCCACGAGCAGCGGCACGGTGACGGCCAGGCACTGCAGCAGGATCAGGATCGCCTGCCCGAGCCAGTGCGTCGTGAGGAAGAGGACGACGGTGTCGATCATGCCCCTACTCCGCCGCCAGGAGCTGCTGGCGGGACGCCACGCACTCGGCCATGGTCCGCGACGCGCGGCTGATCGGATCGGTCATGTAGTAGTTCGCGATCGGCGAGACGAACGGCGCGTCGGTCGTGGCGCCGGCGGTGCCGAACTCGCCCCACGCGCCGGGCGCCTGCTGGTCGAGTGCGGCAAAGGTCCGGTTCACCGCGACGAGCCGCGCGCGCACCTGATCGTACGAATCGTAAGGCAGCGTCTTGCCCAACCGCTCCGACAGGGCGCGCAGGATCGCCCAGTCCTCGCGGGCGTCGCCCGGCGGGAAGTTGGCGCGGAAGCCCTCCTGGACGCGGCCCTCCATGTTGACGTAGGTGCCCGGCTTCTCGGTGTAGGCCGCGCCCGGCAGGATCACGTCGGCGCGGTGCGCGCCGGCATCGCCATGGTGGCCCTGGTAGATCACGAAGGCTTTGCCCAACTTCGACATGTCGATCTCGTCGGCGGCCAACAGATAGACGACCTCGATTTCCTTGCTCTGCGCGCCGGCCAGGACGCCGGCCACGTCGCGGCCGCCCTCGCCCGGCACCAGGCCGAGATCGAGGCCGCCGACGC
>CAMFJT010000102.1 GCA_945957125.1 uncultured Rhodospirillales bacterium | reverse complement strand
CGCTTCGTCGACGAGGCCGGCCGCGGCACCGAGGTCGTCGCGATCGCCGGCGCCGCGGTGCTGTTGGTGCGGTAGCAACGCGCCGCGCCTTCAGCTGAGCACGCGTCTATACGTATTTGGCGTGGTGTCTTGGCGGGCACTTTGCCCGCCATGACCGGCTTTTGAAAGCGCGGATCGAGCTACTTCGAAGCGTACTTGAATTCCGGCAGCGACTTCAGCGCGTCCTTGCTCGCCCCGGGCATGACCAGCTTGTCGTCGGTCTTGCGGATGGCGTCATACGGCAGGACGACCAGCTTGTTGCCGACACCGAGGAAGCCGCCGACCGAAAGCACCACATAGGGCATCCTGTCGTTGCCGAGGATCACGTCGTCGACCTTGCCGACGGTTTCGTTGGCGTCGTTGACGACGGAGGAGCCGATAACCTTGCTTGCCCGATATCCGGTCGCGGCCTTGACGACGTCCACCTTGGCCAGCTGAACGGTCTGCGGCGCGCCTTGCGCGTGGGAAGGGAGCGCCGCTGCCGGGGACAGCAGGAGAGCGGCGGCGACGAGGAGCGAATGGCGCATGAGAAATCTCCGATAAGGGGTTGCCGGCGTTCAACGATGTCGCACTGCGATTCGTTGCGGGCGCCGCAACTCGGCTTCGCTCGGTGGCGTTAACCCGGCACCACAGCCCAACAGCGGAGGATGAACGATGGCTGACGTCACCAAGATCACCAGCGGCTCGCTGATCGCGGCCGAAAAGGTCAACGGCACCGATGTCTACAATATGAACGGCGATCATCTCGGCAGCGTCGAGGACATCATGATCGACAAGATCAGCGGCAAGGCGATCTACGCGGTCATGTCGTTCGGCGGTTTCCTCGGCATCGGCGAGAAGCAGCATCCGCTGCCGTGGTCGGCGCTGACTTACGACGAGAGCAAGGGCGGCTATGTGGTCAACCTCGACAAGCGCCAGCTCGAGAACGCGCCGACGATGGACCCGGATGACGATTTCGAATGGACGCCGGATTACGGCCGTCGGATCGACACCTATTACGGCGCGCCGACGTACTGGTGAGCCGTCAGCGTCCTTCGAGAAGGGCGTTGATCCAGACCTGAACCGTGTTCGTTTCTAGGAACCGGTGGGCGTTCTTCAGGATTGCGTCGTCGGCAACGGGGCTGACGACGATGGCGACCACGAGGTCGCACTTGTAGGCAACCGCAATCCCCTCCGCCACCTTCTCCTTGCCGCCTCTCCGTATCCGATAAAGCCTCGCACGGCCTGCCAGGTCCGTGAGGGCTATTCGCCTGCCTTCGTGCAAGGGAACGAAATTCTCGTCCAGCAAATCGACGTCCGTTACCCGGTCGACCTCGGAGTCTTCGACCACCCCGGTATCGCAGTTCCCGCAGAAGCCGAGCTTCGGCCTGATATAGACTTCGGTGTCGTCGCGCTTCCAGGCACGGCCCGCCGGGAAGGCGTCGCGCGGGAACGGCCAGGCAATGCGGCGCCAGCCCGTGATTTCCTCGTCACGATCGGGTTTCGGATACAAGCTGGCGAACGCTGCAAAGCCTGCCAGGCCGGCCAGCATGCCGCCGGCCAGCGAGGTCTGCACGATCGTCCGCCGGCTCAGCATGCCTATTTGAGCCCTGCCGCCTGACGTCCGGCACCGTCGAGCTCGAGGATGTGCAGGCCGGTGTTGGCGCGATCGACGATGTAGATGAAGCCGCGCTCGTCGGTTTCGACATTGTTGGTCTGGATCGCCGTCCTGCAGCGATCCTTGCCGTCGACCTTTACGCAACGCTTGTCGGTCTTGTCGGTGATCGCCGGAATGAAATAGCCGACCTCCTTGGGGTGGTACGGATCGCGCACGTCGAGCGCGCGGACCCCGGCATTGAACCAGGCGATGAAGGCCAACTTCTTGTAGAAGACGGGCGCCATGCTCTCGTTGGAGGAATGCGAGCCGAAGCGGCCGCCGCGCTGGCAAAAGTTGCCGCTCGCCTCCGGCACCGTAAAGCTCGAGATCATCATCGGCCGGTTCTCGATCGAGACGTCGGCGAACCACACCATCTGCCGCGGCTCGTTGCACTCGTTCAGGATCGCCTCGTCGACGATCATGACGATGTCGCGCGTCTTGCCCTCCTTGTCGTTGGCGAACTCCGCGATCGGCATCTGCAGCATCGGGAACGTCGTGTGGGCGCCGTTCCACGCCGACATCACCAGCCGTCCGAGCTCGGGCGCGCGGAGATTGTCGGCGGTCGGCTGGGGCGCGCCCTTCAGCAGCTTCTCGCGGTCGACGATCTGCACGAAGCCGCCCTTGTTGGTGCCGTAGCCGAAATAGACCCGGTTGCCTTGCGGGCCGGTCGAGATCGGGCCATGCAGGTCGGTCGGAACGGCGCCGGTCGCGCCCGGCTCCTGCCCCGGCAGGCCGAAGTCGCGGATCTTCACCGGCTTGGCCGGATCCGAAAGGTCGTAGATCTGCGTCATGCGCCTGGTGCGCCAGTCCGGCGCGCCGCCGACCAGGAAGGCGATCCCGGTATCGCATTCCCACCAGCTCTTGTGCGTGTCGCGCAGCCCGTCGAGGCGGGTGAGCAGCACCGGCTTGGCCGGATCGGCGACGTTCCATATCTCATGCGCCTGCCCGCCGAAACTACGCAGCATGTAGACGGCCGATCTGTCGCCCTTGGGAAGCGCGCTGCCGTCGCATACGCGCACCATCTGCGCACCGCCGTCCTCGTACTTGCCCGGCGCACCGGGGATGTGGCGGAGGTATTTCGGTGCCGCCGGGTCGGTGACATCGACGATCGAGGTCCCGTTGGGCTCGGCCTGGCCGCTCATCGGGTTGATCGGCGTCGGGACATCGTCGGTGCCGCCGTGATGGCCGATGTAAGCGATCCAGCGCTCGCCCTGCTTGTGGATGGTCGGCTGGTACGCGCTGCGCGCCTGCAGGTCGCTCCAGCCCAGCAGCTTCATGTTGGAGGCTTCAGGCGGGTCGCCGATCTTCTGCTGCTGCGCAGCCGCGCCCATCGCCATGACGGAGAGGCCGAGCGCGAGGATATGCCGCTTCATGTCTGCTTCCTCCCGATTTTGTCGGCATCATAGGCCCGCAACCGTCCGTCCGGCCAGCCACGCGGATTTCACTGGGAGTGCTCATCGGACCGCGCGCATCGCTCCAGGAGCGGAGCGTCGTGCTGTTATCGGATAACGCTTCTTGACGGCGGCTCCGGGCGCTGCGCACGATTGGAATAACGCTCGGTAAGAAGAGTGCGCATTCGCAAAGACTGCGCGTGTTGGCCAAGACCTCGACGAAGCCAAAAAGCCACGGAGGAAACATGCTCACACTCACCGTCAACGGACAGGCGAAGCAGGTCGATGTCGACAAGGACACGCCGCTGCTCTGGGTCATCCGCGAACATCTCCAGATGACCGGTACCAAGTTCGGCTGCGGCGCCGGCCTGTGCGGGGCCTGCACCGTGCATCTCGACGGGGTCGCGGTGCGCTCCTGCCAGACGGCTGCCGCCGATGCGGTCGGCAAGAAGGTCACGACGATCGAAGGCCTTGCGCCGGCCGGCCAGCCCCATCCGTTGCAGGTCGCCTGGGCTGCCGAGCAGGTCCCGCAATGCGGCTACTGCCAGTCGGGCCAGATCATGCAGGCCGCCTCGCTTCTGTCGAAGAACAACGATCCGACCAAGGCCGAGATCGTCGCGCACATGGACGGCAACCTCTGCCGCTGCATGACCTACGGCCGCATCCAGCGCGCCATCGTGCGCGCCGCCGCCGACATGCGCGCCAAGTCGGGGAGCTGAGCCATGACCCACATCGAACGCAGCGCGCTTCGCCGCCGCAGCTTCATCGTCGGCGCCTCGGCGACCGGCCTGGCCTTCGGCTATGTCGCCGCCAACGGCATCAAGGATGCCCTCGCGGCATCGAGCTTCGGCCCGACCTCGTGGTATTCGATCGCGCCGGACGGCACCGTAACCGTGATGGTCGGCAAGGCCGAGATGGGCCAGCACGTCTCCAGCGCGATGTGCCAGATCGTGGCGGAGGAGCTCGAGGCCGACTGGAACAAAATGAAGATCGCGCTCCCGGAGAACGATCCGAAATACAACGATCCCGTCCTCGGCGCGTTGATAACCGGCGGATCGTGGTCGGTGCGCATGAACTTCGAGACCATGAGCCGCGCCGGCGCCGCCGGTCGCATCACGCTGATCGAGGCGGGCGCCGGACTGCTGGGCGTGCCGGCCGCGGAGTGCCGCGCCTCCAACAGCCAGGTCATCCATTCGAAGAGCGGCAGGAAGGTCAGCTACGCGAAGATCGTCGCGGACGGCAAGGCGAGCAAGGTCTGGACCGCCGACGAGCTGAAGGCGATCAAGCTCAAGACGCCCGATCAATACCGGCTCGTCGGCCAGTCGGTGCCGCAGCTCGACATTCCCTCGAAGATCGACGGCACGGCGAAGTTCGGCATCGACGCGTCGGTGCCCGGAATGCTCTATGGCAAGCCGGTCATGCCGCCGGTGCGCTACGGCGCCAAGGTGACCAAGGTCGACGACAGCGCAGCCAAGAAGGTCAAGGGCTTCGTCCAGGCGGTCACGCTCGACGACAAGACGGCGACGACGTCGGGCTGGGTCGTCGTCGTGGCGACGACCTACGAAGGCGCCAAGAAGGCAGCCGATGCGCTGAACGTCACCTACGACAAAGGCCCGTATGCCACGGTGAGCGACCAGACGCTGATCGACGAGGCGCGCAAGCTGCAGGCCGATGCGGGTGCCGGGCAGCTGTTTGTCTCCCAGGGCGATCCGGCGCAGGCGATCGGCGCCGCCGCCAAGACCTTCGAGGCGGAGTACCTGACGTCGATCAACATCCATGCGCCGCTCGAGCCGATGAACGCGCTGGCCTACGAGCAGGGAGGCGTGTGGCACATCCATACCGGGAACCAGTTCGCCACGCGCACCGGCGGCATCGCGGCCGGCGCGCTCGGCGTCGATCCGAAGAACGTCGTGCTGCACCAGTATTTCATGGGCGGCGGCTTCGGCCGTCGGCTCGATGCAGACATGGTGGTACCGGCCGTGCTGGCGTCGAAGGCCGTCGGCAAGCCGGTCAAGCTGATCTACGCGCGTGAAGACGACATGGCGATGGACTTCACGCGGCCGCTCACGGTGCAGAAGGTGAAGGCCGGCGTCGATGCCGACGGCAGGCTCGTCGGCCTGCAGCACGACGTCGTCTGCGCCTGGCCGACGGCGCGCTGGGGCATCCCCGGCTTCCTGACACCCTCGGTCGACAAGAAGGGGCCGCTCGACAGCTTCACCGTCAACGGCGCCGACTTCTGGTACAGCGTGCCCAACCACAAGGTGCGGGCGATCCTCAACGAGCTGGCGCAGCATGCCACGCCCAGCGGCCAGCTCCGCTCGGTGGCCCCCGGCTGGACCTTCTGGGCGGTCGAAGGCATGATCGACGAGCTGGCCCATGCCGCCGGCAAGGACCCGGTCGACTACCGCCTCGCGATGCTCGACGGGGCGGGCGCCAATGCGGGCGGGGCCAAGAAGCTCGCCAACGCGCTGCGCACCGCAGCGGGCCGCGCCGGCTGGGGCTCGGCCACGCTGCCGAAGAACAGCGGCATCGGCATCGCCTGCGTCTCGAGCCAGGAGCGCGCGACCGCGACATGGACGGCCTGCGCCGCCAATGTCGAGGTCAATCCCGCGAACGGCGAGTTCACCGTGAAGAAGCTGACCCTCGCCATGGATCTCGGCACGGTGGTGAACCCGGACGGCGTGAAAGCGCAGATCGAGGGCTCGGCGCTGTGGGGCATGTCGCTGGCGCTGTTCGAAAAGGCACCGTTGAAGGATGGTGCGCTGCAGGTCAGCAACTTCGGCGACTACACGCCGCTGCGCATGAGCGAGATGCCGGATCTCGACATCTCCATCATCGCCAACAACGACCCGCCCTCGGGCTGCGGCGAGCCCGGCGTCACGGTGGTGGCGCCGGCGATCGCCAACGCCATCTTCAACGCCTGCGGCGCCCGGGTGCGCAGCCTGCCGATCACTGCGGCTTCGGTGCGCGAGGCGCTGAAGGCGAAGGGATAGAGTTCGGCGTCAACGCGGAAGAGGCGGCCGGGGAAGTCGCCCTTCCTGCTTTCGGCGGCGGGGGAACGTCCCATCCCGCCGCAGCGTTTGTCTGCATCCTTTTGCATGCGAGGACTGCAGATGAGCGGACTGTTCGATTTCGTGAAGACGATCGGCCACAAGCTGTTCGGCGAGGGCGAGGACCCTGCCGCGAAGATCAAGGGCATGATCGAGAAGGATAATCCCGGTCTCAAGGAGGTCGCGGTGGCATTCAAGGACGGCGTGGTGTCCCTCGCCGGCAGCGGATCGACGGAGGCGCTTCAGAAGGCCGTCCTCATGGCCGGCAACGTCATGGGCGTGAGCGAGGTCAAGGTCGACGGCAAGTCGGCCGCCGCGCTCGACGACGGAACCCAGTACTACGTGATCAAGTCGGGCGATACGCTGTCCGCCATCGCCAAGCAGTTCTACGGCGATGCCAACAAGTATCCTGTGATCTTCGACGCCAACCGGGAAGTCATCAAGGATGCCAACCTGATCTTTCCCGGCCAGAAGATTCGCATTCCGAAGACGTGAGGCCGGCGCGTGGGCGGCAGCGGCTCACGGGCGCTCATTCCTCGTGTAGATCGACATGCGTGCCCGAGCGCGCCCGTTGCCAGCCGATCGCCGAGCGGCCGAACAGGTAGCCGCCGACGATCAGCATGAACAGCTCGGCCGTTTCCTCGTACGGGTTTTCCGCCCGCAGGCCGGTTTCGATGGCGCCTTGTATCGCGGCGAGCACGACGAGGATCCAGGCCGCCCAGGCCGCGTCGCCGCCATGACGCAGGCGAACCTTGGCAAAGGCGTGATCGGAGTCCATGGCCATCGCCCAGCCGCGGACGGCGCCGACCGCAACGCCGACGAGCCCGATCGTCCACATCTGCGGGTCGGCAAGATCGCGGATGTCGGGATAGGACAGCAGGATCAACGTGCACGCCGCGCTCGCAAGGCCGGGAATCAGCAGATGCCAGCGCGGTATCCGTCGCTGCCGGCCCTCGCGCGTGGCGACGAGGGCGCCGCCGATTGCGATCAGCAGGATCAGCAGGTCGAGACCGTACATGACGACGACGGATTGCATTTCTTTTTCCCTCGCGCGCGCCTGCCACGCTTCGTCAGACCTGGTGGGCGAGCGGCGGCGTCGGGATAGGCCGCACCCGCTCGTAGGCGGCGGCGGCGCGCAGCACTAGCGCATCGCGGGCGTGGCCGGCGACGAGCTGCAGGCCGATCGGCAGGCCTTCGCGGTCGAGGCCGCAAGGGATCGTCGCGGCCGGCTGGCGCGTCAGGTTGAACGTCAGCGTGAAGGGCGTCCAGCCGATATCGACGCCGTCGCCGCCCCACGCCGCGTTCTCGTTCACCGCGAAGGCGGTCATCGGCATGGTCGGCGTGAGCAGCAGGTCGTACTTCGCCATGAACGCATTCATGATCACGCCGACCTGCTGGCGCTGATGGATCGCCGTGACGACCGCATCCTGGCCGAGATTGGCGCCGACCTCGGCCGCCTTCACCAGGCCCGGGTCCATCAGCGCCTGCTTCTCCGCGCTGAAGCCCTTGAAGAGGATCGCGACGTTCGACTGCCAGTGCGCGTTCAGGATGCGACGCGGGTCCATGCCCATGAAGTCGGGCGAGTCCTCGACCACCTTCGCGCCGAGCGTCTTGAAGATGCGCGCGGCCGCGTCGACGGCGACGGCCACGTCGCGGTCGATCTTCTCCTTCTCGACGAAGCCGAGCGTGGGCGAGTAGGCGATGCGCAGGCCCTTCACGCCCTTGTCGAAGCCCTTGAGATAGTCCTCGGCATCGTCCGGCCGGCCGTAGATGTCGCGCGGGTCGGGGCGGGCGATCACGTTCATCATCATCGCCGCATCGCGCACCGTGCGCGTCATCGGCCCGATGTGGGAGAGCGTGCCCTGTGCCGAAGGCGGGTAGAGCGGCACGCGGGCCTGCGTCGGCTTCAGGCCGAACAGGCCCGTGAAGGAGCAGGGGATACGCACCGAGCCCGCGCCATCGGTACCGATCGCGAGATTGCCCATGCCGACCGCCTCGGCGGCGACGCCGCCGCCCGACGAACCGCCGCTGGTACGGCCGATCTTCCACGGATTGTGCGTCGCGCCGAACAGCCGCGAATCGGTGACGCCCTTCCAGCCGTATTCCGGCGACGTCGTCTTGCCGAGCAGCACGGTGCCCGCCTCGCGCAGCCGCTGCGCCACCGGCGCATCGACGGTCCATGGCCCGTTCTCGTCGGTCGCAAGGCTGCCCATGCGCGTCGGCATGCCCTTGGTCAGCACCATGTCCTTGATGGTGATCGGCACGCCGTCGATGTCGCTCAGCCGCTTGCCGCCTTTCTTCCAGCGCTTCTCGGAGGCGCGCGCGGCCTTGAGCGCGCCGTCCGGATCGAGATGCTGGAAGGCGTTGAGCTGCGGGTTGAAAGCCTCGACGCGGGCGAGTGCGGCCTTGACCGCCTCGACCGGCGAGGCCTCGCGCGCCTTGAACAGCTTCACGAGCTGATGCGCGGGCATCAGTGCTAGATCGGACGTCATTGCCTGGTCTCCGGGAGGACGGGAAATTCGAGCGGGTGCGCCTCGGCATAGGCGCCCGCGAGCGCCAGCACCGCGGCATCCTTGAAGTGGCCGGCCACGATCTGCAGGCCGACCGGCAGGCCGGCGCTGCTCAGGCCGCACGGCACCGAGGCGGCGGGATGGCGCGTCAGGTTGAAGGTCGCGGTGTAGGGCGACCAGGCGAAGTTCGGCTTGCCGTCGACACCGTCGGGGGCGTTCCGCTGCACCGGGAACGGCTGCACGCCGACCGTCGGCGTCAGCAGGAAATCGTACTTCTCGAAGAAAAGGTTCCAGGCGACCGCGACCTCGCGGCGGATGGCGTGCGCCTCGACCACGTCCTTCACGCTGTAGCGCTCGCGCGCGATCTTTGCGCCGGCCAGCAGGCCGGGGTCGAATTCGCCCCAGCGCTGCTCGGGATACATGTCGAGCAGGCGCGCGCTGTTGGTGAGCCAATGGGTGACGAAGCTCTTGCCGGCGTCGGCGTGCGAAAAGGGCGGGGCGTCGATTTCCTCGACCTTTGCACCCAGCTTCCCGACCTGCCGGGCCGCCTTGGTCACCATCGCGGCGACCTCGATGTCGAGCGGATGATCGCTCATGCGCAGCAGGAAGGCGACACGCGGCTGCTTCGGCACGTGCTTCAGCGCCTTGACGTAGTCGGTGTCGTCGGCCGGCAGTTGCGTCGGATCGCGCGGGTCGGGGCGTGCGATGGCGTTCATCATCAGCGCACAGTCGCGAGCCGTGCGGCACATCGGTCCGGTGTTGGAGAAGTCGCCGTTGAGGGTCGGCGGCCAGTTCGGCACCCGCCCATAGGTCGCCTTCAACCCGACCAGCCCGTTGAAGCTCGAAGGGATGCGTACCGAGCCGCCGCCGTCGGTGCCGATGCCGAGCGGGCCGAGCCCGGCGGCGACCGCCGCCCCGGCGCCGCCCGACGAGCCGCCCGGCGTCATGCCGGTGTTCCACGGGTTGCGCGTGACGCCGTGCAGCGGCGTGTCGGTCACGCCCTTGTGGCCGAACTCCGAGCTGGTGCTTTGGGCGAAAACGATCGCGCCCGCTTCGCGCAGCCGTGCGACGGCCGGTGCATCGGCGTCGGACGGCGTCTTGTCGGTCAGCTTGCTGCCTATCGAGGCCGGCCAGCCTTTCACGCGCACCAGCTCCTTGATCGAGACGGGAACGCCGTCGATCGGCGACAGCGGCTCGTCCTTCTTCCAGCGCCGCTCCGACGCCCGCGCGGCGCGCAGCGCTTCCTCGGGGTCGACCTTGCAGAAAGCATTGATGACCGGGTTCACCGCTTCGGTGCGCGCCAGCACCGCCTTCATCGTCTCGACCGGCGAGGCCTTGCCCTTGGCGTAGAGCTTGCCGAGATGGGCGGCGGTCATCTGTGTCAGGTCGTGGCTCATGCGGATCCTTCGAGGCTCAATTCCCTCCCCCGTCTTCGGGGGAGGTGGCCGCGTCTTACGCGGACGGAGGGGGTCATGGATCTTGTTTGCGGCAGATCATGACCCCCTCCGTCGCGGATTGCCGCGCCACCTCCCCCGAAGACGGGAGAGGGGAAAGAACAGGTCAACCCCCTCACGCGGCGACCCCGCGGACGGTGCGGTATTGGTGGGCGAGCTGGTCGGCCTGGTAGTCGGCGGTCAGCGCCTGCTCGGCGCGGCCGAGCTTTCGGTAGAGGCCGGCCAGTGCGCGCTTGGTCGCGGGTACGCCGGGGCGCTCGCGCTCGTCGGCCTGCAGGATCTTCACGGCGGCGTCGTTCCAGCCCGAACGGATCAGCGCATCGAGATGGATCGCACCGAACAGGGCGCGCTGCGCGATGCTGCCGCCGATCGACTGCAGGTGCGGCATGGCCTGGCCGAGCAGGCGGGCCGCTTCGGCATGGTCGCCCCGGGCGTGTGCCGCAAGGCCGTGGGCGGCGGGCACGGCGCAGTCGGCCCAGGCTTCGCGCTCGAACGGCTTGGCGCGCTCGGCGCGATCCTCGAGGCTGGCCAGCATCTCGGTCACGGCACTGTGCCTGCCCGCGCGGGCAAGCGCATATAGGTACTGCAGATCGAGGAACGGCACGAAGTGATCGTGCAGGCGCTGCTCAAGATAGGAGGCGACGTCGGCCCAGCGCCCGCCGACATCGACGTCGCGCAGCTCGAGCCGCGCCAGCAGCGAGATGGCGTTGATCTGGTCCTCGGAGAACTCCTTCCACACGCCCCACACGCGCGTGTCGAACAGCGTCAGCGCCTCGTCGAGCCGGTCGAGGTCGATCAGGAACAGTGCGAGATGCCACCAGTTGTGGGTGTACATGAAGGAGTTGCAGGCCTCCCACGTGTCGCTGACCGACTGCAGGAACGCCACGCCCTCGACCAGGCGGCCGCGCGCCTCGAGGCAATGCGCCAGCGCGTGGTGCGCCCACGGATCCTGGCGCTGCATGGCGATCGCCTTGCGGGCATGGGCCTCCGCCTCGTCGATCCGGTTGCACTCCTCGAGCCCGAAGGCGTGCATGCCCCAGACGTAGTGATTGTCCCCGTTCTCGCCGAGCAGGCGGGTGCCGATCCGCAGCAGCGCCTTTGCGTCCCCGAGGTTGAAGGCATGGAGCTGGCCGAGCTTGCCGGCAAGCAGGTCTGCCGGCCATTCGGCGACGATCTTTTCGTGGATCGCGAGGCTCTTGTCGCCATCGCCGGCGAGCCAGGCATCCGTCGCCGCGATCCACGCCTGCTCGCGCGCGCCGGCGTCCGGCATCTTGCGTGCCCGCTCCAGGTACCGTGCGCCAAGCGCCCGGCCTTCATGCGAATTCATCGACAGGACCAGATTGGCCGCCATCACCGGCAGCAGGGCGCACCGTTCTTCCTTGTCGGCCGCCGTCATGAACCGGTCGAACCGCTTGCCGAAGGCCAGCCATTCCTCACGCAGGAAATCCAGCGCCTCGATGGCGTGCGCGTCCGCGTTCGCGACTTCCAGCCCCTGACCGTCCTTCACCTGTCCCCGCTTTCCGCCCCAGCTTCGCACGGCCCGCAGCTCCGCTCCAAGCCCTCGCAAAGGCGGATCGTGCTCCCGGCCTGACAATTCGCTCGTCCCGTGGTCTGCTCGTTGCCAGCGAAAGACGGCGGGGGAACGTATGAGAAGACGTCGAATGCTGCTGGGGGTCGGCGCGGTAGCGATACCGTCGCTTTCTCATGCGCAGGCCTGGCCGGACCGGCCGCTACGGTTCGTCGTGCCTTATGTCCCTGGCGGTTCGACCGACACTTCCTCCCGGATCGTGGCGGAGAAGCTCGCCGTGCTGCTCGGCCAGCCGGTGGTGATCGAGAACAAGGCCGGCGGCGGCACGATCATCGGCACCGAGCTCGTCGCGCGGGCGAAGCCGGACGGCTACACCATGCTTCTGACGCCCGCCGCGCTGATCGCCAATGCCGCGTTCGGCGTGAAGGTGCCGTACGACATCGACCGGGACCTCGTCCCGGTGGTGGGCTTCGTCGACCTCGCGGTGCTGCTGGCGGCGGCCAACGACGCGCCGTTCAAGTCGGTCGCCGAGCTGCTGGCCCAGGCCAGGGCGCAGCCCGGCCGGGCGATTCCCTATGCCTCGGCCGGTGTCGGCAGCCTGACGCATCTGTGGGGCGAGTTCGTGAAGGCGAAGATGAAGCTGCCGCTCGAGCACGTCGGCTACAAGGGCAGTGCCGATGCGTTGAAGGACGTGATCGCCGGCCATGTGCCGCTGTTCTCCGACGTGCTGGTGCCGACCGCGACCTCGATTCGCGCCGGCAAGCTGCGCGGCCTCGCCGTGGCGACGCGCGAGCGGGTCGCGCTGCTGCCCGACGTGCCGACGGTCGGCGAGGCGGGCCTGCCCGGCACCGAATGCACCATCCCGTTCGGTGTCTCCGTCCCCGCCGGCACGCCGCCCGAGGTCGTGTCGCGGCTCAACGCGGCCTTCAACGAGGCGCTCGCCGATACGACGGTGCGCGCCAGGCTCGTCGATCTCGGCTTCCTGCCGGTCGGCGGCACGCCGGAGGCCTACGCGCGCGTCATCGCCGCCGAGGTCGCGCGCTGGCGCGAGGTCATCCGGGAGGCGAACATCCCGGCGCCGAATTGATGCTCGACCTCCGTTGATATACATCGCATGCGGCGTATATCCAGCGTCGAGATCGATGTCGCCGGCAAGAGGCAGCTTGATGTCGCCCTCAAGCCCGATGCACATGCCTTGCTGGCTCGCTTGCGAAAGTATCGAGGCCAGATCCCTGCCGATTTCAAGTTCGATCGTCTGGAAGCAAACGAGCGAGGATTCCGCCAAGGCGGATCGATCGGATGAAGTGCTGGCCCAGGGCGGCGTGATCAGTGTCCAGGTTCTCAATGAATTCGTCAGCATTTCCACGCGCAAATGCCACACGCCTTGGCCTGCAATCGAAGAGACCTTGTCGATCGTGCGCGCGCTCTGTCGCGTGGAGCCCCTGACGCTCGCGGTTCATGAAACGGCCGTTGCCTTGGCTCGCGATCACAGCTTCTCGTTCTACGACGCTCTCATTGTTGCGAGCGCTCGCATCGCCGGATGCAATACGCTCTTCACGGAGGATATGCAGCACGGCCGAGTGATCGAAGGCGTGCTCACTATCCTCAATCCATTCCGCCGCTGACTCAGCTCTTCGGGCTGCCGCCGAGGAAGCAGAAGATCATGCCGCCGCGGTTGGCGCAGACGTGCGAACGGCCGTCGGGGGCGAGCTGCTTCAGTACCGCGCGCGGTGGGATCAACACCCATCTGCCGTCGATCAGCGCGCGCCAATGGCCGTCCTCGGCGAGGTAGGCGCGGGTCGGGCGGCAATCGCCTTCGATGCCGTTCATCGTGCCGTTGCAGCAGGAGTAGCCCGTGCCAGGCTGCTTCAGCTCCTGATACCAGTCATGGTTCTCGGCATGGCCCTGACCATGCGTGCCGTCCTGTGCGAGAGGCGATGTCGCGATGAGCAGCGCAGCGACGGTCGAAACGATGTAGTCCGTGCGAAAGGGCATTGGGGGCTGCCTTTGCGCAAACCAGTCGGGCCGGTCACGTATTCGGGGCGACGTGCCATTGCGCCCGACTGAAGCCGTTGCTGCGAGGTTACAACGGCTCGCGGTGGGACGTCATCGGCAATTCGGTTGCGAGCGGTGCAGGCCCTCGACGATCGGAAAGAAGTCGGGATCGTCGGCGCGCAGCATGCCGTGCCGCACGAAGAAGTCGATCAGCACGAGATTGCAGTTGTACTTGAACTGCGTGGTGTCGCGCACCGTCTCGTACACGCGATCGACCGGCCACAGCTCGAACGAATGGACCTCGCCGTCATGGGCAACCGGGGTGAAGTCCTCCGGCAGCTCGAGGTCGAAGCAGGTCATGACGTCGGGCTTGAGCTGGCGGCCGGACTGGCTCCAGTAGGCGATGAAGGAGACGGCCCTGGCCTGCTCGGCGAGCGCGCGCGGGATCGCAGCCTCCTCGGCGCATTCCTTGATCAGGTTCTCGAAGATGCCGATGTTTGCCGGCTGGCCGCCCGCCACGGTGTTGTCGAGCTCGCCGGGAAAGGTCGGCTTGTCGTAGGCGCGGCGCGGTACCCAGAGGTGCAGCCCGTCGCGCTTCCTGACATAGCCCGTCATGTGCGGGCCATAGGCGCGCACACCGAACCACGGCACCGCCGCGCGCTCCATCTCGAGCAACAGCGGCGCATTGAAATGCGTGCTCACCCTGTAGGGCTCCTCGCGCCACAGCCGGCCGAACAGGCCACGCTCGCGCAGGCCGAGCAGGAAGTCGCGCATCGCGGCCGTACGCTTGGCCGGCGTGTCGAGCGCGGCGTCGAGATACCAGCCGCCGTCGCGATGCCCGAACAGGTCCGGCCGCACCGCGATCATCGGCAGGAAATCGCGATGCAGGAATCCGGCCCGCGCGTCGCCGACGTACCACGGCTCGAACTGGCTCAGGTCGGCGTTGTTGCAACGGGCGATGTGATCGAGGAAGGACATGGCGGCGCTCATAGCGGGCAGCAGATGCGCTGTCATCAGGTCCAGCACGCGGAAGGCATCATGCTCCTCTCCCCCGATAGGGGGAGAGGTCGGGAGAGGGGTGACGCTCGGCAGATCTACTCGCCCGATGCTCATATGGCGCGATATGGCCCGGCGGAAGGGGTATGTGGCAGAAAGCATCTGAAACCCCCTCTCCCGACCTCTCCCCCTATCGGGGGCGAGGAGCATGAGAGAAGAGCTCAACAGGTGCGTCATGACCGAAGAGGAACTGCAGGCACGGCTCGAGGAGACGACGCCCGAACGCGATCGTTACGACCTGTTCGTCGAGGAGAGCCAGGACCAGGACGTGCGCGTGCGGTTCTCGCCGCTGCCGGGCGAGGGCTGGTCGACCGCGGCGTTGCTGACGGTGGTGGAAATATCGCTGCGCGCGGCGGCGGGGGCCGAGGCGTCGGTCACCCATCTCGCCGTCACGCGTATCCGGCCGGCGCAAACGGGCGACATCATCGCGCTTTCACGCGTCATCCGGCGCGACGGCGATGTCGCGCACGCCGAGACCTGGCTGTTCAGCCACGCCGTCGTCGAGGCGATGCTGCACGCGACGGCAAGCCTGAAAGGTTGAGGGGCGCGCCTCCCGGCGGAACTCAGGCCGCCTCTTTCCAGGCGCCGTCGACGACGACGACGATGTCGCGCATGATCTGGGTCAGGTCGAAATCCTTCGGGGTATAGACACGCGAGACGCCGGCGGCGCGCAGCAGCTCGGCGTCGGCCGGCGGAATGATGCCGCCGACCACGACAGGGACATCGCCGATGCCGGCTTCGTTCAGACGCTCCATCACGTCGCGCACCAGCGAGACATGGCCGCCCGACAGGATCGACAGGCCGACGACGTGCACGCTCTCCTCGAGGGCGGCGTTGACGATGCGCTCGGGCGTCAGCCGGATGCCCTCGTAGACCACCTCCATGCCGCAGTCGCGGGCGCGCACGGCGATCTGCTCGGCGCCGTTGGAGTGGCCGTCGAGGCCGGGCTTGCCGACCAGCATCTTGATGCGCCGTCCGAGCCGGCGCGACACGGAGTCGACCTCACGGCGCGCCGCTTCGAGGCGGCCGTCGGTTACGCCCACCGCGCGCGCCACGCCGGTCGGTGCGCGATATTCGCCGAACACCGCGCGCAGGGTCTCCGTCCATTCGCCGGTCGTGACGCCCGCCGTTGCGCAGGCGATCGAGGCCGGCATGACGTTGCGGTCCTCCTTCGCGGCCGCGGCGAGGTCGGCCAGCGCCTTCTTCACCGCCGCGCCGTCGCGGCCGGCGCGCCAGGCCTCGAGCCGTTCGATCTGCTCGCGCTCGACATCGGAATCGACGGTCATGATCGCGCCGTCGCCGGCCGAGAGCGGCGAGGCCTCGCCCTCGGTGAAGGCGTTGACGCCGACCACGGTCTGCTCGCCCGATTCGATCGCGGCGAGGCGCTTGAGGTTCGATTCGACGAGCCTCTGCTTCATGTAGGCCGAGTCGATGGCGGCGACCGCACCGCCCATGTCGGCGATGCGCTGCATCTCGGCCAGGGCCTCTTCCTTGAGGCTCTCGACCTTGCGTGCGATCTCCGCGCTGCCGTCGAAGATGTCGCCGTATTCCAGAAGATCGGTTTCGAATGCCACGATCTGCTGCAGCCGCAATGACCATTGCTGGTCCCACGGGCGCGGCAGGCCGAGCGCTTCGTTCCAGGCGGGGAGCTGCACCGAGCGGGCGCGTGCGTTCTTGCTCATCACGACGGCGAGCATCTCGAGCAGGATGCGATAGACGTTGTTCTCCGGCTGCTGCTCGGTGAGGCCGAGCGAGTTCACCTGCACGCCGTAGCGGAACAGCCGCTGCTTGGCGTCGGCCACGCCGTAGCGATTGAGCGTGATGTCGTCCCACAGTTCGGCGAACGCCCGCATCTTGCAGATCTCGGTGATGAAGCGGATGCCGGCGTTCACGAAGAACGAGATGCGGCCGACGACCTGCGGGAAGTCCGCCTCGGGAACCTGGCCGCGTGCGCGCACCGCGTCGAGCACGGCGATCGCGTTGGCCAGCGCGAAGGCCAGCTCCTGCATCGGCGTCGCGCCGGCTTCCTGCAGGTGATAGCTGCAGACGTTCATCGGGTTCCACTTGGGAACCTCGCGATAGGTGAAGCCGATCGTGTCGGCGGTCAGGCGCAGCGAGGGCTCGGGCGGGAAGATGTAGGTCCCGCGGCTGAGATATTCCTTGATGATGTCGTTCTGCGTCGTGCCCTGCAGCTTGGCGCGGTCGACGCCCTGGCTCTCGCCGGTGGCGATGTAGAGCGAGAGCAGCCACGCCGCCGGCGCGTTGATCGTCATCGAGGTGTTCATGCGGTCGAGCGGGATGCCGTCGAACAGGGTGCGCATGTCGCCGAGATGGCTGATCGGAACGCCGACCTTGCCGACCTCGCCCTTGGCCAGCGGATGATCGGAATCGTAGCCGGTCTGGGTCGGGAGGTCGAAGGCGACCGACAGGCCGGTCTGGCCGCGCGCCAGGTTGGTGCGGTAAAGCTCGTTCGATTTTGCCGCCGTCGAATGGCCGGCATAGGTCCGGATCAGCCAGGGACGATCCTTGAGCGGCTTCTCGCGGGCGGGGGCGGTCATGGTGTAGACTCCGGACACCTAGTCATGCTGCGTTGCAGCATACGTCGTTTTGCGCTGCAGCCAAGGGATAAAGACCTGTCTTGAGCGACATTCGCCCTTGGGGGCAGCCTGGGACTGCCCAGCCCGCCGCGACTCCCCTCGATCTGACGCCGAGCCGGCCGGTTTATGACGGCAAGCTGAGCGAGCTTTACGGCATCTACCTGCGCCATCTCACGTTGATGGTGCTGACCCTCGGCTGGTCGCGCTTCTGGGGGCGCACGCGGCTGCGGCGCTACCTGTGGAACCACGTCTCGATCCTGGGGGATCGGTTCGAGTATTCCGGCCGCGGCATCGAGCTCATGATCGGCTTCGTGCTGGTGCTCGTCGTGCTCGGCGTCTGGGCCGGCCTGATGTGGCTGGTCTGGGAGTTCGTCTTCCAGGCACATGCGATCCCGGGCTTCGGCTTCCTGAATCTGTTCTACTTGTCGATCGTGTTCATCGGCATTCCGCTGGCTTTCGTCGGCCAGTATGCCGGGATGCGCTACCGACTCTCGCGCACGCGCTGGCGCGGCATCCGCTGCGGCATGGTGGGCTCGGCCTGGACCTATGGCGGGCTCGCGACGCTGCTCACCATGGCCAACGCCGTCACCGCCCAGCTGCTGACGCCCTTCGTCTCGGTCAATCTCGCACGGCCGCGGATCTCCCACACTTTCTTCGGTACGCAGCGCTTCGATTTTGCCGGCAATGCGGGCGACGTCTATGGCCGCTTCCTTGGCTACTACTTCATCAACATCGCCGTCTGGATCGTGGCGATCGGCATCGCCGTCACGGCGGTGATCGTGGGGGGCATGCAACTCGGCTTCACGGGCGAGGAGGTGCAGCGGCTCTTCACGACTCCCAGCCTGCGCACGGTGTTGCTGCTGATCGCCGCCGCCGTCGTGCTCTACATCGTGTTCGGCCTGATGATCCTGCCGCTGCGCTGCTGGTGGCAGGCCTATCTGCTGCGCTACCTGGTGGCCCGCACCCGCGCCGGCAACGTGCTGTTCGCCTCGGCGATCTCGACGCGGCAGATGTGGGGTTTCCTGGTGCTGAACTACCTGATCGTGGTGCTGACCCTCGGGCTGGGGTGGCCGTGGGTGATGCATCGCACCCTGCGGCTGATCGCCCGGGCGCTGTGGATCTACGGCGCACCGCAGGGTGAGGCTATCGGGCAGCCGCCGCAGCGCGCCCCACGCTTCGGCGAGGGGCTGCTCGACATGTTCGACGTCACCGGCTTCTGACCATGGCCGCGCCTGCCCGCTACTACGACGGCAAGGTGGCGCTGGCGCGCGAGGTCGCGGTGCGTCCCGCCGGTCACGAGCTGCTGATCCTCGACGCCGCGGATTCGAGCGTGGTCGCGCGCTGGCCCGCCAGCGAGCTGGTCGTGCTGGGCGACACCGGCCACGAGAAGGCACCGCCGATTGCGCGCCGTGGTGAGGAGGCGCGTCTCGTGGTCGAAGATGCCGAGCTGCGGCGGCAACTCGCCCAGGTCCTGCCGCCGCTCGCCGCTCTCGCCCTGCCGCGCCCGGCGGCATTGCCGCGCATAGCGCTGTTCGGCGCAACGCTCGCCGCCGCGCTCGGCCTGTTCTGGCTCGCCGTCGATCTCGGCAGCGACTACGCCGCGCCCTACGTGCCCTATGACCTACAGCGCCACCTCGGCGAGAGCGTGGCCGAGGGTCTCGTCGGCGAGCAGACGCTATGCAAGGGCCGCGCCGGCCTGGCCGCGATCAACGGCCTCGCCCAACGGCTGGCCAAGGCGGCCGGCTATCCGCATCCCGTCACCGTGCGGATCGTGAAGGGTGGGCCGCTCAACGCGTTCACGCTCCCGGGCGGCGTCCTGGTGTTCTATTCCGACCTGATCGACTTCGCGCGCGACGGCGACGAGCTGGCCGGGGTGCTGGCGCACGAGATCGGCCATGTCGCGCACTATCATGCGATCAAGGGGCTGGCGCGCCAGTTCGGCGTCGAGCAGCTCCTCAAGTCGATGACCGGCGGCTTCTCGGATCTGGGCACCGTCGGCGCCGGCGGCAGCCTGCTGCTGGCGCTGCAGAATGGCCGCGCCTACGAGCGCGACGCGGATGCCACGGCGGTGGCGCTGCTGGAGAAGCTCGGCCTGAGGGCCGACGGCGTTTCCCGGTTCTTCGAGCGGCTGCTCGAGAAGCAGCCGATGGACGCGGCTGCAGCGATCGGGATCTGGTCGAGCCATCCGCCGACCGCCGACCGCATCGCCGCGACCCGCCGGCCACCCACCGGGGCGCCCGCCTTCAGCGAGGCCGAATGGGCAGCGCTGCGGTCGGTCTGCGGACCGAAGGACCCGCCGCGACCTCCCGCGCGCCCCGCGCCTAAGCCTTCCGCCCCATTGCCGCCCACAAATCGACTTTAAGTCTGCAACCGAAGACCGCTTCCGTCGTTATGCGATCACAGGAGTGTCGCGATGCGCACGTTGGTTGGTCTTGCGGTGCCGTTCTTGGCGGCCCTGTTCGTGATCGAGGTCGCGTCGGAAGCTCTCTATTTGCGGGCCATGGGCTATCAGCCGGTCCACGGGCGCACGACGCGGGATCGCGGCCCGACCGACCCGGTCCTGCCGGTCCACGAGGTCGACCGCGAGGCGTCGGCCGGCGCCATCATTACCTGAATGCCCCGTGCTCAGTGCTGGCGCGCCTTGTAGGTCAGCCACGCGATGACCGCTTCCATGTCGTCATTGCTCAGGACGTCCTCGACGAAGCTCGGCATCTTTCGCTCGGGCCAGTCGCGCACGCTCTTGGAGCTGCGGAGGAACTTCCGGAACGCCTCGGGCTGGAAGTAGTCGACGGGGTTCATCGGCCGGGCAAGGTCGGGACCCATCTCGCCCTCGCCCGCGCCGTTGAAACGATGGCATGAGATGCAGAGCGCGACGTAGCGGTCGAGCCCGCGTCGGGCAGGATGGGTGGAGGGCAGGTCATTGGCGACATTGAGCGCCGGCCATCGCTTGTACGGGCTGTCGGTCACTTCGAGCGAAGCGAGCTTGTAGGCCCAGTATTCCGAGCTGATCTCGCCGCGCCGGGCGTTCTGCCAGACCAGGAAGAACGGTCCCGGCGTCTCCTTGCCGTGCCCGGGGATCGCCGGCCATGGCTCCGTACCAGCCTCGATCGCCAGGAAGGCGTGCGCGCGCGGATCGAGCAACAGGCGGGCCGGAATGCCGATCGAGAACTTGTCGGTTGCGGTGAACTCGACATAGTCCTCCGGGGCGATCGCCAGGCCCTTCAGCAGCTCGGCCGCCGGCAGCGCGCGATAGGTCATCGATCGGCCGTAGACCGAATCGTTGGCGATCGTGACGGTCTGCACCGCCGGGTCGGCGAGGAATTGCTGGGCGGTGACGGTCCTCGAACCCTGCCGGTCTGCGATCTTCAGGGATTGGGCTTGCGCCACGCCGGCCAGCAGGACGGCGAGAACGGGCAGCAGCAGGCGGCGCAGGACGATCATGGCTCATCCTAGGCAAGCGGCCGCGACAAATCAGCCCCAACGTGCGGCGATGCCCATCTCGCGGCCGGCCTTCGCGAGGTCGGCCAGCGTGTCGTCGGGCAGCAGCAGCCCGTCGCGCCGGTTGGTCGCTTCGTTGCGCGCCTCGAGCTCGCCCGGATAGAGGATCTCGTCGTG
>CAMFJT010000101.1 GCA_945957125.1 uncultured Rhodospirillales bacterium | reverse complement strand
TGGTCGGCGGCGCTGGGCTTCAGCAACGAGCGGCTGGCGACGGTCGCCTACGAGCAGATGAAGCAGCTCCCCTTCTACCACGCCTTCAACCAGCGCTCCCACGAGCCGGCGATCAACCTCGCCGAGAAGCTGAAGTCGATGGCGCCGGTCGAGATGTCGAAGGTGTTCTTCGCCAATTCCGGTTCCGAAGCCAACGACACCGTCATCAAGATGGTGTGGTACATGAACAACGCGCTGGGCCGGCCGAAGAAGAAAAAGATCGTCTCGCGCATCAAGGGCTATCACGGCGTCACCGTGGCGTCGGCGAGCCTCACCGGCCTGCCGGTCAACCATCGCTCGTTCGACCTGCCGATCGCCAACATCCTGCACACGAGCTGCCCGCACTACTATCGCTTCCACAACGAGGGCGAGACCGAGGACCAGTTCACCACGCGCTGCGCGGAGGAACTCGAGCAGCTCATCATCAAGGAAGGCGGCGCCGACGAGGTCGCAGCGATGATCTGCGAGCCGGTGATGGGCGCCGGCGGCGTGATCGTGCCGCCGAAGGGCTACTACGAGAAGATCCAGGCGGTCTGCAAGAAGTACGACATGCTGTTCGCCGCCGACGAGGTGATCAACGGCTTCGGGCGTACCGGCAATGTCTGGGGCTGCCAGACCATGAACATCAAGCCGGACATCCTGACCTGCGCCAAGGCGCTGTCGGCTTCGTTCCTGCCGATCTCGGCGGTGATGGTGAACGACAAGGTCTACCAGGCGCTGATGAGCGAGAGCGACAAGATCGGCACCTGGGGCCATGGTTTCACCTATTCCGGCCATCCGGTCGCCGCCGCCGTGGCGCTCGAGGCGCAGAAGATCTACGACGAGATCGACCTGTTCGGCCACGCCAAGCGGATGAGCCCGGTCTTCCAGAATCACCTCCAGTCGTTCATGGATCACCCGCTGGTCGGCGAGGCGATGGGAGTCGGCATGGTCGGCGCGCTCGAGATCGTGGCCGACAAGAAGACCCGCGCGCCGTACGACCTGGTCGCGGTCGGCGCCGGCAACCGCGTCTCGGCCCATGCCCAGGCGCTCGGCCTGTTCGTGCGCAACATGGGTGACCGCGTGGCGATCTGCCCGCCGCTGATCATCAACGAGGCCGAGCTCGACGACCTGTTCGGCCGCCTGCGCAAGGCATTCGACCTGGCCCTCGCCGACATGAAGGCGGACGGCCACTTCAAGGGCTGAGATGCCCGACGCGCCTGCCGCGCCGGGCAGGACGCCGCCGTTCGGCACAAGCCAGCGGATCCGCAACCGGGCGATCTGGGCGGTGGCGTTCTTCGCCGCCGCCGTGCCGCCTGCCCTGGTCGGCATGGGCGTCGCCTCGGCCAAAGGCGATGAGGTCGCCGTCGGCATGCCGATCGCCCTCGCCCTCTGGGCGCTCGGTGCAGTCGCCGCCCTCGCTGCGGCCATTCCGACCCTGCGCCATTGGGACGGCCTGCCGCTGCAGACCCGCCTGCTCGGCGCCCTGCCCATGCTCACCGTCTCGCTTTTCCTGACCGCCGCGATGATCGGCGTCCTGCTGGTCTGACGCTGGGAGCGGCTCTCCAGAGCCGCTCTTCCTTCAGCTTGCCCTATCCCATGAGCGGCTCTGGAGAGCCGCGCTCCCAGCGAGGGCCGGCCCTGAGAGTGAGAACGAGTCGCGACAATCGTCACGCCTTCGTGTTTGATCCTGCTCAAGGCGCAGCTTCGATCCGCGACCAAAATGCTGGAGAACAATGGGCGCGACCCGAGTAGGTTCGGGGCGACGGGACACAGGATCACGATGGACTACGAGGCTTTCTTCTCGGGACATTTGCGCCGCCTGCACGACGAGGGCCGCTATCGCGTCTTCGCCGAGCTGGAGCGGATCGCCGGCGCCTTTCCCCGCGCCCGCTTCCACCGCGCGGGCGAGCCGCCGCGCGACGTCACGGTGTGGTGCAGCAACGACTATCTCGCGATGGGCCAGCACCCCGTCGTGCTCGAGGCCATGCAGGCCACCATCGGCGCGCAGGGCTCGGGCGCGGGCGGAACGCGCAACATCTCCGGCACCAACACGATGCACGTGGCGCTGGAGCGCGAGCTGGCCTCGCTCCACCGCAAGGAAGCCGCCCTGGTCTTCACCTCCGGCTACGTCGCCAACGAGACGACCTTGCAGACGCTGGGCGCGCTGCTGCCCGGCTGCGAGATCTATTCCGACGCCTTCAACCACGCCTCGATGATCGCCGGCATTCGCCATTCCGGCGCGGCACGGCGGGTTTTCCCGCACAACGACGTGGCCCAGCTCGAATCGCTACTGGCGTCCGCCGACCCGGCCGCGCCCAAGATCGTCGCTTTCGAATCGGTCTACTCGATGGACGGCGACGTGGCGCCGATCGGCGAGCTGTGCGACCTCGCCCACCGCTACGGCGCCCTCACCTACCTCGACGAGGTCCATGCCGTCGGCATGTACGGCGCCCAGGGCGGCGGCGTGGCCGAGCGCGACGGCGTGCTCGACAAGGTCGACATCGTCCAGGGCACGCTCGCCAAGGCGTTCGGCGTGGTCGGCGGCTACATCGCCTCGACCGCGGCGACGGTGGACTTCGTGCGCTCCTGCGGCTCGGGTTTCATCTTCTCGACCTCGATGCCGCCGGCGATCGCCGCCGGCGCGCTGGCCAGCATCCGCTACGTGCGGTCCCATCCCGAGCTGCGCGTCCGCCACCAGGAGCGCGCGGCGACGCTGAAGCGGCGCCTGTCCGCCGCCGGCCTGCCCGTCATGCCGTCGACGACCCATATCGTGCCGGTGTTCGTGGGCGACGCCGCGCTGGCCAAGCAGGCCAGCGACCTGCTGATGGACCGCCACGCCATCTACGTCCAGCCGATCAACTACCCGACCGTCCCGCGCGGCACCGAGCGCCTTCGGATCACGCCGACGCCGCTCCATACCGACGAGCACGTCGCCCGCCTCGTCGATGCCCTGCAGGACGTCTGGCAATCCCTCGGCCTCGCCGCCCGCGCCGCAGCGGAATAGCCCAACCCTCCGGGCGGCGACCCGAAATCGGACATAGTTCGTGCCAGCCGGCGTCGATCGGGCCTACGATCTTCCGATCATGCCTCGCCTGCTCATCGTCAACTGCACCCACGACTCGCTGCTGAGGCGCCTGATCGCCGAAGGCAGCCGTCCCTACGACGAACAGTTTACCGTTTCGATGGCCTGCCATCTGCCGGCCGGGCAGTCGCTGGAGACGTTCACGCTCAACGTCGGCGACGGCGAGGGCCTGCCGCAGGGCGTCGAGCTCGGCGATTTCGACGGCGCCTGGCTCTCCGGCTCGCCGCTCAACGTCTATCGCCTCGAGCAGCCGACCGTGCGGGCGCAGATCGATCTGGCACGCGCCATCTGGCAGGCCGGCGTGCCGGCCTTCGGCTCGTGCTGGGGCTTGCAGCTCATGACGGCCGCTCTCGGCGGCACGGTGCATCTCAATCCGAACGGTCGCGAGATCGGGGTGGCGCGCCGCATCGCCCCGACCGAGGCCGGCCACCAGCACGCGCTCTTCGCCGGCAAGGTCGCCCCGTTCGACGCGCTGTGCAGCCACGAGGACGAGGTCGCGACGCTGCCCGCCGGCGCCGAGCTGCTGGCCTCGAACGCGGTCAGCCGGGTCCAGGCGATGGCGATCCGCGATGGCGGCCGGAGCTTCTGGGGGGTGCAGTACCATCCGGAGTTCGACTTCTCCGCGGTCGCGGCGATCATCGCCCTGCGCGTCCAGCGCCATCTCGACGAGGGCCTGGCGCTGTCGGAGGATGAGGTCGCCACGATCGTCTCGGATTTCCGCAGCCTGACGCAGGACGCCACGCGCAAGGACCTCGCCTGGAAGTACGGCCTGCACGCCGACGTGCTCGATCCCAAGGTCAGGTCAATCGAGTTCGGCAACTGGCTCCGCGCCGAAGTGCTCCCCCACGCGACGGCTTCCCGATAGGCGGATCACGTCGCTGGGAGCGCGGCTCTCCAGAGCCGCTCTTCTTCGGCTTATCCCACCCCATGAGCGGCGCTGGAGAGCCGCGCTCCCAGCCCGATCAAGCAGGCTTCTCTACCGTGCGCATCGTCCAGACCCGCGAGAAGGCCAGCACCGTGGCGATCAGCACGACCATCGCCAGCGCGGGCAGCACCATGGCGAGCTTCAGCCCCAGCACCGCAGCCAGCGTGCCGGCGATGAAGGCACCGATCGGGCCGCCGCCGCCCAGGCCGAGCTGGAACAACGCCAGCAGCCGCGCGCGATGCGTCGGGGGCGCCACGATCTGCAGCACGGTGCGGCCCTGGGTGAGCGTGATGCCGGCGCCCAGCCCCCAGACGAAGCACAGCCCGCTCATCACCGGGAAGGGAGGCTGCAGCGCCATGGCGAGCAGGATCGCTGCGCCGATTGCTACGGCGCACACCACGAGACGGCCGCGCCGCGTGAGGTTGCGCGCCAGTCCGGCGAAGGCGAAGGCAGCGACGATCGTGCCGGCCCAGAACGCCAGGTTGATGTAGGCGATCTCGGCCGCGCCGCCGTGATAGACGTCGCGCACCACGAGCGGCAGCACTGCCATGAACGGGCCGACATAGAAGACGCCGATCCCGAAGTTGAGCAACAGCACGGGCCACATCTGCTCGGAACGCGCGGCCTCGGCGATACCGTCGGCGATGCTGCGCCAGAAGCCGTCGTGGCGGACGGCAGCATGGCGTGGCGGATCGGGCAGCCGCCACACCGCGATCGCGCCCAACATGACGAGGCCGGCCTGGATCCCCAGCAGAGGTAGCGCGCCGGTGCGATCGGCCTGCGAGGCGAACGAGATGCCGATCAGCTGGCCGACGAACTGCAGCGCCGTCGCAAGCGCCACGGCGCGCGGCAGGCTGCCCTGCACGACGGCCGGCAACAACGCATCGCGCGTCGGTACGGCAAAGGCCCCGATCGACCCCATGGCCACGCCATAGACGATCAGCAGCGGATAGCTGAGCCCGCCCATCGCCAGGATACCGGCCAGCACCAGGGGCGGCACGGCGTAGAGCAGGTGATAGAGCAGCAGCAACCGGCGCGCGTTGCCGCGGTCGGCTGCCAGGCCGCCCATCGGAAGGAACAGGATGCTGGGCGCCATCAGCGCGACCTGGGCGATGCCGACCCAGAACGCATCCATGCGCAGGACGATCGCGGCCAGCCAAGAGAACAGCACCATCTGGATGCCGAGCGGCACGAACCACGCGCCGAGGCCGGCCAGATAGAGGGGAAAGGCTGAGCGCATCCAGGCCCGCAGACCGCTCCCTACGCCGCGACCAGGACGTTCTGCTCGCGCTCCAGCACGCGGCGGACGGCCGGGCGCGCGAGCATGCGGTCCTTCCAGGCGGTGTAGTTCTTCAGCTCCTCGACCGGCAGGCCGATGCGCTTGCCCCAGCCGTAGAAGACCAGCGCGTAGCCGTCGACGACGCTGAAGGCGTCGCCCAGGATCCACTGCTTGCCGGCAAGGAGGCCGTCGATCTCCTTCAGCGCGGCGTGGAAGTTCTCGCGGCCGGTGGCCTTGAGATGGTCGAACACCGCGGGGTCGGTCGCGAAGCGCTCCGGCCGGCCGACATGGGTGAAGGCGGGGTGGACGTTGTTGGAGAACCACGCCATCAGCGAGATCGCCCGCGCCCGCTGAACCGGATCCTTCGGCATGAGCTGCGGGGCATGGACGGAAGCGATGTAGTCGAGGATCGCGGTGTTCTCGACAATGGGTCCCTCGTCGGTCACCAGCGCGGGCACGCGGCCACGTGGATTGACCTTGAGGTATTCCGGCGACTTCTGCTCGCTCTTGGCGAAGGACAGCGCCTGACCTTCGAACCTGGCCCCGCTCTCCTCGAGACCGATATGAGACGCCGTCGAGCAGGCACCGGGGGCGTAGTAGAGCTTGAGCATGCGTGTTCTCCTTCTTCGCTGGGACCGCACCACTCCGTGGCGCTCATGATCATCAGCGCCACGAAGTGGCGCGGTCCCGGCACTTGATCACTCGTCACAAAGGCGCCGCCGCGCCGGTCGGGCGGCCGCGGTGGAGGAACTCGCGGCCGACCTTCACGCGCTTGACGCCGTCGTACTCGACGATGTCGGCGGTGGCGTAGGTCTCGGTCCAGTTCGACGGCAGGAACGAGCCCGTGCCGACCACGTCGATCGGTGCCTTGGCCTCCGCCATGATGCGGCACTTGGCAGGGCCGAAGCCGGACGAGGCCACGATCCTGGTGTCCTTGAAGCCCGCCTTGTCGAGCTCGGCGCGCAGATGGAAGATCGCCGCTGCCGACACGCCGGTGCCGACGAGATAGCGAAGCTCCTCCTCGCTGCGGTAACCGCGGATCGATTCCGGCGAGTAGCGTTCCAGCACGGCATAGGAGGTGGCCGGGTCGAGGCCCTCGACATAGCGGCCGCCCGTGGTGTCGAGGCGGAAGGACAGCATTCCCTTGGCCGCGAGATCGGGAAAGCGCCGGCAGACCTCCAGCGAATCGGAGACCTCGCGCGCGAAGTAGTCGACCAGCACGGTCATCGGCTCGCCGGGGAACGTCTCGTAGAACATCTCGGCGGCGCGCACGGTCGAGCCGGCATAGCCGATCAGGGCGTGCGGCATGGTGCCGAGCCCCTGGTCGCGCCCGAAGAAGTGCGCCGTGGCGTGGGTCGCGTTGCCGATGAAGCCGACCGCGCCGACCTTGCGCTTGGCGCGGATCGAACCGACCGAGGCGGCATAGGCCATCATCTCGGCCATCTCCTGCCCCGCGCAATGGCGCGCATCCATGGCGAGGAACGCCGTCTTCGGCATGTCCGCGCACATCGTCCAGGCGTTGTAGGCCGCCACGCAAGCAGGGCCGAGCTTTTGCAGGAAGATCGTCTCGAGATCGACCAGGTGGAAGAACGAGCCGGTGATGTACATCATCGGCTCGCCGGCACCGACCCACTTGCCCTCGATGTAGCGCTTGTCGACCTCGACGGCCGTGTTGCGCTCGCGGCCGGTGTCCTCGAGCCATTGCAGCGCCAGCCGGGGCGCGAACACCACCGGCCGCCGCATGAAGACGGCGTAGGTCACACGGACGTCGCCGAACTTGCCGATCACCCGCTTGGTGCGGTTGAAGTAGTGATCGGTATAGCGCTCGATCTCGCCGTTCGCTGGATGGGTCATCGGTCCTCCCCGGCCCTTGCGCTCCCGGTCACGCGGCCGGGCGGGCCCTCTGCACCGACAGGCGCTCCGACTTGAGCTGCTCGGCCAGCAGGAAGGCGAGCTCCAGCGCCTGGCTGGCGTTGAGGCGCGGATCGCACTGCGTCTCGTAGCGCTCGTTCAGCTTGTCGACCGTGATGTCGGTCGCCCCGCCGATGCACTCGGTGACTTCCTGGCCGGTCATCTCGAAATGAACGCCGCCGGGATGGGTGCCCTCGGCGCGATGCACCTCGAAGAACGCCTTCACCTCGCGCAGGATGTTGTCGAAGTCGCGCGTCTTGCGGCCGTTCGAGGCGGTCACGGTGTTGCCGTGCATCGGGTCGCACGACCACACGACCGACTTTCCGGAGCGCTTCACCGCGCGCACCAGCGGCGGCAGCTTCTCGGCGACATGATCGGCGCCCATCCGCACGATCATGACGATGCGGCCGGGCTCGTTCGACGGGTTGAGCAGGTCGATCAACTTCAGCGTGTCGTCGGGCGACAGCGAGGGGCCGCACTTGAAGCCGAGCGGATTGCGCACGCCGCGCAGGAACTCGACATGCGCGCCTTCGGGCTGGCGCGTGCGGTCGCCGATCCACAGCATGTGGGCCGAGCAGTCGTACCAGTCGCCCGAGGTCGAATCGACGCGGGTCAGCGCCTCCTCGTACTGCAGCAGCAGCGCCTCGTGGCTGGTGAAGAAGTCGGTCTCGGCAATCTGCGGCGTGGTCGCGGAGGTCAGCCCGCAGGCGGCCATGAAGTTCAGCGTCTCGTCGAGCCGCGCGGCGAGGTCCTCGTACTTCTCCGAGGCCGGCGAGCTGCGCACGAAGTCGAGGTTCCAGCGGTTGACCTCGTGCAGGTCGGCATAGCCGCCCTGGGCGAAGGCGCGCAGCAGGTTGAGGGTGGCGGCCGACTGGTTATAGGCCTGCACCATGCGCTCCGGATCGGGAATGCGCGCCTGCGGCGTGAACTCGAAGCCGTTGACGTTGTCGCCGCGATAGGACGGCAGCTCGACGCCGCCGACCTTCTCGACGTTGGACGAGCGCGGCTTGGCGAACTGGCCCGCCATGCGGCCGACCTTCACCACAGGAACGCCCGCACCGTAGGTCAGCACGACGGCCATCTGCAGCAGCACGCGGAACGTGTCGCGGATGTTGTTGGCGGAGAAGTCGACGAAGCTCTCGGCACAGTCGCCGCCCTGCAGCAGGAAGGCCTCGCCTGCCGCCACCTTGGCCAGCGCACCCTTGAGCTTGCGCGCCTCGCCGGCGAAGACCAGGGGCGGATAGCGGCGCAGGCGCTGCTCGGCGCCTTCGAGCACCGTCATGTCCGGATAGACCGGCATCTGCAGCGCCGGCTTTCCACGCCAGCTCGTCGGGGTCCAGTCTGCGGCGCTCGTGCTGCGCGACTGCGCCTTCGGCGTCCCGCGGGGCGCCCCCTGAATCGCGGTCATCTCTTCCTCCTCCACCCGCCGCCTCGGCCGGTCGGGGGCGTGAAACTATACGCCGTGTGGATAAAAGGCCAGTCTTGCCGGACCGCGGGCGTCCCGCCCGCGGTCCGGCAAGAGCAGTCTGGCCCGTCACTCAGCCGCGACCTGATTTTCCGTCGGCTCCGGACGCGGGGTGCGCATGGTGACGAATTCCTCACCCGCCGTGGGGTGAATTCCGACCGTGGCGTCGAACTGGGCCTTGGTGGCACCTGCCTTCACGGCTACTGCAAGTCCCTGGATCAGCTCGGCCGCGTCGTCGCCCACCATGTGGCAGCCGACCACCCGATCGGTCGCCGCCTCGACGATCAGCTTCATGAAGGTGCGCTGCTTGCGGCCCGCCAGCGTGTACTTCATCGGCGTGAAGGCCGAGGCGTAGACCCGCAGCTCACCGAGGGTCCGGCGCGCCTCTTCCTCGGTCAGGCCGACATTGGCCATCTCCGGCTGGCAGAACACCGCCGACGCCACGTCGCGATGATCGGCCTTGCGCGGCTTGTTGCCGAACTCGGTGTCGGCAAAGCAGTGGCCCTCCATCAGCGCGACCGGCGTGAGGTTGATGCGGTTGGTCACGTCGCCGACCGCCCAGATGTTCTCGACCGTCGTCCGCGACCATTCGTCGACGGCAATCGCGCCCGCCTTGTCGAGCTGCACGCCGACCTTCTCCAGCCCGATACCCGCCGTGTTGGGCACGCGGCCGGTCGCGTACATCACCAGGTCGGTCTCGAACATGCCGCCGAGCGGCGTATGGAGCTGGAACGGCGCCTTGCCGCCGGTGGCCACGATGCGCGCGATCTCGGTTTCGGTGCGCATGCGGACACCGCTCGCCTTCAGCGCCTCGTGCACGAAGGTGCGGCATTCCTCGTCGAAGCCGCGCAGCACGCGGTCGCGCCGGATGACGATGTCGACCTCGCATCCCAACCCGTGGAAGATGCCCGCGAACTCGACGGCGATGTAGCCGCCGCCCACGATCGTGATCCGCTTCGGCAGCGGGTCGGGCAGGTGGAAGGCCTCGTTCGAGGTGATGGCGAACGCGTGCCCCGGGATGGGTGGCATCTCGGGACGCCCGCCGGTGCAGACCAGGATCTTCTCGGCCGTGATCGTCTCGCCGCCGACCTCGATCGTGTGGCGGTCCATCAGCCGGCCCCGGCCCATGTGCAGCTTCACGCCGGCACCGTCGAGCAGGCGGAGATAGACTGCGTTGAGGCGGTCGACCTCCTTGTTCACGTTGTCGCGCAGGGGCGCCCAGGCATGCTTCGGCGGCTCGAGCGTCCAGCCGTAAGCGGCCGCATCCTCGAACTCGTGGGCATACTTGGAACCGTAGACCAACAACTTCTTGGGCACGCAGCCGCGGATCACGCAGGTGCCGCCGACGCGGTAATCCTCGCAGATCCCCACCCTCGCGCCATGGGTCGCCGCGACGCGAGAGGCCCGCACACCACCCGAGCCGGCGCCGATGACGAACAGGTCGTAGTCGAATGCCATGACACGATCCCTCGCGAGAACAAAACCTCAACACGGCCACATTTCGGGCCCGGGTCGGACTATATCGGCGCTTAAACGCGGGGGTAAGGGAACCAGAGCGTGTTCTTCAGGTTCCTGATACAACTTTAGGTAGTCATCGATGACCAAGAAGATCCTGCCGTTGATCCTGATCCTTCTCGCAGCCGCGCCGGCCTACGCCGCCCCCGGCGACGAGACCACAACGCCGCCGCGCCCCGCCCGTGCGTCGAACTCGGGCATGATGCGCTACGATACCAACAAGGACGGCTTCGTCGACCGCGCTGAATGGACCGCCGGCCAGGAGGCGCGCTTCAAGCAGCTCGACACCGACAAGGACGGCAAGCTCAGCAAGGACGAGCTGTTCGCGCGCACGCCGGCGGCGCCCGGCGCAGTGATGCCCAACGACCGGACGCTCGAGCGGCAGGACGCCTTCTTCCGCCGCATGGACAGAGATCGCGACGGCACGATCAGCAAGGCCGAGTTCATGAGCCAGGCAGACCGCAACTTCGCCCGCTGCGACACCGACAAGGACGGCCGCACCAACACCGCCGAATGCCGCCAGGCGCTCCGCCGGCCGGCGGTGGAACGCGCCGGTGCCGAGCGCTGAATACTCAAAGCTCTTGCCGGACCGCGGACCTCCCACCCGCTCATGTTCTGAGCGGGCGGGACGCCCGCGGTCCGGCAAGACGATCAGGTGCTTTCGGCGTGCATGATGTCGCCGAACAGCTCCCAGCTCTCGCCCTTGAAGCGCGCGAGCTGGACCGCCTGGATCGGATAGTAGTCGGTCGGGCTGGTGTTGATCGTGATACCCGGCAGCGCGAGCGGCACCACGTACTTGCTGTAGCCGGCGGCCTGCTTCATGACGTTGTCGCGGGTCAGCGTGTCACCGCAACGCTTCAGCGTCTCCAGCATCAGGCTCGATACCGAATAGGCGAAGGCATAGTTCGCGTCCGCCTGGTTGGCGCCCGCCATGTTCTTGTCCATCCAGGCGCGCCAGGTCTTCATGTCCGGCGCGTTGTCCCACTGCTTGTCGGTCGGATCCTTGAGGTAGGCGGCGGTCAGAATGCCCTGGCTGGCTTCGTACCCCGCCGGCTTGATCACGGCGGCGACCGACGCCGACACGTTGTTGAGATACTGCGTCGGCTTCCAGCCGATGTCGGCCGACTTGCGGATCGCCTGCGCGGCGAACTTCGGCGTCGAGATGTTGAAGAAGGCGGTGGCGCCGGAATCCTTGAGCTGGATCACCTGGCTGTCGACCGTCGGGTCGGTCACCTCGTAGGTGACGTGCTTGACGACGCGGTTGGCCTCCTTGCCGAGCCCTTCCTTGAAGCCTTCCCAGTAATCCTTGCCGTAGTCGTCGTTCTGCATCAGCACGCCGATCTTGGCGTCCTTCACCGTCGACAGCAGATGCTTGGCGTAGATCGCGCCTTCGGTGTGGTAGTCGGGCTGGAAGCCCATGGTCCACGGGAAGTGCTTGGGATCGCCCCACTTCGACGCGCCGGTCGAGATGTAGAGGTGCGGGATCTTCTTCTGGTTGACGTACTTGTGGATCGCCGTGTTGGTCGGCGTGCCGAGCGTTTGATAGAGCAGCAGCACCTTCTCCTGCTCGACGAGCTGGCGCACCACCTCGACCGTCTTGGGCGGGCTGTAGCCATCGTCCAGCGTGATGAAGTTGACCTTGCGGCCGTTGATGCCACCGGCCTCGTTGACCGACTTCCAGAACGCCTGGTGCAGCTTGCCGATCACGCCGTAGGCCGACGCCGGCCCGCTATAGGGGCAGCAATGGCCGATCTTGATCTCGGTATCGCTCGCCCCGTCGTCGTACTTCTTTTGCGCCAGCGCCACGCCCGATGCCGACAGCACGGCGGCCGTCGACGCGCCACCCAGAAAACCACGCCTGCTCGTATTCAACGCTTCCTCCGTTTATTCGTTGAGCGGAACGAGCCTAGGCCAAACCGCGCCGGCCGCAAAGAAAAAGGCCGCCGGAACCGGCGGCCTTTCCTTTTCCCACGGGCGCGGGGGAAATCAGGTGCTCTCGGCCGACATGACGTCGCCGAACAGCGCCCAGCCTTCGTCCTTGAAGCGGGCGAGCTGGACCGACTGGATCGGATAGAAGTCGGTCGGGCTGGTGCTGACGGTGATGCCCGGCAGCAGCATGGGCACGCGGAACTTCTGGAAGCTGGCCGCCTGCTTCATGACGTTCTCATGGGTCAGCGTGTCGCCGCAGCGCTTCAGGGTCTCGTGCATCAGGTACGAGACGGTGTAGCCGTAGACGTAGTTGGCGTCGCCCTTGTTGCCCTGCGGCAGGTACTTGTCCATCCACGCCGACCAGGTCTTGACCTCGGGCAGGTCGACGAACTGCTTGTCGTTCGGATCCATCAGGTAGTACGCGGTGATGATGCCCTGGCTGTTCTCATAGCCGGCCGGCTTCAGGACCGCCGCGATCGAGGCCGAGACGTTGGTCATGTAGTGCGCCGGCTTCCAGCCGATGTCGGCGATCTTGCGGATCGCCTGGGCGGCGAACTTCGGCGTGGCGATGTTCAGGAAAGCGTTGGCGCCGGTGTCCTTGAGCTGGATGATCTGGCTCTCGACCGTCGGATCGGTGACCTCGTAGGTCGCCAGCTTGACGATCTTGGAGACGTTGTCGCCCAGCCCCTTCTTGAAGCCCTCGACATAGTCCTTACCGAAATCGTCGTTCTGCATCAGGATCGCGATCTTCGGATCCTTGACGTTGGCCAGCAGATGGCGCGCGTAGATCTGACCCTCGGTGTTGTAGTCGGGCTGGTAGCCCATCGTCCAAGGGAACTCCTTCGGCTTGCCCCACTTCGACGCGCCGGTGGCGACGTAGAGCTGCGGCACCTTCTTCTGGTTCATGTACTTCTGGATGGCGGTGTTGGACGGCGTGCCGAGCGTGTTGAAGAGGCACAGCACCTTGTCCTGCTCGACCAGCTGGCGCACGACCTCGACGGTCTTGGCCGGGTTGTAGCCGTCGTCGAGCGTGATGAAATTGACCTTGCGACCGTTGATGCCGCCGGCGTCGTTGACGCTCTTCCAGTAGGCCTCGATCGTCTTGCCGATCACGCCGTAGGCGGAGGCAGGTCCGCTATAGGGGCCGGCATGGCCGAGCTTGATCTCCGCATCGGTTGCACCGTTGTCGTACTTCTTCTGCGCGAACGCGCCCGTCCCCGACAGCACCGCGGCAGCCGACACGCCGCCGATGAACGTACGCCTACTCGTTGTCACTGATCACGCCTCCCATGAAATGGCGTGCGCCTTTTCCCCCGAAATCATGGCCATGGAAAGACGCAAATGACGAGGCCGCCGGAATTCCGGCGGCCTGCCTGGGTTGTGTGAAATAGCGGATTTCGTGCAGCGGGTTCAGCTGCTCTCCGCATGCATGACCTCGCCGAACAGCTCCCAGGTCTCGCCCTTGAAGCGCTGGAGCTGAACGGCCTGGATCGGATAGAAATCGGTCGGGCTGGTATTGATCGTGATACCGGGCAGAAGCAGCGGCACCCGGAATTTCTGGAAGCCCGCTGCCTGCTTCATCAGATTGGCCCGGGTCAGCTCGTCGCCGCAGCGCTTGAGGGTTTCGGTCATCAGGAAGCTGACGGCGTAGGCATAGACGTGGTTGGCATCGGCCTTGTTGGCGCCGGGCATCCATTTGTCCATCCAGGCGCTCCACGCCTTCATCTCGTCGTTGGCCTCCCACTGCTTGTCGGTGGCGTCCATCAGGTACGATGCCGTGATGATGCCCTGCGCGTTCTCGTATCCGGCCGGCTTCATCACCGCCGCGACGGAGACCGACACGTTGTTGAGGTAGTGCGCCGGCTTCCAGCCGAGATCGGCCGCCTTGCGGATGCCCTGCGCCGCCGCCTTCGGACCGGCGAAGTTCATGAAGACATTGGCGCCCGAATCCTTGAGCTGGATGATCTGGCTGTCGACCGTCGGATCGGTCGCCTCGAAGGTCACCGACTTCACGATGCGGCCGACATCCTTGCCCAGACCGTCCTTCAGCCCGCCGAGATAGTCGCGGCCGTAATCGTCGTTCTGGCTAAGCACGCCGATCTTCGCATCCTTGACGTTGGCCAGGGCGTGCTTGCCGTAGATCGCCGCTTCGGTGTGGTAGTCGGGCTGAAAACCCATGGTCCACGGAAAGTGCTGCGGATCGCCCCATTTCGAGGCGCCGGTGGCGACGTAGATCTGCGGCACCTTCTTGGTGTTCATGTACTTGTGGATCGCCGTGTTGCACGGCGTGCCGAGCGACTGGAACAGGGCGAAGATCTTGTCCTGCTCGACGAGCTGGCGGACCATCTCGACGGTCTTGGGCGGGCTGTAGCCGTCGTCGAGCGAAAGGAACTTCACCTTGCGCCCGTTGATGCCGCCGGCCTCGTTGACGCTCTTGAAATAGGTGTCGATCGTCTTGCCGATCGCGGCATAGGCGGAGGCCGGGCCGCTGTAGGGATTGGTATTGCCGATCCTGATCTCGGTGTCGCTGGCGCCCTCGTCGTACTTCTTCTGCGCGCCGGCCGGGGCCCCCGCGCCGGCCAGAAGGGCGGCGGCCGAGCCGCCGCCCACGAACACGCGCCTGCTTGTCTTCACGAGATACCTCCTGTTCAGGTGCTTTCGGCGTGCATGATGTCGCCGAACAGCTCCCAGCTTTCGCCCTTGAAGCGCGAGAGCTGAACGGCCTGGATGGGATAGAAGTCGGTGGCGCTGGTGCTGACGGTGATGCCGGGCAGCAGCATGCGCAGCCGGAACTTCTGGAAGTTCGCGGCCTGCTTCATGACGTTCTCGCGCGTCAGCGTATCGCCGCACTTCTTGAGCGTTTCGTGCATCAGCGTCGCGACGGCGAAGGCGAAGACGTTGGAGGCATCCTGCAGGCTGGCGCCGGCATTGTGCTTCTTCATCCACTCGACCCAGGCTTTCATGTCGTCGTGGCTGTCCCACTGCTTGTCGGTGGGATCCATCAGGTATTGCGCCGTGAGGACTCCCTGGACGTTGTCGAAGCCGGCCGGCTTCATCGTCGACGCCACGCTCGAGGAGACGTTGTTGAGATAGATGACGGGCTTCCAGCCGATGTCGCCCGCCTTGCGCATCGCCTGGGCGGCGAACTTGGGCGTGGCGATGTTGAAGAAGACGTTGGCTCCGGAGTCCTTGAGCTGGATGACCTGGCTGTCGACCGTCGGGTCGGTCACCTCGTAGGAGACGTGCTTGACGACCCTGCCCGCATCCTTGGCCAGGCCCTCCTTGAACCCTTCCCAGTAGTCCTTGCCGTAATCGTCGTTCTGCATCAGCACGGCGATCTTTGCGTCCTTCACGTTTGCCAGCAGGTGCTTGGCATAGATGACGCCCTCGGTGTGGTAGTCGGGCTGGAAGCCCATCGTCCACGGGAAGTTCTTGGGATCGCCCCACTTCGACGCACCGGTGGCGACGTAGAGCATCGGCACCTTCTTCTGGTTCATGTACTTGTGGATCGCCGTGTTGGTCGGCGTGCCGAGCGTGTTGAAGGTGCACAGCACCTTGTCCTGCTCGACCAGCTGGCGGATCAGCTCGACCGTCTTGGGCGGGCTGTAGCCGTCGTCGTAGGTGATGAAGTTGACCTTGCGGCCATTGATGCCGCCGGCTTCGTTCACGCTCTTCCAGTAGGCCTGGAGCGTCTTGCCGATGACTCCGTACGCGGACGCCGGACCGCTATAGGGGTTGGTGTGACCGATCTTGATCTCGGTATCGCTCGCCCCGTCGTCGTACTTCTTCTGCGAGAACGCTACTCGGTTACCCGTAAGCACTGCTGCAGCCGATACACCGGCCACGAAGGTACGCCTGCTGGTCTTTTTCATGTTCAGCCTCCCTGTACGAGATCACGCCATACGCTTGCCTCACCTTGAAATTGCAGGAACGGAAGATCAGTGGCCCTTGCCGGCCTCGGCCGGCCGCGAGGCCGCCGCGGGAGCGCCGCGCCCGGCACGCTGGAGACGCCGGATCAGGATGTAGACGCCGCCGACGATGCCCATCGGCATCAGGTACATCAGCACGATCAGCAGGATGCCGAACACGGTGTAGGCCGACAGGTCGAACGGCAGTCCGAGGTCGTTCTTGACGAAGGTCGAGAGCGCCTGCGCCGAGTTGTCGACCAGCACGTAGAAGATGCCGCCGATGATCGAGCCGGTGAGCGAGCCCACGCCGCCGACCACCAGGCCGATCAGGAACTTGATCGACAGGAAGAAATTGAAGCTGTCGGGCGCCACGAAGGCGATCGCCGAGGCCGAGAGGGCGCCCGCGATGCCGGTATACGCAGCGCTGATGCCGAAGGTCACCGTCTTGTAGAGCGAGGTATCGATGCCCATCGTGTCGGCGGCGATGTGATAGTCGCGGATCGCCATCATCGCCCGGCCGCTGCGGCTGTTCAGCATGTTGTTGGCTGCCCAGTACAGGATCACCATCACGACGAAGATGTAGTAGTAGAGCCACTGATCCTCGGAGAGCGGGATGCCGAACGGCGGCTCCGGCTTGCTGAGCACGATGCCCTGCACGCCGCCGGTCAGGTCCTCGAGCCACTTGTATTTCAGGATCTGCGGTACCGCGAGCGCCAGCGCGAAGGTGGCGAGCGCCAGGTAATGGCCCTCCAGCTTCAGCGCCGGCAGGCCGAACAGGTAGCCGACGATGAAGCAGACCACCGCCGCGACCGGCAGCGTCGCGTAATAAGGCACGTCGAGCTTGTCCATCAGGATCGCCGCCGTGTAGGCGCCGACCGCGTAGAAGGCGCTGTGGCCGAGCGAGATCTGGCCGTTGAAGCCGGTCAGCAGGTTGAGCCCGAGCACCGCGATCGCGGCGATCATCATCGTGCTCACGAGGAACAGCCGGTAGTCCGACACCAGGTCGGGCAGCACCGGCTTCAGCAGCGGGATGACCACCGCCAGCGCGATGATGACCAGCAGCCACTTCTTGGGAAAGGCCGGCATCTCAGACCCTCTTCACGACGACGCGGCCGAACAGGCCGGCGGGCTTCACGGTGAGCACGAAGATCACGATGATCAGCGCCACGGTGAGCTTCTCGCCGTTGCCGATGATGTAGACGCCGGTCGCCTTCTCGATCTGGTTGCCGGTGAAGGCCACCATGTTCTCGAGGACACCGACGATGAAGCCGCCGATCACCGCGCCGCCGGGATTGCCGATGCCGCCGACCAGGGCGCTCGCGAAAGCGTAGAGCAGGATGCCGCCCATCATGTTGGGATCGAGGTATACGATGTGCGCCACCATGATGCCGGCCACCGCGCCGACCGCGGCGGCGAGCCCCCAGCCCAGCGCCAGCATCCAGTCGACCCGAACACCGACCAGGCGCGCCATCTGCGGGTTCTGCGCCGCGGCGCGCATCGCCAGTCCGAGCGGGGTGAAGCGGAAGAAGACGAACAGCAGCGAAAGCACGATCAGCGTCACCAGCACGACGCCGAGCTGGTGCGGCCCGATCACTCCGGCGATGCCGAAGCTCGACTTGGGGAACGGCGAGGGGAATTCCTTGATCAGGTAGCTCCAGATCGCGCCGGCCACCGAGTTGCAGATCGCCAGCAAGCCGATGAACACCACGACGACGGACAGCACCGGTGCGTTGTGTAGAGGTCGCAGGATGATCCGCTCGATCAATACGCCGAGCACGAAGGAGAACGCCACGGCGAGGATGAAGGCGACCCAGTAGCTCAGGCCCCAGTTCATGAGCTGCCAGCTTATGTAGGTGCTGAACATCGCCATCTCGCCCTGGGCGAAGTTCAGGTGGTCGGTCGAGACGTAGATCATGACCAGCGCGAGCGCCACGCAGGCGTAGATGGCGCCGTTGGCGAGGCCTGACGCGAGCTGCTGGAGGAACTGTTCCATTTCTGCCTCAGTAACCGAGGTACGACTTGCGCACGTTCTCGTCGTTCTTCACGACATCGGAGGGACCCGACATCACGACCCTGCCCGTCTCCAGCACGTAGGCATGGGTGGCGAGGTCGAGGGCCAGCGCCGCGTTCTGCTCGACCAGGAGGATGCTGACCTTCTCCTCCTCGTTGATGCGGCGCAGGATGCGGAAGATCTCGAGCACGATCAGCGGCGCCAGTCCGAACGACGGCTCGTCGAGCAGCATCAGGCGCGGCTTCAGCATCAGCGCGCGCGCGATCGCCAGCATCTGTTGCTCGCCGCCCGAGAGCGTGCCGGCCTGCTGCTGGATGCGCTCCTTGAGCCGGGGGAAATAGGCGAACACGCGCTCGCGCTCGGCCGCGACCTCGGCCTTGTCCCGCCGGGTATAGGCCGCGATGCGCAGGTTCTCGTCGACCGTCATCGTGGTGAAGGTGCCGCGTCCCTCGGGCACGTGCGCGATCCTCTGGCGCACGATCTCCTCGGTCGCCATGCCGACCACGTCCTTGCCGGCGAAGCGGATGGTGCCCTCGGTCCGCACCATGTTGCAGATCGCGCGCAGCGTCGTCGTCTTGCCCGCGCCGTTGGCGCCGAGCAGCGTCGTGATGCCGCCCTCGGGAATGTCGAAGCCCACGTCGTACAGCGACTGGGTCTGGCCGTAGAAGGCCTTCAGGCCCTTCACTTCGAGCAGCGACGGCATCACGAGGTCCCCAGGTAGGCGCGGATCACTTCCGGGTCGCGCTGGACCTGGGCTGGCGTGCCGTCGGCGATCTTCTTGCCGAAATCGATCGCCACCACCTTGTCGGACACCGACATGACCAGGCTCATGTGATGCTCGACCAGCAGCACGGTGACGTGCTGGGTGTCGCGCACCCGCTTGATCTGGCCCTTCAACGTCTCGATCTCGTCGTGGTTCAAGCCGGCTGCCGGCTCGTCGAGCAGCAGCAGCTTGGGGCTGGAGGCGAGTGCGCGCGCCAGCTCGACCCGCTTGCGGATCGGGAACGGCAGCGGCCCCGCCATCGCGTGCATGAACGGCACGAGATCCATGAACTCGATGAGCTCCAGCGAACGCTTCGTTATCTTCGCTTCCTCCTCTTCGACCCGGCGCAGGCGGATTGCGTTCTCGAAAAAGCTCGTGGTGCTGCGGCTGTGGCAACCGACCTTGACGTTGTCGAGCACCGACATGTGGTCGAACAGCGCGACGTTCTGGAAGGTGCGGCCGATGCCGATATGGGGGATGTCGTGGCGCGGGCGGTTGAGGATTGTCTTGCCCTCGAACAGCACGTCGCCGGCATTCGGCGTGTAGAGCCGGCTCAGGCAGTTGAACAGGGTCGTCTTGCCGGCGCCGTTGGGCCCGATCAGGCCGGCGATCTGGCCGGGAAACACGTCGAAGGTGACGCCGTCGAGCGCCACGATGCCGCCGAACCGAACCGAGACGTTGCGCACGCTCAGCAATGGCGCTGCAGTGGATGAAGCCTGATTTGCCATGGTTACGTCGGTTTCGCGGGCGGACGCAAACAACACGCCGGAGCCGCGAAATTACCCTTGCCTCCCAAGTACTTGCGACCCTTCTGCGGGGCCTGCACTCGGCGCACGATGGCCCATCGCGCCGAACGACGCAACCCAAATGGCGGCACGTCATGAATTTGGCGTGATTACGCCGCATGGTGCGCGAAGCGGCGGCGTTGACACGCACCGTATTGCCGCCGATAGGAAATCCCCCTCAAAGCTCGCGGACCTGCTGCCGATGCATCGTTTTCTTCGACCCATCCTGTTTGCTGCAGCCGCCCTCTCCTTCCCTGCCGCCGCCCAAACGCCGCCGACCCAGGGATGGCCGGCCAACCGCGCGCCGGGGGCCCCTGCCCAGGCGCCGGCGGCTCCTGCCCCGGCACCGCCCGCTCCCGCCCTGCCGTCGACCGGGGCTGCGTCGCCCGCGCCGGCGCCGGCGCCCGCCGCAGGCGCAAATGCACCCATCCCCCTTCCGTTCTGGTTCAGCGAGATCGACACGGAGAAGAAGGGCGAGGTCAGCCGGGCCGACTTCCTGAAGTACCGGATGAAGACGTTCGTCGAGCTCGACACCAACAGGGACGGCAAGCTCACGATCGAGGAATTCCTCAAGGTCGCCGAGCCCCCCTTCACGCCCGAGGGGCCGAACATCGCCCCGCTCGAGGAGCGCCGTGCCCGCGCCCGGACGGAGTTCCAGAACCTCGACACCAATCGCGACGGCTTCGTCGAGCGCGCCGAAGCCGAGGCGCTCGTGCATGCCGAGTTCAACCAGTACGACATGGATCGCGACAACAAGATCAGCGAGCCGGAAGTGCGGCTTGTGATGCAGAACGCGCTGCGCCGCGAGGAGCAGGCCCGCCGCGAGGAGCAGGCGCGCCGTCGCCAGGGGCTGGTCGCGATCAACGACTTCATCGACCTGCAGCTGCGCACCGCCGACCAGCTCGACAAGAACAACGACGGCAAGGTCAGTCCGCAGGAATACACCGCCCTCGCCGGCCCGGCCGACGGTCCGCAGGCGCAGGGCCTGCCGCCGTTCGAGCTGCGCCGTCAGATCGCGCTGCGCAAGTTCGCCGAGATCGATACCAACAAGGACAACATGCTCGATCGCGTCGAGCTGACGGCATTTGCAGTCAACCAGTTCCTGAACATGGACCTGAACAAGGATCGGTTCCTGAACGAGGAAGAGTTCAAGAAGGCCGGAGAAGCCGAGCAGGCCAAGGTCCGGGCGATCGTCCAGTCGCTGCAACCCGCCCAGCAGCCCCGTCCTGCGCCCGCACAGGCGCGGCCGCCGGGTCCGGCCCCGGCCCCCGTGCCGCAGGGTCTCGCCCCCGGCCTGCCCCAAGGCACGCGCTGAGGGCATGCGCTGATCCCGCCGGAGCGCGGGCGGGCCCCCCCCGCCTGGAGCCCGGCGGGGGGGGCGCCCGCGCGCTTGGGCGCGTGTGTGACGCTGTGGCGGTCACGCGTGTGAGAGGTATATTGCGTGTGTGTGTGTGTGTGTGTGTGTGTGTGTGTGTGTGTGTGTGTGTGTGTG